>DHXK01000258.1:22575-33048 GCA_002413665.1 Legionellales bacterium UBA5158 | reverse complement strand
AAAAAAGTACCTGAACGCTTACAAATTATGAACTTAAATCTGACACCCAATCGCAGCATATTTTAATATCTATTGGGGATCATGGGTTGCAAGCTTTGCAAAAAATTAAGCGTACGTCGAATTCAAAAATATTATCCGTCTACGCGAGTCACCAAGTTTTTCCAGAACTCAAAGATACTATCGATAGCATTGATATTCTCGCATTACCCGTCCACGTTATTGATCATCAAGTTAGCCTAGAGTTATCAAAGCCTAACTTACGATTGATCCCGGTAGTGACAGGTGATTCAACGTCTATGGTAACTGAAATAGCGGACTCATTAGTGGGCAAAGCATTATATGTGATTAATGCTGAAAGCATGAATGCTTCTCATGAAGCTCATGTTCAATCAGTCAATCAAGCTGGTTATGCGCATCTTGTGAATTTAGTTGAAGATCAACAATATAAAGTTATGCCAGCAGCGAAAGTTCAGTCGCATAATCGAGAATCTGCGGCTGATGCTATAGTCAAAGAAATTAATCATTATTTAGTGCAAAAAACTCGTAGTTTATTGCTTCAGAAAAACCAAGCTAAAACATTTGAATTAGGAATTAAGTATGTATCAACTGCAGGATTACTTTTCACTCATCACAAAGCTTCTGAAGTAAAAGATATCTCATTTAATAAATTAAAGTTTAGTCAAAGATAGATTGACTTAAGTTGTTTTGTTTTTCTTTTCGCTCTCTCCCACAAGGCTATAAAAACGATAAGACAGGTGACTAATTTTACTTTTCCAAAATTAGGAATAAGCAGGTAAACCTTATTTCAATGAGTACTCACCCGGCTTATTATTTTCTGTAAAATATTCAACAATGTTAATCCTTTAAATAAGATAGGCATGGATCATGCAGATATTAATTAATAAATTTAGAATAATAAAATATAGCTTTATATGTATATAAACTATCCCATTGCTAAAGGGATAGTTTAAGGTTAACAACTAAAATTATTTTAAATTTCTTAAAGTTCATAGTATGCGAGTTACTAAATTAAACGTAAGCAAAACAGTTTATTCACTTATCAAGCTGTCATATTTTTAAACAAATTCATAGGGGCAGAGCACTAGAGAGTCCATAATTTTTATGTCATGCTGATTGCTTTTCGATTATTGGAAGATTTCATCATGAAGACCGTTATTGTTATTCCCGCTCGATATGCCTCGACACGGTTGCCGGGGAAACCTTTAGTCATGATCAGTGGCCAGACCATGTTGCAAAGGGTCGTGCGTTTATCGTTAATGGCAGCAGAAGGATTAGAGAATGTATCGGTGGTTGTTGCTACGGATGATGATCGCATCACTCAGCATTGTAGTGAGATAGGCATTACTTGCGTGATGACCGCACTGGAGTCTCCCACTGGAACGGACCGTGTTGCGGAAGCGGTGCGGAAGTTGAAAGACAAGCCTGATTTTATTCTGAATATGCAAGGTGATGCGCCATTGACACCACCTGATTTTTTGCGGGCGATGATTGCAGCTTTTGCTGCCTCGCCTTGTGACGTTGTTACCCCTGTTACTCAGTTGACTTGGGAGCAGTTAGATAGCTTGCGGCAAAACAAGCTAATGACACCCTTCAGCGGTACCACAGCCGTTTTTAATGAGAAAACCGGCAATGCCTTTTGGTTCAGCAAATCCATCATTCCCTCCATACGCAAGGAGGATGATTTGCGAATAAATAGCGACAAAAGTCCTGTCTTCCGCCATATAGGTTTGTATGGCTATTCGCTGGATATGTTGGAAAAATTCATCAATTTAGCGGAAAGCAATTTCGAAAAATTGGAAGGACTCGAACAATTACGTGTTTTGGAAAACGGGTACACCATCCGCTGTGTCCCGGTTGATTTTAAGGGGCGTGCTAATATGTCAGGCATCGATAGCCCACAAGATGTGACTCGTGCGCAAGAGCTGATTGCAAAACATGGAGAGTTACTGCAGTCTACCGATCTTAAACAGAAAACTGGTTTATGAGTATGAGAACACGATTACTTATTGCCCGCCACGGTAATACTTTTGGGTCTGGCGATGTCGTGAAGAGAGTCGGTACGACTGATTTGCCTCTGGTTGAAAGCGGCCTGAAGCAGGGGGCTATGCTAGGCGCTTATCTAAAGCAAAACGATTTGATCCCTGATGTCATTTTCACCTCCAAGCTTAAGCGCACGGTACAAACTGCAGAGCAGGCGCAGAGATCAATGCAAACCAACTTACCGACTGAAACACTCTCGATTTTTAATGAAATTGATTACGGGCCGGACGAGAATCAGCCGGAAGAGCAGGTAATTGCTAGGGTGGGAGTAGAGGCGCTGAGAGCCTGGGAAAACATAGCCAGAGTACCTGCTGGCTGGAAAGTGGATCCGTTGGAACTTATAAATCACTGGCAGGATTTTTCTGATCGTCTGTTACGAGATTACGCAGGAAAAACTATTTTGGTAGTCACTAGCAATGGCATCGCTCGTTTCGCACCTTATCTGACAGGTGATTTTGCAGCTTTCAGCGCCCGATACGACATCAAGATTTCGACTGGCGCATTATGTGTGTTCGAGAATTCGCTACCTGCCAAAGTATGGGGCTGTCTTAAGTGGAATGTAAAACCAGGTTCTGAGTAATGCAGCAATCAGTTACGAGTTCCCGTATTTCGCTTTGCCTGAATGGAGCGAAACGGAGTGCAGGGATTATTTTATTTGGAAATCGCGTTCTGACGATCGCGGTTCGAATGCCGCTTGTAACGACGAGCTACAACTAGTTGCTGCATAGATACAAAAATATTTAAATCTCATCTTAATCCCTGACTTTTTTCTTGTTTTATCTCAAGTAAAGAAATAGAATCCTTTTCTTTTCAGTTATATGCTGCACCGTTTTATGGCTAAAAAAGTTGTAGATTAAGGTGGGTTATCGTATACTTTTGCTTTAATGAGCTACGCAAGCATTTGATTAATAAGCTAACGTACATAAAAACTCTGACATTGAAAGGTAGTGGTCAGTGGTTTGTTTCACACATGCCTACCATTTTTAAGCCCTTGCATTATGCGGGTGATATTTTTTTTATTTTATAAAAGAGAGTGGCTCATGTCACCTAGTACTCTGCAACAGGTTGCTCAGCCAGTTATTATAACTCTGCCTGATGGAAGCCAGCGACAATTCGATCACCCAGTGACCATTGCTGAAATTGCAGCAAATATTGGCGCAGGTCTTGCTAGAGCAGCGCTCGCCGGCAAGATAAATGGACGGTTGGTTGATACTTCGTTTACTGTGTCTGATGACGCAGAGATTTCTATCGTGACAGATAAAGATCCAGCAGCTTTAGAAGTGATACGTCATTCTGCAGCTCATTTATTAGCACAAGCTGTTAAAGCGTTATTTCCTACAGCACAAGTCACTATTGGTCCTGTTATTGAAAATGGTTTTTATTATGACTTTGCTTTTGCTCGTCCTTTCACCCCAGAAGATTTAGTACTGATAGAAGAAAAAATGCTTGAATTATCCAAAGCAGGTCTCGTAATCACGCGTAATGTGCTTACACGGAATGAAGCGATTAAATTTTTTCGCGGTATAGGTGAAGAGTATAAAGCAAAGATTATTGAAGATATTCCTGAGACAGAGACTCTGACTACTTATCAACAGGGTGATTTTATTGATCTGTGCCGTGGTCCGCATGTTCCTAGTACCGGCAAAATTAAAGCTTTCAAACTAATGAAAGTAGCTGGTGCATATTGGCGTGGCGACTCAAAAAATGAAATGTTGCAACGAATTTATGGTACTGCATGGACTGATAAGAAATCCCTAGATGAGCATGTTAACAATTTAGAAGAAGCAGAGAAGCGTGATCATCGCCACATTGGTAAAAATTTAGATCTTTTCCATGTGCAAGAAGAAGCGCCGGGTATGATTTTTTGGCATCCTAACGGCTGGATCATTTACCAACAAATTAAAAATTACATAGGCCAACGGATTGCTGAATATGGGTATCAGGAAGTATCCACACCTCAGCTAGTCGATGCGTCGCTCTGGAAAAAATCTGGTCACTGGGATATGTTTCATGAAAACATGTTTACCGTAGATGCGGATAGCGATCGTTGTTACGTTGTGAAACCTATGAACTGTCCTTGTCATGTGCAAATTTTTAAGCAGGGCTTGAAAAGTTATCGTGATTTACCGATTCGTTTAGCAGAGTTTGGTTGTGTGCATCGTAATGAAGCTTCAGGCACGGTCCAGGGTTTGATGCGAGTTCGTCAATTTGTGCAAGATGATGCACATATTTTTTGTACGGAAGATCAGGTGCAAGAAGAGGCCACAAGTTTTATTCGTCAATTATTAGATATCTATCAAGATTTTGGTTTTAAAGATGTGATTGTTAAGCTTTCCACGCGACCTGAAAAACGTGTGGGATCCGACGAGCTCTGGGATAAAGCCGAGCATGCTTTAGGTGAGGCATTACGTAACGCAGGTCTTGCCTATGATATCTTTCCTGGCGAAGGGGCATTTTACGGTCCTAAAATTGAGTTTTCATTGAAAGATTGTATGAACCGGGTTTGGCAATGTGGGACTCTACAATTAGATTATTCCCAGCCGGCACGATTAGATGCATATTATATTGCCGAAGATGGTACTAAAAAGGTGCCAGTTATGTTGCATCGTGCTATCTTGGGCTCCTTAGAGCGATTTATTGGTGTTCTTTTAGAACATTATGCGGGAAAGTTGCCGGTCTGGTTAGCTCCCACACAAGCGGTCATTATGAATATTACCGACCGCCAAGCCCAATATTGTGAAGAAATTGCTAATTTATTCAAAAAACATGGCATTCGAGTGAAATCGGACTTGAGAAATGAGAAGATCGGCTTTAAAATCCGCGAACATACTTTACAGCATGCTCCCTTTCTATTGGTAGTTGGGGATCGTGAAGTTGAAATGGGCGCAGTTTCGGTTCGAACCCAGCAAGGGGAAGATCTTGGCAGTATGTCCATACAGGAATGCTCGGATTTTATACAGAGTGAAGTTGCACGCCGAAGCCGAATAAACTAGGAGGAAGACCAGATTAGCGCAGAAAAGAAACCTCGGGTTAATGATGAAATAACAGTCTCAGAGGTCCGACTGATTGATGCTGAGGGCAATCAGCTAGGTGTAGTGCCTACTCGTCAAGCAAGACAAATTGCTGAAGAGTCAGCCTTGGACTTAGTAGAATTGTCACCTGATGCTAAACCACCAGTTTGCCGCATCATGGATTTTGGCAAGTTTCGATTTCAACAGAGCAAGCGTAAAGCGGCTGCGAAGAAGAAACAAAAGCAGGTACATATTAAAGAGATTAAGATTCGACCAGCAACGGAAGAAGGAGATTATCAAGTTAAACTTCGTAATCTTATTCGTTTCTTGGAAGAAGGGGATAAAGCTAAAGTTACGTTGCGTTTTCGTGGACGTGAGATGGCTCATCCTGAATTGGGTATGCAGTTACTAGAGCGCATCCAGGTTGATTTGACAGAATATGGTGTTTTAGAACAGCGTCCTAAGTTTGAAGGGCGCCAAATGGTCATGGTAATTGGACCTAAAAAAACAAAATAGTAAGTTATCTAGATGGATCGAGATAGCTCTAAACTGATTGGAAATAGTAAAGTGGAGTCAAAGAAATGCCTAAGTTGAAAACTAACCGTGGTGCGGCTAAAAGATTTAGAGCTACAAAGAATGGCTTGAAATGCCGGTCTGCTAAACGTCGCCATATGTTAACTAGTAGAAGTACAAAGAATAAACGTCAATTGCGTGGAGTATCTGCGGTGGCGAAAGTTGATTGTCCATCTATTACCCAGATGTTGCCATATTTGAAGTGAGGAAGTAGAAAATGTCGAGAGTTAAAAGAGGCGTAACTGCCCGTGCTAGACACAAAAAAGTTTTAAAAAAAGCAAAAGGTTATTATGGTGCTCGGAGCCGTGTGTTTCGTGTGGCAACCCAAGCCGTTATTAAAGCAGCTCAATATGCTTATCGTGATCGTCGTCAGAAAAAACGTACCTTCAGAGCCCTTTGGATTGTTCGTATTAATGCAGCGGCGCGTGAATGTGGTATGTCTTATAGCGTCTTTATGTCTGCTTTAAGAAAGTTATCGATTCAGGTTGATCGTAAAGTACTAGCAGATATTGCTGTACATGACAAACCTGCTTTTGCCGCAATAGCAGAACAAGCTAAAGCTCAAATAGCCGCATAACATTAAGAAATTTGATTAAAATAGGGGTGTAAGCCCCTATTTTTTTGGACGTAATTCATGAAAGAGTTAGATGAATTATTTCAGCAAGCTGAAGCTGGTATTATGCAAGCTGCTGACCTAAAAAGTTTAGATACTTGTCGCGTGTTATATTTAGGTAAGAAAGGCTTATTAACAGAGTCTCTTAAAAATCTGGGCCAACTCCCTCCTGAAGAGCGTCCGCTCGCAGGGCAAAAAGTTAATCTTGTTAAAGAAAAAATCCAAGTTCTCATCGAGCAAAAAACTGTCTTTTTAAAAGAAGCCGAAGTGGCTAATCAGCTAGCTTCTGAATCTATTGATGTGACTCTGCCTGGCCGTAGAGAGGATTTTGGAGTGCTGCATCCGATTACTAAAACTCGCCAGCGCCTAGAAGCATTATTCACACAGATGGGGTTTGCAACGGTTGATGGTCCTGAAGTAGAAGATGATCATCATAATTTTACCGCTTTAAACGTACCAGCTTTGCATCCAGCTCGTGCTATGCAGGATACGTTTTATTTTGGAGATGGCAGTTTGCTGCGTACCCAAATGTCGCCAGTACAGATTCGGGTAATGGAACAGACTAAGCCTCCTTTTAGAATTATCGCAATGGGCCGGGTTTACAGGCGAGATTTTGATATTACTCATACCCCCATGTTTCATCAAATGGAAGGGTTAATGATAGATGAAAACGTAAGTTTTTCAGACCTTAAAGGTATTCTAATCAATTTCTTACAAGCCTTTTTTGAAGCCCCAGTACCGATACGTTTTCGCCCTTCCTATTTTCCTTTTACTGAGCCTTCCGCAGAAGTGGATATTGGTTGCCTGAGTTGTAAAAGCAAAGGTTGTCGTATTTGTAAACAGACTGGGTGGCTGGAAGTGTTGGGTTGCGGAATGGTGCATCCAAATGTATTTAGTGCCGTTGGCATTGATAGCGAAAAATATACCGGTTGGGCATTTGGTATTGGGATTGATCGTTTAACGATGCTGCGTTATGGCATAACCGATTTACGTTCATTATTTGAAAATGATTTGCGATTTTTACGACAGTTTTAAGGGGCGGTAAGTCATGAAATTCAGTGAATCCTGGTTACGCCAGTGGGTTAATCCAACATTAACACAAGCAGAATTGTGCGACACTCTTGCTATGGCAGGCTTAGAAGTAGATGGGCTTACTCCTGTTGCTGATCCCTTTTCTGGCGTGGTTGTAGGTCAAGTTATAACAATAAAAAAACATCCCGATGCTGAGCGCTTACAGATTTGTGAGGTGGATGTAGGGTTGAAAACACCGGTTACGATAGTCTGCGGTGCTAAGAACGTCCGTCCAAACATGAAAGTCCCTGTCGCATTGCCACAAAGTCGTTTACCTAAGAATGTGATTATTACTGCGAGTGAAATTCGCGGCATAGCATCACATGGAATGCTATGTTCAGCTAAAGAATTAGGGTTATTAGAAGAGAGCGAAGGCTTGTACGAACTTCTAACGGATGCTCCTATAGGCAAAGAGGTTTGGGAATATTTACAATTTGCCGACACAATTTTTGATGTTGCAGTTACACCTAATCGTGGCGATTGCTTAAGTATTTTAGGAATGGCGATAGAAGTCTCTGCTCTGACCGATAGTCATTTAACTGTTTCAGTGATCCATCCTATTCCTTCTGTCATTCATGAGGTTTTACCGATGGTTGTGCTGCCCGATGAAGATTGTCCAGCATACTTTGGTAGAATTATTCATTCTGTTAATTTGACTGCGACCACACCATTATGGTTGAGTGAGAATTTACGCCGCGGTGGAATACGCGGAATCAACCCTGTAGTCGATGTAATGAATTATGTCATGCTGGAGTTGGGCCAGCCCATGCATGCTTTTGATCTCGTTAAAATTGAGGGCGGGATTGAAATTCGTTTTGCAAAAGAGAATGAAGCCATCACCTTACTCAATGATCGTGAAGTGCAGTTAAATTCAAAAACATTAGTTATTGCAGATCAAATAAAACCGTTAGCTATTGCGGGTGTCATGGGTGGTTTAGATTCAAGCGTGACGATGGAGACTTGTGATATTTTTTTAGAAAGTGCCTATTTTAAGCCTACCAGTGTAGCATATTCTTGTCGTCACTATAATCTTGCTTCTGATTCTGCTTATCGTTTTGAACGTGGAATAGATCCTGCTTTAGGACGTAAAGCCATAGAGCGAGCGACTCAATTGCTGATGGATATTGTAGGTGGCCAACCGGGTCCTGTTATTGAAAAATGTAACAAACAATTTTTGCCACAGCCCATCACAATTGAGTTGCGTGCAGCCCGACTTCAGAAAATATTAGGTTATGCTATTCCTCATGCTGACATCGAAAATATTTTGCAAAAATTAGGTTTTACTTGCCAAAATAAAGCAATAACAGGTTGGCTAGTGACTGTTCCTGCTCGTCGTTCAGATATCACTCTAGAGGTTGATTTAATAGAAGAGATTGCTCGTCTTTCTGGCTATAATAAAATCCCTACTACAAACCAGGTGGGTATGCTGCTCATGGATCCTTCCTTGGAGCGCGCGACACCGTTAAATCGAATCCGTGTCGCGCTATGTGACCAAGGTTATCAAGAAGTAGTGACCTATAGTTTTGTGGATAAAAAATTACAAACCCTGTTGAATCCAGAACAGGCTATGAAAGAATTAGTCAACCCTATCAATGCTGATATGTCAGTCATGCGCACGAATTTATGGCCAGGGTTAATCAATGTACTTTTGTATAATCAAAATCGACAACAGTCGCGTATCCAAATCTTTGAAACTGGCCTGCGGTTTTTATCTGAAGACCAAGCACTATTGCAACAAAGCATGCTGGGTGGATTAGTTTGTGGATCTGTTAGCAAAGAGCAATGGGGTATCCCCTCAAGATCATTTGATTTTTTTGATATTAAAGGTGACTTAGAGAACTTACTTAGCCTTACGGGTATAAAGGACGCTGTTGTTTTTAAGCCGGCTAAACATCCTGCTTTACATCCTGGACAAACAGCAGAAATATATCTAGCGGATAACTATGTGGGGATAGTGGGGGCAATGCATCCTTCTATTATTCAAACCCTAAAAATTGAAGGTAAGGTGTTTGCTTTCGAATTATTGCTGGATATTTTTAGCTCAGGTTTGATTCCAAAGTTTAATAGTTTATCAAAATTTCCTGAAATTAGACGCGATATTGCAATTTTAATTCAGGAGTCTGTACCATTTCATTCGATTCAGGATACAATAAAGAAAGTCGCCGGAGAGTGGCTCAAACAAGTTGAAATATTTGATGTTTATCAAGGAAAAGGTATTTTGGTTGGACAAAAAAGTATTGCCTTAGCCTTGACGTTGCAGCATTCTTCACGCACTCTTATAGACGAAGAAGTTGCAGATCTTATAGAGCGAGTTATAGTTTCATTAAAGGAAAAATTCAACGCTGAATTAAGAGGCTAACAAAATGGCACTGACAAAAGCAGACATTTCTGAGCGTCTATTTCAAGAAATAGGATTAACAAAGCGAGAAGCCAAAGAAATTGTTGAATTATTTTTTCATCAATTAAGTAAGGCTTTGGAAGGTGCTCAACAAGTGAAGCTTTCTGGCTTTGGCAATTTTGAATTACATGATAAGAACGAGCGTCCTGGAAGGAATCCTAAAACAGGTGAAGAAATTCCTGTTTCTGCTCGACGAGTCGTAACTTTCCGCAGTGGTCAAAAACTAAGGGCACGTGTTGAAAAGTATGCTGGGAATGAAGTACACAACACAAAACTTGATGAAGAATAGTGACGAGAGTAGCGATCTAGAATCGTTGCCGCCTATTCCAGACAAGCGTTACTTTACTATTAGTGAAGCTGCTCAGCTTTGCGCGGTAAAGCCGCATGTTTTACGATATTGGGAACAAGAATTTTTACAATTAAAACCCTCTAAACGTCGTGGTAATCGACGTTATTACCAATATAATGATGTGTTATTGATTAGACAAATTCGCTCATTATTATATGAAAATGGTTTTACCATCGAAGGAGCAAGGGCGCAATTAACGCATAACTCAGCTGCAGTAAGCCAAACTGTTCATACTGATGCCGTAGTACAGAAAGTTATAGCTGATCTTGAGAATGTCCTCCAACGTTTGAAAGAACCCGAGTTTTCGTAATTTAAATCTAAAAATGTAACCCTAGATGAAGCGTTTTCTTAGCGCTGTCATCTTATAATATCGGGGCGTGGCGCAGCTTGGTAGCGC
>DHXK01000258.1:20064-22496 GCA_002413665.1 Legionellales bacterium UBA5158 | reverse complement strand
GTGGCGCAGCTTGGTAGCGCACCTGACTGGGGGTCAGGGGGTCGCAGGTTCAAATCCTGTCGTCCCGACCAAAAAGTTTTTTTCTAAGGACACAAGGATTACTCCAGTAAATCATAAAACGAGTATCCATTTCATATTGAAAGAAAATTAAAAATGATTTAAAAATCATGCTTACTTATTTTGACAAATTACAAGGAATGGTTGAACGTGGAAAAGATTTGGTTGAAGAACTACCCAAACGGTGTGGCAATAGACATTAACCCAGATACCTACCAATCACTGACTGAAATGTTGGAAGAGAATTGTCAGCTTTTTGCAGATTTACCTGCTTTTTATAATTTAGGTACAACTTTAACCTATAGACAAATTGATTTATATTCTCGTGCTTTTGCCGCTTATCTACAGCAAGAATTAAAATTAAAAAAAGGCGATCGCGTAGCCATCATGTTACCTAACGTGCTGCAATATCCCATAGTCATGTTTGGTATTCTAAGAGCAGGACTTATTGTAGTAAATGTTAATCCTCTCTATACCCCGAGTGAGTTAAAGTTTCAATTAAATGATTCCGGCACTGAAACAATTATTGTTCTCAGTAATTTTGCACATACAGTTCAAGCAGTTCTCAAAGAAACTACATTAAAAAATGTAATAGTCACAGAAATTGGCGACATGCTTTTTTACCCTAAAGCATTGCTCATTAACTTTGTTCTAAAGTACATTAAGAAAAAAATTCCAAAGTGGTCTATTCCTAATGCCTTAGCTTTTAAGAAAGTATTAGCCTTAGGTAAAAATTTAAATTTTCAACATGTCGTTATCACCAATAATGAAATTGCATTTCTGCAATATACCGGTGGCACAACAGGCGTCGCTAAAGGCGCTATACTCACGCACCGCAATATTATTGCAAATATTTTGCAGGCTGAGGCATGGTTTAAGCCTTTATTTGACCCTGGCAAAGAAATTATTATTACTGCGTTACCGCTTTATCATATCTTTTCTCTAACCGCTAATTGTTTATTTATAATGAAAACAGGTGGTCTCAATATCTTGATTACGAATGCGAGAGACATCGATCAAGTGGTAAGTGAAATGTCTAAATTTAAGTTCACTGTGATTACAGGAGTGAACACATTATTTAATGCTATGTTAAAGAATCCTAATTTCTCTAAAGTAGATTTCAGTGCATTAAAGCTTTCATTAGGTGGTGGAATGGCAGTGGTGCGCGTCGTTGCTGAGAGATGGCATGTAGTAACGGGACACCCTTTGTTGGAAGCTTATGGATTGACAGAAACCTCTCCCTGCGCTGCTATTAACCCCATTGACTTAAAAGAATACAATGGATACATAGGGTTACCCGTTTCTTCTACGATAATGACTATTCTAGATGATTCAGGTAATGAATTACCTTTGGGTGAATCTGGAGAAATATGCATTAAAGGTCCACAAGTGATGCGAGGATATTGGCAAAATCCTTTAGAGACACAAAAAGTATTTACAAAAGATGGCTGGCTTTTGACGGGTGATATTGGCGTCATGAATGAAGATGGATATGTTCGTCTTTTAGAACGAAAAAAAGATATGATTCTAGTCTCTGGATTTAATGTTTACCCTAATGAAATTGAAGCGGTATTAATGAGTATGCCTGGCGTGCAGGAAGCAGCTGTTGTTGGGGTACCGGATGAATCTTCAGGGGAGGTACCAAAAGCATTTATTGTTAAAAATAAAATGGACTTGATCCCAGAAGAAATTATTGCTTATTGTCGCACCAAGCTAACAGGTTATAAAATTCCTAAACAAATTGCATTCTGTGATGAATTGCCAAAAACCAATGTAGGAAAAGTTCTAAGAAGAGCCTTAAAATAAAACCTCTGCCTCGGTCATCAAATCCGGGGCTTTTTTGTCCATTGACTTAATATGAGCCATGTAATTGATCGATTAGGGTGATATACTGCCGCCCACATTAAAAGTTAGCGATACAGCCTGATTATGACTATGCATCAATTAAACCTATTTGCCACAACCCCTAAAGGTCTAGAGTTATTGTTAGCAGATGAGTTGCGCGGATTAGGCGCAACTCATGCTGCAGAGAAATTAGCCGGAGTAGAGTTCACCGGAGACTTGGCTTTAGCTTATAAAGCCTGTATGTGGTCTAGATTAGCCAATCGAATTTTGCTACCCATAGCTCGAGTTCCAGGCAATACTCCAGAAGAATTATATGCTGGTGTGCAAACCATACAGTGGGATGAGCATATCAATCCTAGCGGAACATTAGCTGTAAACTTTGTATCCTCTCAGTCTAAAATCACACATACCCTGTTCGGGGCACAAAAAGTTAAAGACGCCATCGTTGATCAATTGCGCGAAAAATTTGGTTTGCGACCTAATGTTGCTCGATCAAAGCCTGATGTCAGTATTAATGTGTATCTTTATCG
>DHXK01000258.1:11041-19940 GCA_002413665.1 Legionellales bacterium UBA5158 | reverse complement strand
ATATTAATGTGTATCTTTATCGTGATCTAGCTACGATAAGTCTGGATTTGTCAGGTGAAAGTTTACATAAAAGAAATTACCGATTAGAAGGTGGGGCTGCTCCTTTAAAAGAAAATTTAGCTGCTGCTATATTGTTACGTGCAAAGTGGCCCTTAACTGCAAAAGAGGGTGGAACTTTATTAGATCCCATGTGTGGTTCAGGAACGCTTCTGATCGAGGGCGCAATGATGGCAGGGGATATTGCGCCAGGGTTGCTGCGCGATTATTTCGGATTTCTAGGTTGGAAAAAACATAATCCTAAAACCTGGGAATTAATTATAAAAGATGCCGAGCTGCGACGTGAAAATGGTATGTTAAAATTACCTACTATCATTGGTTACGATGCTGATTCAAGCGCAATTAAAATTGCTTTCGATAATATTGAACGTGCAGGTTTGCGTGGAAAAGTTCACGTTGAAAAACATGATCTGTCATCGCTTAAAGCACTTCCATCGATGCAAGTGGGGCTAATAGCGGTTAATCCCCCCTACGGTGAGCGCTTAGGCGAAGAAAGCGATTTACGAGGCTTATACACGTGCTTGGGTGATAAATTTAAACAAGAGTTTAATGGCTGGCAAGCAGCAGTATTTACTGGGAACCCAGATTTGGGTAAGCAAATGGGGATACGTGCCAAAAAATACTATCCATTATTTAATGGGGTGATTCCTTGTCAATTATTGTTGTTTGATATCTCATCTGAAAAATTTATTGATCGTACACCTGCAACACAAAATGAACGTCGAGTGCAAGCAGCACTGACTCAGATTGCTCCTAACTCTGAAGCAGTACAAATGTTTGCAAATCGTATTCGCAAAAATATGAAACATCTAAAACGTTGGTCAGAAAGAGAAGATATTTCTTGTTATCGAATTTATGATAAAGATTTACCTGAGTATGCTTTTGCAATAGATAGATATGAGCAGTATGTTTATATCCAAGAATATCGTGCACCTAAAATTATTGATAAAGAAAAAGTATTGCAACGACAACAGGAAGTGTTAGCTGTTCTGCCAGAAATTTTAAATGTCCCTCCAGCAGAACTTTTTTTTCATAAATATGCTAGGCGTGAAAAATTATATGAGAATAATATCTCCGTACAATTTGATAAATTTTATAGTGTAAAAGAGATGGGTAAAACATTTCTTGTGAATTTGGCATCTAGTGAAATAGATATCGGAATGTCATTGCAGTTACGTAATTTACGTATACTTCTTCAGAGTTCCGCAAAAGGGTCTCATTTTTTAAATGTTTTTGCGACTGATGGTGCGATGACTGTATGTGCAGCTGTAGGTGGTTGTCTCACTAGCAAAACAATAGTTGAGTGCGAAAGTGAATCTAGTTGGGTCAGACGTAACTTCGCATTGAATAATATTTTAGAAAAGAAACATCACGTTGTTATTTCAGATATGTTTCTTTGGCTTGAACGTGAAAAAAGTCGCTATAATTTAATTTTTGCAGAGCTTCCTGAATTAGAAGATTCAGAGTTAGTCATGTATCAAATACTTAAATTACTGCTACCCGATGGGGTTTTATTATTGACGACACAGGATAAGCATTTTATCTTGGACCCATTATTGTTCCCCGACTTTAAAATTGAAGAAATAACGAAACAGATGATGCCAGAAGATTTTACTCGACCATCTAAAATGCAGCGTTGTTGGAAAATTTATTAATTCTGTAAGCTTGGAGTGATTTAATGAAAATTTCATACATAAAAAATTTGCTTGACCAATATGCTCCAGATTATTATTTGGGTGGGTTAATTCCTGCTAGATTTCTTTATAATAAAGATGAAAGTTTATTGCGTGATTTTTATTATAATCTTCCGTGGATAGAATCGGATAGACCTTTAAGTTCAGAAGAGCATTATCATTTTATAAAAATTATTTTTAGTAAATCAGCAAGAGCTAATGATCTTTTGATGTTTAAACTGTTAAGAGAATATTTCAAACCTATATTCCAGTCGATTTTTTCTATGTGCTGTGAAGAAAGTTTTTTCACGCTTAAGAATTTTAAAATTATATCTCGACATCGGTATCCGGAGCATTTAGCTTTGAATGTAATGAGCTTGGTGGGAACGACATTAAATGGTAATGTTTTAGATGAAGGTAAAGATGAGGTTATGCTGTCTCAGTCTAGCAGAATATGTTTTTTTACGAATGCCCAAGCTAAACGAAACGAGAGTGAAAATTTTAATTCTGTAGAAATGAGTGCTTATCGTGCGAGTTAGTTTTGTTTTTTAAAAAAAAATTTAACAAAAGGGTTAGATATGAAAATTTCGGATATTCAAAAACAAATTGCGACACATTATGATTTAGTCGATAAGAATTCAGTTAGCATTGCAGGTATTCCTATTGGTGGTTGGATGGCGCGTGGTTATTGGTCTGTAGTTGGGGATTTTCCTCATATTAATGAGCTTAAAAAATTCTATTCAAGCTTGCCGAATGCTGGTCAAGACAGAGACTTAACAAATGAAGAAATGTTTTCATTGGTAGATAGGTTGTTTATTAAAAACCACTATCATTTTGAACAATTGAGTAAAATGATAGATAGCAATAAAATTGAAGTATTAAGATTTTTGAATTCCGAAGAAATGTTTAAGCAGGAATATTTTGACGCGATTATGCATCGTGCAGATTCAGCTAAGTTACGTTCTGCTCTGAAATCATTATTAAACCCAGACAATAAAGTTCCAAAAAATCTCTATTTGCAAATCATTCAAAATCCTTTTCCTGAAGAAGCTGCTTGGGCATTAACTTTTGTATTTAAATATCAGAATGGTCCTGTGCCGCAGTCGCATATTGATTTTATACTGCAATCTGATCCGGAATCTGCTGGAACTATTTTGAATTTGTTATCTAGTAGTGATCTTGATAGCTCTGAAAATCTTAAGTTGATAAAATCTGATTGTTTAAAAAGTGTTGAACTAGCTTTATCAGAAATAGGGTTTTGGCAGATCGAATTAACTCAAGATTATTTTATGAAAATAGTGTTGCATGAGGATCCGATCGCAGCAGCTAAAGCTATTATTGCAGATCACTCTGCATCAGACAGTCTTTCTGAGATAGATAATTTGTCAGATTCTGATTTTTCACAAGATTCTGCTTTTTCACCGGTAGTGACGCCTACTCATGCTAATTCTTCGGGATTACGGATAGTGTTGCCTATTTCTCCTGTTTCACAAATAGTCACACCGACTCCTGCTAATTCTTTAGGTTCGCAAGTAGTTTCATCGACTCCTTCTAATTCTCCGGTTTTGAGAGTAGTTGCACCGATTCCTGCTAGTTCTCTGGTTTCACAAGTAGTTCGTTCGGCTCCTGCTAATTTTTCGGTTTCAGCTAGTCAAACCAATTTTTTTCCGGCACCAACGCATAAGTTACCTGAGGAGGATAAAAACAAACCGTATGTTTATCAAGAACGCCCGTGGGGATGCTTTATCTAACTAAAGCCGATTTAATGCCTGTTTCTAGTGTTGAATTCATGGTATAATTTTGCGGTTTTAAAGCGCTATTTTATTTAGCCATTGACTAGATTATTATCCTCACCCTAAGCATAAGTTGAAAGGACCTATGGATACTCCAATTGCTCGAGAAATACAGAAAGTTAGCCTTGAAGCTGAGTTAAAACAATCCTATTTGGATTACGCGATGAGCGTTATTGTTGGACGCGCATTGCCTGATGTGAGAGACGGACTTAAGCCCGTCCATCGTCGGGTATTGTTTGCTATGCATGAGCTTGGTAATGATTGGAATAAACCCCATAAAAAATCAGCACGCGTTGTCGGTGATGTTATCGGTAAATATCATCCACATGGTGATACAGCGGTTTACGATACTATCGTACGGATGGCTCAACCTTTTTCTCTACGGTATTTGCTCGTTGACGGACAAGGAAATTTTGGTTCTGTAGATGGAGATTCTGCAGCGGCAATGCGTTACACAGAAATCCGCATGACGCGTTTGGCTCATTCATTGTTAGCTGATTTAGAAAAAGAGACCGTCGATTTTGCGCCGAATTACGATGAGTCAGAAATGATTCCTGTCGTGATGCCAACGCAAGTGCCTAATCTATTGGTTAATGGTTCATCAGGTATTGCAGTGGGTATGGCGACGAATATTCCGCCTCATAATCTAACTGAAGTAATTAATGCTTGCGTTGCATCTATTGATAATCCTGATATTTCTATTCAAGAAATAATGAATTTTATTCCTGGTCCTGATTTTCCGACAGCTGGTATTATTTATGGTAGAGGCGGTATTGTTGAAGCGTATCGAACTGGCCGTGGTCGTATCGGTGTTCGCGCTAAAACAAATATTGAAAGTGATGAGCGCTCCCCTAAAGAAAAAATCATCGTTACAGAATTACCTTATCAAGTAAATAAAGCACGTCTAATCGAACGTATTGCTGAGTTAGTGAAGGATAAAAAGTTAGAAGGTATTACTGCGCTGCGCGATGAGTCTGATAAACAAGGTATGCGTATAGTAATCGAATTACGCCGTGGAGAAAATTCAGAAGTCGTTTTAAATAATTTATTTGTGCATACACAATTACAAACTGTCTATGGCATTAACATAGTTGCTTTAGTCGATAATCAACCGAAAATTTTAAATATCAAGCAGTTAATTGATGCTTTTCTTCGGCATCGACAAGAAGTCGTTACGCGTCGTACAGTATTTGATTTACGAAAAGCAAAAGAACGCGCTCATATTCTTGAAGGATTAGCGATTGCATTAACTAATATTGATGAAATGATAATATTGATTAAGCAGGCAAAAGATTCTGCTGAAGCTAGAGTGCAATTAATGAAACGCGCTTGGCATCCCGCTAAAGTCATCGAGATTTTAACGCGCGCGGATGGTGAAAAAGCTTTAATGAACGTCCAAGAACAATATGGATTAGGTTCAGATGGTTATTATCTTTCTCCTGAGCAAGCTCAATCTATTCTAGAAATGCGCCTACATCGTTTGACCGGTTTAGAGCAAGACAAAATCGTTGCTGAACACAAAGATTTAAAAGAACTCATTGTTAATTTAACTGAAATTATTTCTAATCCTTTGCGTTTGATGCAAGTGATACGTGAAGAATTAGAAGCGATAAGAGAGCAGTTTGGTGATGAACGTCGTACCGAAATCATCGAGAGTGATGGAGATTTTTGTCTTGAAGATTTAGTGCCGGAAGAAGATGTTGTTGTAACGCTCTCGCATGAAGGTTATGCAAAAATTCAACCGATAGCAACTTATCAAGCCCAGCATCGTGGTGGTAAAGGTAAGTCATCCAGTAACATTAAAGAAGAAGATTTTATTGAACATCTGTTAGTAGCTAGTACGCATGATACGATTTTATGTTTCTCTGATCGCGGCAAAGTTTATTGGTTGAAGGTTTATCAACTGCCTCAAGCCAGTAGAATTGCCCGAGGTAAACCCATTATCAATTTATTACCTTTACAAGAAGGTGAACGCATTAGTGCCATATTACCCGTTCGGGAATATCAAGAAAGTCAGTATGTCTTTATGGCTACTGCGCAAGGGACAGTTAAAAAAGTTGCTTTGACAGAATTTTCTCGTCCACGTTCTTCGGGTATTATCGCGCTAGAGTTAACAGAAAATGATCGCTTGGTAGGGGTAGCAGTTACCCATGGCAATCAAGAAGTCATGTTATTTACCAATGCGGGTAAAGTTATTCGCTTTACAGAAAGTGCAGTTCGTCACATGGGTAGAACAGCTAGAGGCGTTAGAGGCGTTAAACTACAAGAAGGCCAATTTGTGATTTCACTAGTTGTAGTTTCTACAGAAGGTGACATTCTTACTGCAACAGAGAAAGGATATGGTAAGCGTACCCCTATAGATGAATATCGTTCTACTGGACGAGGTGGTCAAGGTGTTATTGCAATTCAAGTGAACGACCGTAACGGCCAAGTCATAGGTGCAATTCAAGCGCATGCTGAAGATGAGGTAATGTTAATCAGCAATAAAGGCACATTGGTGCGAGTTCCAGTGTCTGAGATTTCCTTAATTGGCCGTAACACTCAAGGTGTACGTTTAATTAATTTAACAAATGATGAGTTGTTGGTGAGTTTAGAGCGAGTCGCAACGCTGCAAGGGGATAGCGTGGATGACGCGTAAAGAACCAGTAATTACCATTGATGGAGCAAGCGGAACCGGAAAGGGTGTCGTGGGTCAGTTGGTGGCACAAAAGCTAGGGTGGAATCTTTTAGATAGTGGTGCTCTTTACCGCGTATTAGCATTAGCCGCTCAAAAACACGGTGTTTCGCTAGAAAATGAACCCGCTTTGCAAGTATTGGCTGAACATCTAGACGTTCAGTTTAAAGCTTCGCAAGTGGGTGGAATGCCAGATGTATTGTTAGAAGGGCTAGAGGTAACTGACGATATTCGTACTGAAAAAATGGGTAATGCAGCCTCGAAAGTAGGAGCTTTGCCCTCGGTTCGTACTGCATTACTGAGCCGTCAAAGAGCCTTTTTAGAGTCTCCAGGCCTTGTGACTGATGGCCGTGACATGGGGACAGTAGTGTTCCCCGACGCAGATTTAAAGATCTTCCTGGTTGCCAGTGCTGATGAGCGAGCACGCAGACGTTTTAGCCAGTTGAAGGAAAAAGGCATTGATGTTAATCTAAGCGACCTTATAAAAGAGCTGGGTGAGCGCGATAAGCGTGACCAAGAGCGTGCAGTAGCACCACTAAAAGCAGCAATTGATGCAATACGCATTGATACAGACCACTTAGAAATACAGCAAGTGGTGGAACGTATCATGGAAGAATATAAAAAAAAAGAGCATAAAAATGTATTTTCGATTGCACAGTAACAGTGTGTAATCGTGCAAGAACCCAATGAGATTCCGCTAGAGTATTCTTGTGACAATCTCGTGGTAAAAAAGCCGAGTTCGGCGTGGTATGTATAGAGACCTAATGGTAGGTTTTTATATTTTTATTAACATTCAACTACAGTATAAAGATTATTGAGAGCAGCTTGTTTATTCAAGCCACTTGAAAAATCTAGGAAAATAAAATTATGTCTATGGGCGAAAGCTTTGCGCAGTTATTTGAAGAAAGTTTAAATATTAGTCCTATGGTTCCAGGTGCAATTATTACCGGAACTGTAACCCGAATCGAGTCTGACTATGTTGTTGTCAGTGCTGGTTTAAAATCTGAATCTATTATTCCTATCGAGCAGTTTTATAGCGAACGTGGCGAGCTAGAAGTTGTAGTTGGCGATGAAGTTAAAGTTGCGTTGGATTCTGTAGAAGATGGTTTTGGAACAACTCGTTTGTCACGTGAACGCGCAAAACGTTTAGAGTCATGGATAACATTAGAAGAAGCTTACAATAAAAAAGAAACCGTACGCGGCGTGATTCAAGGCCGAGTTAAAGGTGGTTTCACTGTTGAAATTAATAAAATTCGTGCATTTTTGCCAGGTTCCTTGGTTGATGTTAAACCTGTTCGTGATCCTGAATCCTTAGAAGGCAAAGAGTTCGACTTTAAAGTCATTAAAATTGATGCTAAACGCAATAACATTGTTGTTTCTCGTCGTTTAGTGATGGAAGCTGAAAATAGCGTAGAGCGTGAAGCTTTACTCGAAAATTTACATGAAGGCGATGAAGTTAAGGGTATCGTTAAAAACTTAACTGATTATGGCGCATTCATAGACTTGGGTGGTATTGATGGCTTGTTACATATCACTGATATGTCATGGAAGCGTATCAAACATCCAAGTGAAATCCTCACTATTGGTGATGAAATCAAAGTTAAAATTCTCAAATTTGATCGTAATAATGCCCGTGTATCTTTAGGCCTTAAGCAGTTGGGTGAAGATCCATGGTCCGACATCAGCAATCGTTACCCAATAGGCAAACGCTTAACTGGTAAAGTAACAAACATTACTGATTATGGTTGTTTCGTTGAAATTGAAGAAGGCATTGAAGGTTTGGTCCACGTTTCAGAAATGGATTGGACTAATAAAAATATCAATCCTAATAAAGTTATTCACTTAGGCCAAGAAGTTGAGGTGATAGTACTGGATATTGATAGCGATCGTCGTCGTATCTCCTTGGGCTTGAAGCAATGCACACCTAACCCATGGGAAGAGTTTGCTAATCATCATCAGAAAGGCGATAAGATTTCAGGCAAAATCAAATCCATTACCGATTTTGGTATCTTTATTGGATTGGATGGTGGCATTGATGGTCTTATACACTTGTCGGATGTTTCTTGGAATGAAGCTACTGCAGAAGAAGCTGTGCGTAAATTCCAGAAAGGTGATGAGTTAGATACAGTGATCTTAGCAATAGATGCTGAACGCGAACGCATTTCTCTTGGGTTAAAACAGCTTGCTGATGATCCAGTTCTTCATTACCTAAATGAAAATGAAAAAGGTAGTACAGTGTCTGGTAAAGTCACAGAAGTTGATGCTAAAGGTGCTGTGATTGAATTAGCTGAGAATGTATTTGGGACTCTACGTGCAGCGGAAATTGCTGTCGAAAAAGTTGAAGATGCACGCACTCGTTTGAATGTGGGTGATATGATTGAAGCGAAAATTACTGGTACGGATCGCAAGACCCACACCATTTCGCTCTCCATAAAATCAAAAGATGCTCCAGCTAAAAAATCTAAAGCTTCTGCAGCTCCTGCTGCTTCAAAGAAAAAAGATAAAGCTGGTGATGCACCTTTGAAAACCACTTTGGGTGACTTATTCAAAGACAAAATGAATAGCTCAGATGGTGATAAGTAACAAAAAAGCTAGCCCTGATTATTCAGGGCTGCGATAAGACAAAGCGGTACTAGTCAGAAATGGTTAGTACCGTTTTTTTTTACATCGATTAGAATTAGTGCATTAGTGCATGGCAAAGG
>DHXK01000258.1:4564-10940 GCA_002413665.1 Legionellales bacterium UBA5158 | reverse complement strand
TGGCAAAGGAGTATTAGCGTGCGTATTATTAGCTATGTTTTATTGTTAGCTTTAATTATTCTTGGAATGAGTTTTGCTATTTTAAATTCGGGCACTGTTGTCATAAATTATTATTTAGGCCACCGTAGTTTCCCTCTATCATTAGTTCTTGTCTTTACTTTTTCTGGGGGAGCTTTGCTAGGAATTTTAATAGGAGGCTGGCTAGTCGTGAAAATTAAAGTTAAAAATTATCGTTTACGCCAACGTTTAAAATTAGCTGAAAAAGAAATAGAAAATTTACGTGCAATTCCCCTGCAGGATGCTCATTAATGGGTTTTGAGTGGATTTTATTAATCTGTGTGGCACTATTGTGTGCTTGGTATCTAGGATATCGATCGCGATCAGATAAATTTGTTTTGCAGAAAATGAATTTACCGCGAGATTATTTAGTAGGTTTAAATTATTTATTAAATGAAGAGCCAGATAAAGCCGTTGATATTTTTATTAAAATGTTAGAAGTGGACAGCGGCACGGTAGAAACTCATTTAGCAGTAGGTAAATTATTCAGACGTCGCGGTGAAGTAGATAGAGCTATACGGATCCATCAAAATTTAATTGCTAGGCCCCAGTTAGATAAAGCTTATCGAGAGCAATCCTTGTATGAATTAGCCCAAGATTATCTAAGTGCGGGTGTGTTAGATAGAGCTGAGCGAATTTTTTTAGAAGTTGTTAATTTGAAGCAATATTCTGTCCAAGCTTTGCGAGCATTGCTCGATATTTATCAGCAAGAAAAAGCTTGGGAAAATGCAATTCCAACAGCCATTAAATTGGGAGTAGCGGCAAAAAGTAATATGCAAGATGTCATTGCGCATTATTATTGTGAGCTGGCAGAAACAGCAAATCAGAAGGGCCAAACAGAACAAGCTAGTCAATATTGTAGGCAAGCATTGGAAGCTGATAATAACTGTGTGCGAGCGAGTTTATTGCAAGCGAAACTCGAGATCGCTAAAGAAGATTATAAATTAGCATTGCGTAGCTTAAAGCGTATTAAAGATCAAAATCCTGATTTTCTTTCTGAGGCAATTGATTTGTTAGCCTCTTGTTATGAGAAGTTGAATCAAGAAGATAAATTAGTCACCTATCTCATGAAAATTTTGCATGAATATCCCAAAATTCCTGTGGTGCTGATACTCTCAGAGCGCATACGTCAATGGAAGGGGGATAAGATTGCAGCTAATTTTGTCGCGGATTATACTAGACGTTATCCATCAATTGCCGGATTGCACTTATTTATTAATCTATATTTATCAAATGCTGAAGGTAGGGCAAAGGAAGATTTGCTTATACTCCAAGGTCTCACAGGTAAATTGTTAGCTGATAAGCCAGAATATCAATGTGTCTCGTGTGGTTTTTCAGGCAAAACTTTGCATTGGCAATGTCCGGGGTGTAAACAATGGGCTGCGGTAAAGCCAGTTCATAGCTTGTCCTAATAGTTTATCAGACCCAGCTAATTTTATGATTATTCTTTAAAAGTCATCCAGTAAGAAATTTTATATTTATGTGCCATGCTTCATCTAAGAAGTGAAAAACTTGGGATGGGGACTATGATATGGCTGTAACATTGAAGAATTTTATAGATCATTTTGACGCGATGAGAATGAAGGCGATCATCATGCTCAGAGGTTAGTAGGCATGATGTTAAAAGAGATACATGGAAGTCATGGTGGAAAATTTTATGCTATTAACTTAAGTTATATTGTTTTAAAATAACTCTTAATTATTATTAATGATGCTCCTCTATGCTAGATCGCCGCTTTTCTATAGCCCCCATGATGGACTGGACAGATAGACATGATCGCTATTTCTTACGTCTAATCTCGCCTCATATTTTACTCTATACTGAAATGGTAACCACTGGAGCGCTGATTTATGGCGATTCTCAACGTTTTTTAGAGTTCAACCCATCGGAGCATCCTGTCGCATTACAATTGGGTGGCAGTGACCCGGCGGCTCTTGCCCTATGTGCAAAAATGGGTCAAGACAAAGGCTATGATGAAATCAATCTTAATGTAGGTTGTCCTAGTGATAGGGTTAAAGCCGGTCGTTTTGGGGCTTGCTTAATGCTAGAGCCTTCGTTAGTGGCAGATTGCGTAGTAGCGATGAAGGCAGCAGTACATATTCCTGTCACCATTAAATGCCGGATCGGTATAGATCATCAAGATTCTTATGAACAGTTGGTAAACTTTATTAGTACCATTCATGCCGCAGGTTGCAATGTTTTTATTGTGCACGCGCGTAAAGCTTGGCTAAATGGCTTAAGTCCAAAACAAAATCGTGAAATTCCTCCCCTGCGGTATGATGTGGTCCATCAAATCAAAAAAGATTTTCCTGATGTCAGCATAATACTAAACGGAGGGTTAAAAACGATGGAACAGATTGATCAAAATCTACCCTTTGTAGATGGCGTGATGATAGGTCGCGAAGCTTATACAAATCCATATTTTTTAGCTGAAATAGAAAAAAAATATTATTCCACTACAGAAGATGTAGCAACTCGATATGCTGTCATTGAACAATTTATTCCATATTTGCAAGCTCAGCTCATTCAGAACGTTAAGTTGTCCAGTATGACTAGACATATTTTAGGCTTATTTCAGGGACAATTTGGGGCTAAGTTATGGCGTCGTTATTTAAGTGAAAATGCCCATAAAAGTGGTGCAGGCATTGAGGTTATGCAGGCAGCATTAAATTACCTAGATCAAGAAAAAGCGGGTTTATCTGGATAATTTGATAGCTACATGGAAGAATAGGCGCTTATTTTATAAGTTAGGTGGTTTTTGATGCATGAACAATGGTTACATATTTCGGATTTAGTGGGTATAGCTGGCGTAGTTATGTTGTTACTGGCTTTTTTATTATTGAGTATGGGTCGCTGGTCATCTGATAGTCTGATATATCAAACTTTTAATTTCTTTAGTTCCTGGCTCATCTTGTTTTCACTTTATTTCCACTGGAATTTATCATCCGTCTTAATTGAAATTGCATGGATTATTATTAGTGTTATTGGAATTTTCAGGATATTAAACGACTTCTCTGCCAAAAAGCAAAAAGATTAAAGTTCCTTCCCATTGAAGTCATGATAGGGTTATCAAGGATGATAAAAATATTTGCACGCTTAATTTTAGTGTTAAGTGTTATTTTAAGTTATGTATTATTCGCAGAAATTACAATTCCTCCGATAAAGCTAGATGCGCCTCCTGGAGTGAAATTTTTATACCCCTTACAATTTAGTAAAACTGCTGATAGTTATTATCAGATGTTGAGTGAAGGATTTTTGAAAAAACAATTATCCTTATCTACAGTTCCTAAACAAGAACTCCTCGATTTACCTGATCCCTATAATGCAATTCAAAACCAACGTTACAGAGGCTACATATGGCGTGCGCCTAGTGGCTATTCTTATATTTATTATGCTAATAACGATTTAAGTTTGTATCATAATAAATTCTATATGTATTTTGGCCCACTGGCAGCTGTGTCATTTTTTATTCCTGTTAAATTGCTAACAAACTATTACCCATCGGAATCCTTGGCAGTTATATTTTTTCTATCACTGGGTTTCATGATGCAGTTTTTATTAATGATAAATATTAAGGAAAAATATTTCCCGAGATTGCCGGAAATCTGGATATTTGGAGTAGGATTATTATTAGCATTTGCTAATAACTCTTCCTTTTTATTGGCAAGAGGAGTGTTTTATGAAGTTGCAATTTCCTCTGCTTATTGCGCTATGAGTTTCGCATTATATTTTCTTTATAAGATATTAGTTGATGGTGAAAAAATCAGAAATATAATTTTATTCAGTTTGTTTTCATCATTGGCAGCGGCAGGGCGACCGCACTTTATTTTGGTATGCCTATTGTTAATTGTATGTTTATTTATTTATTTTCTGAAGCATGTTTCTCGTGCCAGATTATATTCGGTAAGCATGTCATTATTTTCTCCTGCATTATGTGTAGTCGGTCTTTTGGGGATATATAATTATAAACGCTTTGGTTCTATAGTGGAGTTTGGGCAACATTATATGCTTTTAGGTACTTTGAATAAAAACGGTTTATTTTCTCTAGATATTGTTAGAAATATAACTAATGGCTTTTATTCTTATTTTATTAGACCTTATTATCGTGATTATTTTGATTATCATTATAATTTAATTAAGTTGTCACCAGGTTATGCTTTAGAGCATTTAGCTGGAATTATTTGGACAGCTCCTATTGTTATATTTATTATATTTCTTCCAGGACTTATTCGTGAAAATTTTAAAAATGAGAATAAAGATGTTTTTCCTTTATTACGTTTTTCAATTTTTTTAGGGATAATACCAGTTACAATAATTATGTTTTTATTGATGTTGAGTGCCGCAGCTCAACGTTATGTAACAGACTTTATTTCATATCTCATTATATTGGCAATTATATCTGTTTGGTTTTTGAAAGAATCAGAAAGCACAAAGAAACATTATAAAATGCTTCAGGTTATTTTTATAGTTACTGCAAGTATCAGTATTGTTGTTTGTTACAGGCATGGTTTATTTAAGCAATATATCGCAATTTAAGGATGGTAAGAAAGGAGGTTGCTTTTTTCTTCTTTTGTCTCATCGTCTAACGGTATAACAAATAATTTATGGGAGATCGGGTCTCGTTCCATTTTATAGGATTCTTCTGCAGTGCTTTTTGGTTCATTATTAAGTTCTTTATTATCCATCACATTAGACTCAAGAGTGCTCGTATTTGAAATGGAGCTTCTTTGAATGCTGTTGTAGAAAAATGTTAAAGCCGCGGCTGCAGCATAGATGCTATTTTCTGAAGTAATAGAAGAAGTATTAGCTTGAAGAGGAAATGGAATGTTGAATTTTAAAAATAAAGTTTCAAATAAATTAAAAATTCGTGCTTTTTGTTCTGTAATGCTTAGTTCATGCAAATTAGTCACGCAGCAAGCACTATGTCCTTGCATGATAACATCATTGCAAGTGGGTGTTTGATCATCGATAAGATAAGCATCTTTTGGATCTATATGAACAGAATAATTTTTTTCAATAAGTGCTATTGCGGGTCGCAAAGAATGAAAAACTTTAGACTGTCCATTCGTATAATATATTAAATCAGGGTGTATAGTTTTTTTTAAACCTAAGTTGACACCTAATCCTTGTACAATCTGAAATTCATTTGACTTTATGTAATTTTCATTTTCAACTACTGCAGCGCTAAGATAATCTCCTTTAAAGCCTTTTGCTTTATACTCATCTGACATGTATACAGGTTTATAAGTTGAAACCCCAAAATGCAAGTATATATTTTGCTCAAGAGCCGCCTTTTTTAAGACTTCAATATTATCTAGCCAAATTTTTTGAGTGCCGCCAGTCCAGGCAATGTTTATTTCATCTTTATCGGTTACAAGGTTGTAGGTAGGGCTGCTTGCAGAAAAATTAATAAGCGTATTATCAATATCAAGCAAAATGATTGCATGTCTCATATCCATGAAACGCCCCTTTTTTATGAGTACTTAAAGATAGTGTAGGCTAGAAATATTAAGGTTTGCTTAAAGGATTTCGCGAAACCTAGCTAGAAAATACATTTAAAATCGTTATGCCTGAGGATTATTTTTAGCAAGATGAGTAATGGGTTGACATTGAAAAGTTCTTGGTTTTATTTATTGAATTAAAGAGAGCCATCGGATGGGTAAGACACTCAATTCACTTTTAATTGGCAACGACAAAAAGCTTTTTATTTATTGAGCTAAAAATTTATTTAGAGTGATTGAATTAGGTCGTTCTGTTTAATTATGTGATTATCCCAGGATATTAATCATTTTTACAGATGATAATTTTATTCTTTCCTGTGTTTTTTGCTTCATAGAGTGCTTGATCAGCCGATGCAACCAAAGATTCAAGCGTTCTACCATGTTTGGGGTAAATGGCAATGCCATGCGACCTGGGGAAAAAGTATTGGTGGTGATATAGGCTTTGATAAACAGCTGATCAATTCCGGTATTAATAGGGAAAACATATTGTAAAAAAGTTAAAAGGCTTGTAGTAAATACAAATAAACCAATGATTAAGGCGATCTTTTTTGTATTATATAAAAATGAAATCAACCCTATTCCCATTAATAAAAAAAATAAGGCTGTATTATATTGCATGGGTGGAAGGTTATTATTAATCTGTATTAAAGCAGGTATATTAGTATGCCAGCCTACTAGTACGATAAAGCCTAGTAAGCTACAACATAGCGCCGAAAAAATAATTAAAAGTTTATTGCCGAATAAAAAATTGATTTTAAAGGGCATAATAAAAATCATCCGTGATATAAAAATTTCTTTTCAAGGTGAGATTGAAGAG
>DHXK01000258.1:0-4505 GCA_002413665.1 Legionellales bacterium UBA5158 | reverse complement strand
CAAGATAACAAAGCCCGCCATTTATGCGGGTTTTTTTATAAAAATCATCTATTCCCAGCTTAATGTTCCACCTGTTTGATATTCAATGACGCGAGTTTCAAAAAAGTTTTTTTCCTTTTTTAAATCCATCATTTCACTCATCCAAGGGAACGGATTATTCGCACCAGGAAATTGCTGTTCTAATCCAATTTGCACACAACGACGATTAGCAATGAAATGTAAATACTCTTTAAACATTTCTGCATTCATACCTAAAATACCACGCGGCATCGTATCAATCGCGTAGTCATATTCCATCTCTACGCCTTCATGTATCATGCCTATAATTTCTTTTTTGAATGACTCAGTCCAGAGGTGTGGATTTTCAATTTTAATTTGATTGATGACATCAATACCAAAATTAAGATGCATAGACTCATCACGCAAAATATATTGAAATTGTTCTGAGGTTCCCATCATTTTATTGCGCCTACCCATAGAGAGTACTTGAGCAAAACCTACATAAAAGAATATGCCTTCAAATATCACATAGAATGCAATTAGATCACGTAATAAACGTTGATCGTTTTCAGTTGTGCCTGTATGAAAGTGAGGGTCGCCTAAGCTTTGGGTATAGGGTAGGGACCACGCTGCTTTTCGTGCAACTGCGGGAACTTCACGATACATATTAAATACTTCAGCTTCATCCATCCCTAAGCTTTCAATGACATGTTGATATGCATGTGTGTGTAGTGCTTCTTCAAATGCTTGGCGTAATAAATATTGACGGCATTCAGGATTAGTTATGTGACGATAAAGTGCTAGCACTAAATTATTTGCGACTAATGAATCAGCAGTAGAAAAAAATCCTAAATTACGTTTGATGATAGTGCGTTCATCTTCTGTTAATCCATTAGGATCTTTCCAGAGTGCAATGTCTGCAGACATATTAATTTCATTCGGCATCCAATGGTTTGCGCAAGCATCTAAATATTTTTGCCAAGCCCATTTATATTTAAACGGTACCAATTGATTTAAATCGGCACGACAATTAATAATTTTTTTATCATCCACGTGTATGCGTGCTGCACCCATTTCTAATGCTTCTAAGCCTGTCAATCCACCCGCTGAATGAGTGACATCGCTTAACTTTTGCGACGATTTTTTTTGGGTTGTTTCCGGAGTTTCATTCCAGGGTAGCGTGGTAGACATGGTAGCTCCATTTTATATTTAAATTGTATTTTGTTTTCATTGAAACCCTGCCCCTCATCCGCCCTACGGGCACCTTCTCCCACAAGGGGAGAAGGGAAGTAGTGGGGGCTTTATTGGCAAGCTTCGCAATCAGGTTCTGCAATCAAACATGCTTTAGGTTCGCTTTGTACTGCATTTAAAGCACCGTCATGAATGGTAGATTTTTCCGTGTTGGTTGCGCCCATACTGCGTAAGTAATAAGTGGTTTTTAATCCACGTATCCAAGCATGTCGATAAAGAGCATCTAATTTTTTGCCGGAAGGTTCAGCCATGTAAAGATTTAATGACTGGCCTTGATCTATCCATTTTTGACGACGTGATGCAGCTTCGACTAACCACATAGGATCAATCTCAAACGCTGTTGCATAACGTTGTTTAAGTACTTCGGGTATGCGAGTAATTTTATTTACGCTACCGTTATAATATTTAAGATCGTTAACCATGACATCATCCCACATATTCTCAGCTTTCAAGTCTGCGACTAAGTAAGGATTGATGACAGTAAATTCACCCGATAGATTCGATTTCACAAATAAGTTTTGATAAGTCGGCTCTATGGATTGTGAGACACCACAAATATTTGCAATCGTAGCAGTTGGTGCAATAGCCAGAACGTTAGAATTACGCATGCCCACTTTTTTAACGCGTTCACGTAAGGTACCCCAGTCCATAGTGCTACTGCGATCTTGTTCTAAATATTCGCCGCGATGACGTTTTAAGATATCGATAGAATCAATTGGCAAAATACCTTGGCTCCATAAGGAACCTTCGAAAGATGAATAACTGCCTCTTTCTTCTGCCAGGTTAGTGGAAGCTTCAATGGCATAATAACTAATGAGCTCCATGGAATTATCAGCAAAATTAATAGCTTCTTGTGAGGTATAAGAAATGCCTAATTTATAGAGTGCATCTTGAAATGCCATGATACCCATACCAATAGGTCTATGCTTGAGATTGGAATTACGTGCTTGTGGTACAGAGTAATAATTAATGTCAATGACATTATCTAACATACGAATTGCAGTATTAATCGTGCGACGTAATTTTTCTTTATCCAAACCATTTTCGGTTAAGTGTTTAGTGAGATTAATGCTACCTAAATTACACACTGCAATTTCATCTAAGGATGTGTTCAATGTGATTTCTGTGCACAGATTGGAGCTATGAACTACTCCCACATGTTGTTGAGGTGAACGCAGATTGCAAGGATCTTTGAAGGTTACCCATGGATGACCTGTTTCAAATAACATCCCCAACATTTTGCGCCACAGGCTGAGTGCAGGAATTTTTTTTGCGGTGGAAATTTCACCTTTCTCGGCTTGTGCTTCATAAGCTGTGTAAGCTGTTTCGAATTCTTTGCCATACAGATCATGTAAGTCAGGCACTTCATTAGGAGAAAACAATGTCCAATCTTTTTCTTCAATGACACGCTGCATAAACAAATCAGGAATCCAGTTTGCGGTGTTCATGTCATGTGTGCGACGGCGTTCGTCGCCGGTGTTTTTACGTAGTTCTAAAAATTCTTCAATATCTTTATGCCATGTTTCAAGATAACCACACACAGCACCTTTTCGTTTCCCACCTTGATTCACTGCAACTGCAGTAGCATTTGCAACACTTAAGAAAGGTACTACGCCTAATGATTTTCCGTTGGTTCCTTTGATAGGTGCGCCCATTGCACGTACGCTAGTCCAGTCATTTCCTAAACCACCCGCATATTTTGACAACAAGGCGTTATCTTTTATGGCTGCAAAGATTCCCTCTAAATTATCAGGAATGGTAGTTAAGTAACAGCTCGATAATTGTGGACGTAAAGTGCCTGAATTAAAGAGTGTAGGTGTGGAACTCATAAAATCAAATGAAGATAATAAATTATAAAATTCAATGGCACGATCTTCTTTATTTTTTTCTTCACAAGCTAAGCCCATTGCAACTCGCATAAAAAATGCTTGTGGTAATTCAAAGCGTGTACCGTGACTATGAATAAAGTAGCGATCGTATAATGTTTGCAAACCTAAATAAGTAAATTGTAAATCACGTTCTGGTTTAATGGCTGCGCTAATTTTTTTAAGGTCATATTCTTTTAGCTTTGGAGCAATTAATTCTAATTCGATACCCCGATCTAGATAAGCAGTGAGATACGAATAATAAAGATGTTTCATTTCTTCGTGTGTCGCTGTTTCCTGGATATTTAAAAAACTTAATGCTTCGCCGCGTAAATCATCTGCCAATAAGCGAGCTGCCACATAACTGTAATTAGGCTCTTTTTCGATGAGAGCACGAGCAGACATGATTAAAGCGTTACTGACTTCTCTTACCGGTACTTTATCAAATAGATTACGCTGGGTGTCTTCAATAATTGAGTTTGCAGAGACATCACTTAAATCCTGGCATGCGCTGTTAACAACTTGCATCATACGATCAAGATTTAGGGGGGCTACTTCACCGTTATTTAGGGTGACGTATAATTGATTGAGTGTGGTTTCTTCAGCGGTTTTTTGCTCGCTGCGGGCTTTGCGTCTTTCTTCACGATATAGAACATAAGAGCGTGCGACTTTGTGTTCGCCTTCCCGCATTAGTGTTAATTCGACCTGGTCTTGAATATCTTCAATGTGAATGATGCCGCCCGCAGGCATGCGACGTGCAAAGGTATCAGAAATCGTTTGTAAAAGATGTTTTACAGTTTCATGCACACGTGAAGAACCTGATGCATTCAAACCTTCTACGGCCAGAAAAGCTTTAGTCATGGCAATGGCAATTTTGTTGCCGTCGTATGGAGTGACTGTTCCATTACGTCGAATAACTTTTAAATGGCCTGGTGCAGTCACATTGATATCTGCATTGGCGGCCTGTAAAGGTTGGGTCGCCGCGGGTTGGCGTAGTGCAAGATTTTCAGTACTCATGGATCCTCCAGAGCGTTATTTATAGAATTGTTTATAGAATAGACTTATTTTTCTTAATGTTTGAGGGCAGATTTTAGCAACTCTCAGGATATTAACGAGTTTTTGCTAAACCACAATATATAGACTTTTTTCTCCCTGCGAATACAAGATAGAGTATATTTTCAGTGAAAGCAAGAGAACAACTTGTGTGTCTTCTGTGGATAAAATGTGGAAAATTCTAGACTCGCTCATCGAGCACAAAGAGTATAGCCATTCACTTAGTTTTTGCCAATAAGTCTAAGGTGAAGTTGATCGATAACGATGCGGTGGTTTGATAGCAGTAGAGTCCTCAAGAATTCTAGGCAGGCTGCGAGAAAAAATACGAAGGTGAGG
>DHXK01000022.1:11012-12814 GCA_002413665.1 Legionellales bacterium UBA5158 | reverse complement strand
GAGCAATACATAATGTCGACTTATGCTATCGGCGATATCCAGGGATGCTTTTTAGCATTAGAAAAATTACTTAGCTCTATTTCATTTAATAATAAGAAAGACGTGCTGTGGTTTACAGGTGATTTAGTGAATCGTGGTTTACATTCATTGGAAACCTTACGCTTTATTAAACAACTAGGAAATCAACATCGTATCGTCCTAGGCAATCATGATTTACACTTGCTAGCGGTAGCATTGGATGCTCATCCTATTTTACGAGAAGATACTTTTGCTGACATTTTAGAAGCGCCCGATCGAGAAGAACTTATTTCTTGGTTAATACAACAACCACTTTTTTATTATGATGACAAAAATAAATTTGCATTAGTACATGCGGGTGTTGCTCCCATGTGGTCATTAGAAAAAGCGCTTATATTATCGAAAGAAATTGAAGCTGTTTTAAAAAGCAATGAAGCGAAAAATTTTTTTCTAAACATGTATGGCAACGAGCCGAATTTATGGGATGACAATTTGCAAGGCTTCGATAGATTAAGATGCATTACAAACTATTTTACGCGTATGCGATATTGCAATCTTGATGGTCATTTAGAATTAGAAAATAAAGGTAAATTAGAAAATTCTCCTGCCAATTTTTTCCCGTGGTTTAAAATTCCTAATCGTAAAACGGTTAATGTTAATATTTTATTTGGGCATTGGGCAGCATTGAGCGGCGTGACAAATATGCCTCATGCATTTGCATTGGATACAGGTTGTGTTTGGGGTTATAGCTTAACTGCAATGCGATTAGAAGATGGTCAGCGATTTAGTGTGGGTGCATAAAGCCATGACAGCTTCACTTCTCCTTCTAAACCTGAAAATCAACGCCCCAAAGATGCAACAGCAGAATCAACCTTCACATCATTCTTTAGCGGAATCGCTCTTCCACTTCGGAAAAAACTAAAAAATTTATGACAACAACTTTCGCGAAGAGGTCGCTCTTGAGCTTCATCGTCACTAACAGATTGCTGCTGCAACGATGAAAGCAAGGGTGCTCCCAATGTTCCTGACAACCCATTAACAGAATTCGTTTTAACAACATTTTTTTCTAGATCATCTATTTCTTCAATGTCTAACGTAGCAGGAAAACATTTATTTTTTACAGCAATAACTTTTTCCGCCAACATATCCACTAAAACATAGCTCACTCCCATCATAGCTAATGAACCTACAAGATGGGGTAATGTCTTTGTTAATGCACTCACTTCGGGATTAAAATCAACATCAAAAATATAATCAGTAGAATAAAATGCCATCGTCAAAAGAAATATCTTGAAGACGGACTCCATATAGCTTGTTTCATTTTGAAGATATTTACTCATGAAAAAATGGGCTGAACACGTTAGCGATATAGTCATTGCAGCCATCAAGGCAATCTCAGTTGAAGAAAATACTGGCTCATCTTCTTGATGAAAAGTGAATATCCCTGTTTCTATCATGTGTGCAAACGCAATAGACAAATCTAAATTTACTTCAAATTGAGCATCGACTGGAATATATATTTTTGCATATTTTGAAGAAGCTTTTTCTGCTTCCTCCTCAGTATCACCTTCAGCAATACAAGCTCTTTTTATAAAAGGTTTTGCTGCAAGGTTAGCAAATATTCCCTGCAATATTGAATTAACCACATAAAGAAGGTAACGAGGCACTTCAGGAATTTCTACATTTTTTTTGAGTTCTACAAACACGTAATAAAATAACATCCAAACAAAGGTACCCGTCATTCCACCTGCAGCATTCCAGAGGCTGGGTTTATATCTTGCCAA
>DHXK01000022.1:9321-10798 GCA_002413665.1 Legionellales bacterium UBA5158 | reverse complement strand
GGCTGGGTTTATATCTTGCCAAACAGCCTTTAGCTTCATCTTGCGTTGGAAGATCTTCCGCTAACATTGAACGAGATGAAATATCATAGACACTGTCATCTGGTCTATTAACTGATTCGCTCAATGATGACTGAGTATTGATGCTGGAATCTAGTTCATCTATGAGAGAAACAGCTAAAGTTCTGGAATCCAATATTTCATCCTCTACAAATCATAATAAAAATTCTTGAAATGACTACCCCAGGAACTATGCCTGAATAGTTCTGGCTCTTGGGAAGTTCAATGAGTAACAGGGGGTTTTTTAATAAGATCTCATTTGCATTCAATCTTCCCCTCAATAATACTTTAGTTTGCGTAAAGTATCATCATTTCATTAAGGGAAGATTAAAATATAGACTACCTGGTTGCAAACGAATAGTTCTTTAGGAGGGTCCCACCAGAAATTAATCGATAAAAATTAATTAACTTTAAAACCCACCTCATGCGGTAAACCATCATGATCTTCTGCTAGGAAAGACACCAACTGCCAATCCACTAAGGTCGCACGACCGCGACCAGCATGATATAAGGCATTGACCATGCCATTATAGCCTTCATCAGGATGTTCTTGTAACGCATCATGGTTTTCAAGAAAGAGACTGTTGCCCTTCCAGCCTGTTTTGCTAGGTAAATTAACTATCGAAACAGGGGTGCCAGATGTCACTAGAGGATAGAAATCTTTAATGTCCTCCTCATGCATACGTATGCAACCAAAGCTTGCACGTTTACCTACACTTTCTGGAATTATTGTACTATGAATTAAATAAGTAGGTATTTTCAGATAGATAGCATACGGTCCCAAAGGATTATCAGGCCCAGCAGGCATAGTAATAGGTAGCGTAATACCTTGTTGTTCATTGAATTCACGAATATCTTTGGGTGCTGTCCAGGTAGGATTCATCCTCTTACCAAGCACTGCTGTGTTAGCAATAGGAATAGTCTTACCCACACGACCAATTCCAATAGGATACGTCATGACTATCCCGTGACTGTTAGTAGGAAAATAATACATACGCATTTCCGGCAAATTGATAATGATGCCTTTCTGTTTTTGCGCAGGTATTAAAAAAGCAGTAGGGATATGTATTCTTATGCCGTGAGGCAAGGGTTGGGCGGGATTAATACTGAGATTAGCATCCACAATTCCATTCAAGCCCACATCAAACCGTTGAGCAATATTGATGAGAGTCTCGCCTGAAGAAGTGGTGATGTATTCAGACTTACCGATCAACGCATCACCATTTGAAGGTAATGCATATGTTCTAGCAAACGCACATTTAGTGAAAAATATAATAACTAGTAAGCCCGCAGAACGAGCCAGTCTAGAATGTTTCGTCATATTAAAAGTCGTCCTTAACTAGTCGCTAAAAAGGTAGAGTTTTTAAGCCATTTTTGATCAGGATAGTATACCACGACCAAAGTATTATTCTTAATAGTG
>DHXK01000022.1:0-9161 GCA_002413665.1 Legionellales bacterium UBA5158 | reverse complement strand
ATTCTTAATAGTGTTAATCAGCGGCTTAGCCAATTCTGGACTGACTGCAGGGCAACCCCAGCTACGTCCAATTTGCCCATGGTTCAGAGCAACTTGAGAATTAACATACCAAGCACCATGTACAACAATATCACGATTGTAGGCATTGTCATTAATTCCATGCTCTAAACCAGATAAACGAAGAGAAATACCTTTACCACCCATGTAAGGCTCATCCGTTTGAAATACACCGATGCTAGATTTTAAACTGCCAGGCTGGTTAGAAAAAGAAGTTGCCATTAATTGGCCGCTGTTTTTACCATGGGATACCCAAGTATTGAATAAAACTTTGCCGCTTTTTAGGTCTACTACCCATAACCGACGCTCATATGAAGGTTTAGAATAATCAATAATAGTTAACACCTGCTTGCTGTCTAAGCCTTTATGTCTAGCATTCAAGTAAGCATTTAGACTCAGCTTTAACACGGCTGGGTCAATATTACCGGCTTGTGAGTTAATATTTCTAGCTTCCTGACCTATCCAGTCAGATGAATTTGTGCTTGTGAGTATTGGATTGCTCTCTCCAAACAAGGATGAGAAAGGTCCCCAGCCTGCAGTACCTAAAAGGGCAAGAAGTAACGCTAATAAATATTTTGATCGCATAAGTTATGTTCTTCACAGTTATTAAAAAAGATTAAATATAGTTAAATACATCGAGGGCCATTGCGGCAATTGTCAGATCTAGAGGAATCTTAAGCTGGACCAATCTTACTCATGATGAGCTATTTTGTCAAGTTTGAGTCCTTTTGTTGTCTCTATGTGTAGATTAATTACTTTTGCTTAATATTGCACATTTTGCTATTCTCAAATCCTATTTTTTTTGATATGAGACTGAAAAATATGAAAGAAATACTTTTGGCGTGCACTTTATTTGCTTTTTTTAACTTGTTTGGTTGCGCAAGTCAGGGTACAACTCCAGCAAAAAAAATGACAGCTCCTTCAAATGATGGCGTGGTAGTCAACCCACAAAAAAACGATGATCCCTTTAAGTCTCCTAATATCGTTAGAGCGCCATCTTATATATTTAGAGGCTAAAAAATAGTAAAAAAAGTACACAAACTCCTACTTGTTCTCTATAATACCAGCCATCAACCAAATGACTATTGTGGTGCTTGAATGAATCAAACTAAAAAAATTCGTGTAGCAGTATTGTACGGCGGTCGCTCTAGCGAACATGAAGTTTCATTGCTATCCGCCGCAAACGTTATTCAAAATCTAGATAGATCTCGATTTGAAGTAGTGCCTATAGGAATAGATAAACAGGGTACTTGGTATTTAGGTGATGATAATGCTCATCAACTGAATCAATCCTCCACCCTACAATTACATCAAGATGCAGAACGTATGCTGTTTTCCCCAGATCTTATTGGCAAACAGACCGTATTACCGACTCCCTCTGCATTAATTTCTCATTTAAATAACACCGGCTCTTTATTTGATGTTGTTTTTCCCGCTATACATGGTCCCTTATGTGAAGACGGAACAGTTCAAGGATTGCTTGAGCTTGCCAATGTTCCTTATGTAGGTTGTGGCGTATTAGCCTCAGCCGTTGGAATGGATAAAGACGTTGCTAAGCGGCTTGTTAAGGGAGCAGGTTTATTAGTAGCACCTTACCTATCTTTTAAGCGCGGTCAGTGGGCTAAAAATGCCGCTCAAATATGTGCTTTAGTTGAAGAGCAATTAACTTATCCCGTGTTTGTTAAACCTGCCAATACAGGTTCGAGCATAGGTGTTCATAAGGTAAAACATGCGAAAAACCTCGTCGGTGCGATTGAAAATGCATTTTTATATGATACTAAAGTGTTAGTCGAGCAAGGAATTGATGCTCAAGAAATTGAAGTCTCAGCACTTGAATCACTAGACTATGGCTCAGACCCGATTATCAGCGTCATTGGCGAAATTAAGCCGCAAAATGAACATGAATTTTATTCTTACGCCGCTAAATATTTAGATGAAGAAGGGGCAGCATTAGTCATCCCTGCTCTTTTACCTAAGCAGGTAGCTGCTGAGATTCAAACAACGGTTAAAGCAATATTTTCCGCTTTAGAATGTGAAGGAATGGCTCGCGTAGATTTGTTTTTGGAACGCGGAACTAATCGTATTTACTTTAACGAAATCAACTCTCTGCCAGGTTTTACTCAAATCAGCATGTATCCTAAATTAATGGCTGCATCCGGAGTGCCTTATTCTACATTACTCTCTCATCTGATTGATTTAGCAATAAATAGACACGAAAGAAAAGTTCTGATTAATCGAGAGTATGTCGCAGAATGCGTGCGCGCATATTGATCAAGATTTCAACTAGATACTTTACTCTTGTATGAATATTGGGCATACTGCGTGTTCGTATTTATTTCAATAAAAAAACTGTGACCCATGTTTCGATTTATATTTTTATGCATTATTTTATTCAATAGTATTATTGCAAAAGCTGAATCAGAAGATTCTCCGATCACGCTTTCTTTGCAAGAAGCTATTTTATTAGCTGTGCGCGAAAATCCCAATGTTGAAATTGCTCAACTCAATCATGTAGAAGAAAAATTTTCTCTCCATATTCAAGAATGGCAATTCACTCCGCATTATTCTTTTGTTGCATCGGTTGGCGTTAATAAAAGCGTAATCAACAATGTAGTACAAACTACAAAAAATCCTTTGATTCAACCTGAAGTAAAATGGCTTTCCCCCATAGGAACACAAGCAACCCTTACTTCTGTTAATACATTTTCACATCATTTTAATCCGGGCTTATCTTTAGAAATTGTACAACCACTGATGCGCGGTTTTGGGAGACCCATAGTTGAAGCAGCTTTAGAAAATGCAAAAGACAGTGAACACATTAGTCGTTTAAACATTGAAGGAACATTACGTAATACTGTGACTGGCGTGATCATTGCTTACCTCAATGCGGTCTCCGCAGAAAATACCGTAATGTTAGACAAACAAGCATTGCAGCGCGCAGAAACATCTGTGACACAGACCAAACTATTTATCAAAGCAGGACACAAAGCTGGGAACGAATTAGTGACCGTAGAAGCCGATGTTGCAAGTGCGGAAACTACATTAGAAAATGACAAAAATAATTCTCAACAAGCACGCTTTGCTTTATTAGAAGCAATCGGCGTCGATCCAAAAACAAACATGATAATAACTAATTTAGATGTGCTTGCACTGACGCATAAATATCACATCTCATCTTTAGTCGACACTCAGCAACGGGTGTTGATAAATGACATTCAATATCAAACAGATCAAATCACGTTAGAAGGCTCAACGAAACGTAATGTAGCTTTGGCAGAAGATAACACTCGCCCGGATTTAAATTTAACCTTAAATGCAGGGACCAGTGCTGGCCTTAGCCAGGGAAAGTATGGTGGCATAACGGGATTATTTAACGGTTCTAACGAAGCAAGAGGTGCAACGTTAAGTATTAATATTCCCTTGGATAACCAGCTCGCAAAACAAGGCGTCCTAGATGCCAAGATTGCTTTGCGTGAAGCAAGCCTTGCTTTGAAACAAGAAAGGTGGAGCAAAGAAACTAATGCTATCAATGGTTGGAATTCCGTAGGAAGCGCTGAACGCGCACTTAAATTTGCTAAGAATGCAGCGTCTTTACAACAAAAAACATATCAGCTTAGTAATAAAAAATATCTGTATGGTTTAATTAATAGTATTGAATTGCAGTCTGTACGTCAGCAATTAAATTTGAATCAGCAAGCATTAATTTCAGCACAATTAAACTATTTATCAGCGTTAGTAAATTTAGATTTACTCGCGGGAACAACATTAGAAACATGGAATATCAAAGTACGCTTAGCGTGAGGATTTATGAAAAATAAAATAGCAGTCGTAATCGCAATAGCTTGCACATGTTTATGGGCTTGTCATGGTAGTGAAAAAAAATCTAATGATTCATCACGCATTATGACCGTCACTTCACAACCTACAACTACCACTCTATTTTATTCCGGAATTATTCAACCTTTGAAATCTATCGTCATCACAACACCTGCTGAAGGCGTAGTAGAAGACATGAAATTTAATTACGGCGACCATGTTCAAGCAGGACAATTATTATTTACCATCAACTCTGAGAAATTTCAAACTGATTATAAATCTGGATTGATGGAATATATTAAAAGCAAAAATGAATTTGATACTAATAATACGCAATTAAAAGAAGGCCAATTTCTACGTAAAAATGAATTGATCTCAGATGATGATTTAAAAATGCGTCAAACTAATTTTTATAATGCTCAGCTCACCATGCTGCAAGCTAAAGAAGTATTGTCAAGATTACTAAAACAGCTCAATATTAAAAATTTCAATTTTTTTGAATTAAGTATTTCTGATATTGATAAAATAACCGCCGCTCTCCATCTGCAAGCAGATACACAGAAATTACAAATTGTTTCACCTAGTGCTGGCATGGCTTTATTACCCACAAAAGTAGATGGTAGCAGCGATAAAAAATTAGGGAAAGGTGATCAAATTAAACAAGGTGACGTGCTAGCTTTAGTGGGTGATGAGCATGGCTTTAGCATTCGCATTAATGTAAATGAATTTGATATTAACCAATTAAAAGTTGGACAACGCGTCAGCGTAACTGGCTCTGCATTTCCTGATTTTGTGTTAATTGGCACCATTGCAGGTGTCGATCATCAAGCACAACTTAATCAAAATGGTATCCCCAATTTTTCAGCCCAGGTAAATGTTCCAACACTGACTCTGAAAGAGCAAGCCGTCATCCATATTGGTATGAGTGCAAAAGTCGAAGTCAACGTAGAAGAACCTGCGCAAGTTACAGCCCCCCTATCTTCTGTAGCCGAAAAAAAAGGCGTTGCATACATTAAGATTCAAGATCCGAAGACGAAAAAGTTTAATGAAATAGCTGTAAAAACAGGAAAAACAACATCTGACTCCGTTGTCATTTTAAATAATTTGAAGATAGGTGATAAAATTGTCGTCCCTGCTTAAATTAGAAAACATTACAAAAGTTTATCGCACAAATGCTGGAGAATATGTTGCTTTAAAAAATTTAAATTTTACTCTAGAACGTGGGGAGATGATTGCTATAGTTGGCGCATCAGGTTCTGGAAAGTCAACATTGATGAATGTTTTAGGTTTTTTAGATCATTGCACGACAGGAAAATATTTATTTTCTGGCCGTGACGTTTCCCATTTAGAAGATGCAGAGTTAGCAACAATAAGAAATAAAAAAATTGGTTTTGTATTCCAATCTTTTTTCTTATTACCACGACTTAATGCATTACAGAATGTCATGCTGCCTTTACTGTACCGAGGCACACCTACCGATACAGCTAAGCAAAAATCTTTAGATATGTTAAGCAAAGTCAATATGCAAAAATTTGTTGATCATAAGCCTAATCAATTATCGGGCGGTCAACAACAACGAGTCGCCATCGCACGCGCCTTAGTAGGTGACGCAGAAGTGATACTCGCTGACGAACCTACTGGTTCACTAGACTCAAAAACCAGCCATGATGTTATGCAATTATTCATCGATTTAAATCAACAAGAAAATCGAACCATCGTCGTCATCACTCATGATAATAAAATCAGCCATCATTGTCCGCGCGTAGTCACACTACACGATGGTAATGTTGTTGAAGGATAGCGCTCATGAATATATTGGCACACATGAAAGAAGCTTTTTTAAATTTATCTTCTGCAAAGCTGCGCTCAACGTTGGCATTACTTGGAATATTAGTAGGAACTGCTTCAGTTGTTGCTATGGTGTCAGGGGGAGAGCTCGCGACTAATGAAGCACTCAAACAATTTAAAACATTGGGTACAAATTTATTATCAGTCACAATAAATGATAGCTCTAGTGAAGAACATGGCTTACATCCCCAAGCTAATTTATCATTACCGCAAGTGATGTCCGTTGATACTGCAGATAAAAATATTGTAGCTGTCGCACCTTACACCCAATTATATAATCCTATCCAATATAATGGTCATGCACTGACAGGCAGTATACTAGGCGTCACTGAAAAATTTTCTCAGGTAGTTCATATTCATATTTCACAAGGGCGTATGATTTCTGTATTTGATAATCATGCGCTTTTTTGTGTAATTGGACATCGTCTTTATGACGACATGAAAAAACTTTCCTTTGAGAATCCGTTGGGCAAGCAAATACAGATAGGACAAAATTTTTTTACTGTCATTGGCATTGCAGATGCTTGGCCAGAAAATAGTTTTGTTTATGCTAATATCGATACTGCCGTATTAATTCCAATCTTGGCTTCATCAACATTAAGTCAGTATGCAACCATCAATAATATTATTTTACAGCTGTCTCCTAATGCTGATATTGAAAAATTAAATGCTAATATAACCGGATATGTAAAACGGTACGCTCCGAATAAACATTTATTTTTTCGTAGTGCTAAAGAATTAATTTCTAGCATGGGCAAGCAAAGTAAAATTTTAACTATCTTTCTAGGTCTCATAGCCAGCGTGTCGCTCTTAGTAGGCGGCATAGGTGTGATGAATATTATGTTAGTGTCAGTGGTTGAGCGTCGCCGAGAGATAGGTATTCGTTTAGCGGTGGGTGCTAAACGAAAAGATATTCGTTATTTGTTTTTAGTTGAAGCCGTGATGCTTTCGTTATTAGGTGGAACATTGGGAGTTTTGATTGGCATGATCATTGCCTATATGATTGCCTTAGCTTGGCATTGGGAATTTATATTATTTTTTTGGCCACCGGTAATAGGCTTCAGCGTGTCGGTAGCGATTGGAATTTTCTTTGGATTTTATCCTGCTTATCAAGCCTCACGTTTAGACCCGATTGTTGCGTTGAGGTCGGAGTAATACAACTCTGCTAGCAGACAAGCTCTGCCTGCGTGACCTTATTATCTAAAAAAGCACCCTTAATATGACGGGGTCATAGCATGGTATTAAGTTTTTTCACACATCACATAACTTTTACCGACATAAGGTGAACTATCTGGCCAACGTCTAATTTTAAGTTTTCCAGTTAAGCCATTGAAGCTACCTTCAACTCTGCATGCTGCGCCAGCAGTATTGGCTTGTAATGTGCAAGTCTCGATAGGGAAGTTAAAACCATCAGTTCCTTCCATTGATAATGACAACCAACCTTCTGTTATTTTTTTATCTGTCGTAATTGTGCAAGTGTAGGAATCGCCTGTTAATTGATCCACGGGGAAGTAAGCCACATCAGCTGGCCTAGGTAGCGAACACCACTCACTTAAACTACAGGTTCTAATCGTATTCACTTCTGCATAAGTCAGATGGCTGAACATCAAAAAACTGACACAAAGAACAAATATTTTTTTCATTTATACTCCTTAAATTCTTGTAAATTATAAGTTTAGTTATTGCAAAACAAAGATGCCACAAATATAAGGTATTGGCAAAATTTAGAAAATATGGGGCCACATGGGTGTCAATACATTGTAATACTACCCCAAAGAAGGTAGAATTACAAAGATAAATTACCTTATTAGAGGTCAGAAAAAATGTATCAACAGCGCATGAATGGGCAAAATATTATCAATTCATTTAACAATCAATTTGTTACAGCAATAATTGGGCCACGCCGTGTTGGTAAATCATATTTTATTCAAAATTATGCTCTGCAACATCCTCATCTTAAGTGGGTATTTTTAAACATGGATAAAATGCCTGACAGAGTACAAGTTGAAAATAATCAATTAGAGCGTTTAATTCAAGAACATGCAAAGCAACTTATAGGACTAGAGGTAAAAATCTGGGTAGTCATAGACGAAGCTCAAAAATCGCCTGCAATTTTCGATCAGGTTAAAACTATATACGATAATTTCAAAGGGAAAGACAAAATTAAATTTATTCTGTCGGGCTCTGCAGTTTTAAGTTTACATAAATTAAGTGCAGAATCTCTAGCAGGCAGAATAGAGCTATTTCATTTGCAAGAATTTAATTTACGCGAAGCCACTTTACTGCAAGAACAAATTCCTCTAACGTCATTATTTGATAAGCTAGTTGATACTGATCCTAGCACTTCAATTACTGAGTACATCAATCAATTAAAACCCTTTAAACCAATTCTTGAAAATCAACTTGCAGAATTATTAATTTGGGGAGGGTTTCCCGAGTTACTTCAGCTTCCAACTTCTAACGAAAAAATAAGTTATTTAAATAATTATTTACAAACCTATTTGGAAAAAGATGTTCGTGCTATTGAAACAATAACCGACATAAACTTATATCGAAATATGTTAGATATTTTTGCTGAACAAACTGGCTCTATTCGTGACGAGCTTCGTATCACTTCGGCTTTAGGTTGTACTCGCGATACACTTAAAAAATATCGTGGCTATGTAGAAGCTACTTTGCTTTATAAAGATGTTTATCCCTACATTAATAGTTCGTTAAAACGTTTAGTCAAGTCACCAAAAGGCTATTTATTAAATAATGGTTTAATCAGTCTATTAACAGGTATAGCTGATATTAAGATTTTAGAAAAAACTGGCACGATAGGTCATCGCTTAGAAAATTGGTTTTTGAATGAACTTTATATTTGGTGTGAACGTTCTAGTTTTAGGCAACACATAAATTATTGGCGAACGTCAACTGGGATAGAGGTAGATTTTGTTGTTGTAAAAAAACCTTATGTTTTTCCATTTGAAGTAACCTATGGACTCGTACCGGATTCTAAAAAAATTCGTAGTTTGCAAAAATTTTTACAAAATGAACCTAAAGCACAATGGGGGTATTATATTTATCGCGGTGAATTTGTCATTGATAATGATAAAAAAATTATGTTCATGCCTTGTTGGGCAATGAATTAGGGCCTGTGTAACAATAACTTGTCTTTCTTGCGCCCAGATTGAGGTTAGATTCGAACATCAACTGTCCACGAAAACATGCCTGTAGGTTCACGTTTTCATGGTAAATAGTATGCAGCGACCTTTTTACTTAGAGAAAATCCACTCCCAGATAGACCAGTTTCCAGCGGTTTGCTTACTGGCGTCACGTTTGGATCCGATTATTGCGTTGCGGTCTGAGTAACTCAACTGCTTTCAACTTTCTTCATTTCTTTTTCACTGTCAAAGCAATTTAGAAATGTCACCTTCTTAGCAAAGTAGAAATGTCAC
>DHXK01000281.1:1170-7350 GCA_002413665.1 Legionellales bacterium UBA5158 | reverse complement strand
CGCACTTCTAATTAAAATCCGCCAGATTATATTTTTGCTTCAAGCTCTTCCCAGCGAAGATATTTTTTACCTAAATCAGATTCTAATTGTTTTAGTTTTGCAATAGTCTCAGCCACAGTCTCCGCGCTCTTTTGGTAAAACGCTGGATCAGCAATAAGACTTTGCAATTCGTGTTGCATTGCTTCAAGTTTCTCAATAGCTTTCGGTAACTCCACCAGTTCTTTTTGCTCTTTGAAACTCATTTTTTTACTAGGCGTTTTTTTAATTTCTTTTGGGGTAATATTTTTAGTTGTCGAAGGTATGACTTCAACAGGCTTTCTTTGTCTCTGCCAATCATGATATCCACCCACAAATTCTTCAATTTTTCCATCACCGGAAAACACTAATGTACTTGTCACAACATTATCTAAAAATGCACGATCATGGCTGACTAGTAATAAAGTTCCCGGATACTCGCCTAATAATTCTTCTAATAATTCTAACGTTTCAATATCTAGATCATTAGTAGGTTCATCGAGTACTAATAAATTTGCGGGTCTGCTAAAAAGTCTAGCGAGTAATAAACGGTTGCATTCACCACCCGATAAAGATTTTACAGGTGTCATCGCGCGTTGTGGTGTAAATAAAAAGTCACCAAGATAGCTAATAATATGCCGTTTGTGACCATTAATTTCGATAGTATCAGATCCTTGAGCGACATTATCGATGACAGTTTTTTCTAAATCTAGTGCTTTGCGCAGTTGATCGAAATATGCAATTTCTAATTTAGTGCCAGGTAGTACAGTACCGTGCTGGGGTTCTATATTTCCCAATAAAATATTTAGTAATGTACTTTTACCCACACCATTGGGGCCAATAAGTCCAATTCTATCGCCACGCATAATTCGTAAAGAAAAATCTTTTATGACACATTTATTATTGTAGCTTTGAGTAATGTTGCTGGCATCAATGACAAGTTTTCCAGATTTTTGTGCTTCACCAATGTTAAAGGTGGCTTTGCTTTGCAACTCACGTCGTTTGCTTCGTTCATCACGTAAAGATTCTAAAGCGCGTACTCTACCTTCGTTGCGTGTACGTCTAGCCTTAATGCCTTGTCGTATCCAGCGTTCTTCTTGCGCTAATTTTTTATCAAATTCAGAATTCAATCTGGATTCGGCGTGTAACATTTCTTCTTTTCGGCGTAAGAAATTTTCATAATCACCAGGCCATGATGTCAGTTGACCACGGTCTAACTCAATGATACGAGTCGCTAAACGTTGTAAGAGTGCTCTATCATGCGTAATAAATAATAAGCCAATATTACAAGCTAGCAGTTGATCTTCTAGCCATTGAATTGCTTCAATGTCTAAATGGTTTGTAGGTTCATCTAATAACAATAATTCAGGAGATACGACTAGCGCCTTTGCAAGTGCCGCACGGCGTTGCCAACCACCCGATAATTCCGCAACCATTTGGTCAGGATTTAAATCTAGTCGATTGAGGACTTTTTTTATTTCTTGTTCAAACTGCCAACCATTGCATGCATCAATTGCATGTTGTAAGCGTTCAAGCTCATTTAAATCTTTGTCAGTGTGAGAATGTTCTAAGCGCAATATCAAAGAATGATAAGCCGCAAGTAATTGACCCGTCTCAGCCAAGCCTTCTGCAACAAATTCATAAACAGTACAAGTCATTTCTTGCGGTAATTCTTGAGCAAGCCTAGCAATGCGTAAATTGGGTTTGCGCCAAACAGTGCCACTGTCAGCCTGTTGAGTACCTTCTATGATTTTGAGCAGGGATGATTTTCCAGCGCCATTTCGACCAATAAGACAAATTCTTTCGCCCAAGGCAATTTGTAATTTTGAATGATCTAGTAAATGGTCTAAGCCATATGCTAGTGAAACATTGTCTAGAGTAATCAAATTGCTCATAAAAGGCCCATTGCTGATAGTAAACTTTAGATGTTTCTTTTACACGTTGTGAAGTAAATAAGCAACTATTTGGCCATTTTAACTAATATTACTTCTCAAATGCAGGGGTAAGACGTATACGAACAATTAATCTTTGTGAGCTATTTTGCTCAGTTCTTTGCTTTTTACGAGGTAGTCTAATGAAAGATAAGAGCATTATGGCAAAGCATCCCCAAGCACCTAAGCTAATATAGTTAGCCCAAACTAATCCTGTAAATTGAACACTAAAGTCATTTATTTTTCCAGCCTCAGGAATAACACCGACTATAGCAGCTTTATCAGAATGTACACTTTGGTATGGGATGGATTTACCATTAAGGGTAATATTTAATAACTGAGGATAATAATAGGCTGGGAGTTCAAGTAAGCGTATTTTTGCTGGCACATTGATTTTGCAATGGATAATTGCTTTCTCCTCATGACAATCTGACATTATTTTATTTAAGGGTAAAAATTCCTTAGGGTTCAAAAATCCATCTAACAGAATTGTATCAACTCTAATTGGAATGTTAGTAACTTTAATAAATTTATTGGTAGCGGAGCTGACATAAAAACTTAAAGACATTGTTGATTTGTTTTTTTCATAAAGTTTTAGAGTTAATGGTATTTCCCAATTAAATTTGTCAGATGATATTTTTTTTGTAGCGATAGTTTTTCCATCGATGACTGCATTGAGTTGAAAATGAGAATGCTTTCCGGGAAGAAAATTTCCAGTTAAAGAAATATAAGGGGAATAAGCAAGGGCAAGTAAAGATTCCGGAATCACAAATTCTGCATCATATTGTAGAAGTTTATTTTTTTCTAAAGTATGTAGACTAATGCTATCGATGGATTTTATTAAATCAGGATGTCGGTGCGCATCTAATAAATAAGCACCAGGATTAAAAACTTGTTTAGGATTTTCACCAAAATAACTTAGTGGAATATTGGAGTCATATGTTGGAAGTAATGCATAGGCGGATATGAGTAAAAGAACGATAGTAATTATAAAAAATTTAATATTGAATCTATTTCTACATAATAAAATATAAGCGGCCGCGACAAGCAGCGAGCCTGCCCAAGAAGCTTGCGAATAAATACGGAATGTCATTTGTACAACCATGAGTTTTGAAGGAACCCATTGCCAAAAGTTAAATGGCGACCACACCATAAAAACTGCAACAGAAAAAATAATAAAGAGTAAAGTGACACTATGCTTTAAGTGCGTATTTTCTTGAAACTTTTTTGATAAAGCAGCATATAAAATAATAACCAAACCAATTAATATGGGCCAGCCTAGGCTAGGAGCTAGATCTGTATGATGGCTAAAAATATTATGTAACTGCTTGAAACCAATAATAGTCGAAAGAGTGGGGGCATCCTTCGTAATTAATTCACTGCTGTCGAAAGAAGAAGTCATAAAAAAATAGTTAGACAGAAGAATGACTGGAGCTAAAAACCAAATCGCGAGTAAAAGTGAAAATGAATAAGTAATGAAAGCGTTAAAAAAATTTTTCCAAAGTTTTGTATTTTTAAGGGTAAGTAAAATTAAGAAAAATCCTACAAAAATTGTAGTGTAAATAAAAGTAATCAGATGGATAGTAATTAATAGATACCATACAAAAGCCATCGGTAAAAAATATTTTAAATTTGAACACTGATAATAGCGTTTAAGAGTGTAATATAGAACAGCCGGAATTAGGCAGGTCGCAAGAGTTTCATTGAAGCCATGGAAATAATGTAAAACAAATAAAGAATAAGGGGTAGTAAGATAAACAATGCTAGCAATCACAGCGGCTTGCTTGGATTTAAAAAACCATTTAGCAAGTGCGTACATATACATTCCGCTAAAAATAAAAGCACACCAGAGTGTCACGGAGTAGGCAACAAATGGATTTCCAGCGGTAATCCATTTGTCTATCATAGCTGCAATGGTGTAACTGGTGGGAGAATAAAACTGGTAAGTGGGGTAGGGTAATTCTAATAATGAATGCAATATAGAGGTTCGCAATGGAAATTGACCCGCTGTTAATGCGGCTTTTGCTTGTATAATTAAAACAATATGATTTAGAAGATCAAAATGCCTAGGAAATGAAGTGGATGGAAATGGGGAAAGCAAAAATGCCGAGAGTGTTCCAATTAAAAATAATAAACCTAATGTTTCTTTTCTCCAAGGAGATAGTATTTTATTTTCATACATCATCAAAATTCCTTTCTAAATAAATTATAGCCTGTTTAGCATAGTCAGTATTTCATAAGATAGATTGGGTACGCCTTACCCATGGGTTAACTTTTTTTATAATTAAATATATCATTAATAGAATACAACATAACCAAGTGAAGCCACTGATTCGATTAGCCCATGTCAACCCGGTGAATTGGATTGAAATAAGATTAACTTTACCCGCGTCGGGGTTGATAGCAGTGAGGGCATAGCCGTATCGTAAAATACTTTTATAAGACACAGTTTTCCCATTCAAAGTGATATGTAACATCCCTGGATAATAATGTATGGGCAATACTATTGTGTTGATGTTTTTGGCAACGTTAATTTTGCAGTGAGTCATATTATATATTGAAGAGCAATTATTTCGCATAACATCAAAGTCAATAATCTCTGTTGTTTTATTAAAACCCGATAAAACAATATTATCTAAAAAAATAAAAGGAGCTTCCGTTTCATTAAGTTGAGTTACTGAGAGTAATTTAAATTCCAAAGCTTGGTCTGATGGAGTTAATAGATTGAGTGGAATATGCCAAGAAAATTTTCCAGGCTTCAATGTCAGTACTGAAAGTAATTTTCCGTTTGTAAAAGCCTGTATAGATGGGTGAGGTGAGTTAGCAGCGATATTGCCTTGGAGCAATATATCAGGTGCCACAGTTTGTTCTAAAAGACTTTTATTAATGAAATATTTTTTATTTAAAACTAATTTATTGTTTTTAATAAGTGAGCTAAGAATGACGTTATCAATGCTGTCAATTAACTGAGGATTTTTTGAAGTATCAATTAAAAAGCTAGACTGATTTGAAATTAATTTTGGATGTTGTATAAAATCGACTGGTATTAATACTTTTCTTTTATCTATGGTGGGTATCCATGAACTTGCTGCTGCAAAAATTAAAAGTGTGGCAATGATAACATTGCGTGCTGTTAAATTTTTTTTACTCATCCAACAAATTGCATATCCTGTTATTAAAGCACCAGACCAACTGGTTTGGCTAAGTAATCTGTAGCTATACTGTCCCAATTTAAAGGATGTTGGTATGTATTGCCAAATATTTAATGGAGCCCAGGTGAAAAGGAAAGAAATAAAAAATACTAACAATAGATAAGGTTGCCAGTAAGTTGCACGCAAAGAATTGAATTTATGTTTAGTCAATAAAATATAACTGCTTAGTCCTACCCCAAGCAATATGAGCCAACCCACTGCCGGAATGATTTGTGCTTTGAGATGCGGTATAAACTCGAAAAGATAATTGGCTGTAAATGAGAGCAACCCTAGTAAAGGTGCATTATTTGCATCAAAATTTTTATCATTAAAGGTAGTGTTAACAATAAAATATTTTGCTTGCAGGAGTATAGGAGCTAAAAACCATAGGGCAAGTAAGCAAGCAAGTAAATAACTGGCTCCTACTGCAGCTAAATTTTTTCGGTGATGCGCGTTTTTTGCAGTCATTAAAATAAACAAACCTGCTACGGTTATTGATGTATAAACAAAAGTGATAAGGTGTATAGTAATCAATAAATACCAGGCTATACTCATTTTTAATAATGATTTATAAGACTTAAAACACTGATAACGTTGAAAGGTATAAAATAAAACGACTGGCAAAATTCCTAGCGCAACACCTTCGTTAAAACCAAAAAGATGATTATTAACAATGAGCATATAAGGTGCTGTTAAGTAAATTGCACCGGTGAGTAACGCAGCTGGAATTGATTTCAGCAACCAATTCGCAATTCTATACATGTAAATTCCACCTAAGACGTTTGTTATCCATAGGGTAAATTTGTAAGCAGAGTAAGGTTGAGCAAAAAAAATAAATTTGTAGATTAAAGCAGTAAACATGTAACTTGTAGGCGAATAAAATTGAAAAAAAGGATAGCGAAAACCTGAGGAATCTATGATTTCACGCAACGGAAATTGACCCGACTCTAATGCATTTTTAGCTTGTATGATAGCGGCGATATGATTGAAAAAATCCGTGCTGTCAGGGCCAAAAGTCAGAGAGGCATGAGGTGATAAGAGTC
>DHXK01000281.1:0-1100 GCA_002413665.1 Legionellales bacterium UBA5158 | reverse complement strand
AGGTGATAAGAGTGAGCACGCTATTAGGCTAAAAAATAGAAATATTAATAACGGTTTTTGTTGGGAAAGAAAAAACGCTTTCATTTTTTTAATTCTCTTTTAGCAAAATAGCAAATAATTAAATACAACCAGATTATAAAGTAACTATACCATGCTAGCGAACTTACAACATTTGCCCAGGTTAAACCACGAAATTGAATTGTGATGTTATTGATTTGTCCTGACACAGGAGTGACCCCAACAATTTGATAGCCATTATGTAAAATACTTTTGTAAGCTACATTATTGCCATTGAGGGTAACCTGTAAAAGTTGTGGATAATAATGTGAAGGTATTTCAAGTAAGGTAATATCTCTAGGCACAAAGAGATGGCATACTTTGTTTGGTTTAGTAAAGCTGCAAAAAGGTATTATAGCATCAATCTCTAGTTTCTTTTCTTTAGATTCAAGAGTCTGTAAAGTTTTGTTGAGAGGTGTTTGCTTAAGCAAGTAATCAGATGTTTTAAAGTTTACCTGAGGATTATTTATAAACTCAATGAGCGATTGAGACTGTGGTGTTGTCGTAGGTAACCATGATGCTGAGGTCGTAAAAATAATGATAGTACCGAATATTACATGAATATAGATCACATTGTTTTTGCATAGCCAGCATATTGTCCAACATGTGATTAAAGCACCCATGAGAGAAACTTGATTGAGTAAACGCCAATTATATTGTGCTGCCATTAAGGCCTTTGGCATCCATTTCCATATATTAATGGGCGACCAAATTAAAAAAAACGTGATAATAAATGTTATGATTAATGATGACAGCCAATAGTGACTTCTGCTGCTGATTAAAAGATTTTTATTTAATAAGTTGTAAATACAAATGCTAACGCCTAAGAGAATGGACCATCCAACATTAGGTATGATATAGCTGCCCAGATTGATATCTGAGGTGAGTATGTAGTTTGCATTGTATGACACCAAACTCAAAAAAGGGGGAATAAAGCTATCAAAGTTTTTAAATGTATCATTAATTTGAAATAAACCTGAGAGTTTAATAATAGGGGCTAGGTGCCACATAGCTAATAAACACGCGGCTCCATAAGCCAATCC
>DHXK01000285.1:9940-10380 GCA_002413665.1 Legionellales bacterium UBA5158 | reverse complement strand
ATTGACTGCATAATCCCACTCATGTTTATTCACATTATTTAATGCTTCAATTGAATAATTTCCGTTAAAGACTAAGGGTGAATCATCAATAGAAATACTAAAATTTTCAGGTAAACAATATGTATTTCCGTAATATTCAAAACCACTAGTGAGCAGTTTGGATGTAAAATATTGAAATTCTGCTGAATTTAGAGGATTTACTAGATTAATCCCTTTTTCTTTTTTAATGGCGTTTATCAATGGCCCTGGTGCGAATGTAAGAGATCCTCCTGAAGGTACTAAGTTACCTAAAATCAATGGCTGCCAGTTGTCATTCCCATAGAGCTTGATAGGCGGGTTTTCTGATTTGTCGTTTAGCTTCTTGCGAGTTTCAAATTGTATATTCTGAGGAAGAGTGGTTTGCACTCTATACCGTGAAAAGAAATCTTCACGTAGCACAT
>DHXK01000285.1:5309-9765 GCA_002413665.1 Legionellales bacterium UBA5158 | reverse complement strand
GTAGCACATTGCGCTTATCTTGAGTAATAATACCGACTACAATCACGCCATGTGGTATTTCTATATTACACAATAGGCGTTTTTGAGTATTGACCATGCTGTTATAGCCTATATGTTCAGGATCATGATTAGACCAATTAACGATTAAAACATCATCACTTTTAGCATGTTTAATAAATTCTACTAACTCACTAGTTGATTTTATGGGATGGTTGTCATTTACAATCTTAATTCCAGTAGCACTAATTTCGGATAAAGTATGTAATATAAATACTTTGTGTTTTAGTTTATTTTTAAAGATGAGTAATGAATGATGAAGATTAACTAAATCACTTTCATTATTAATAGTCACTAATAAGTTTCGTTTGTCAGGTGAAAATTGAGAAAGTTTTTTCTCTAACGATAACCAATACTCTACAAAATGTCGAGGTGATTTATTTGACGTGACATCCCATGTTAAATATTTATTTGTGGGCGATTCAACTTCTAGAATCAATTCACTGGTTACGGGTGTTTGTACAATAATATCTTTTGTTTTTTTACATTCAATAATGTTTGTAGCTAAAGGAATTATTTTGATTTCAGACGGTAGCCCGCCTAAGTCAAAGCGTTCCCATTGACTATAAATAGCAACTTCAACATACAAATGAACTTTATTCCTGACGATGCGGCAGGGTACTTGGAATTGATCCATAATCGCTTTAAATAAAATACCTTTATGTCGGCACGCCCCTTTGGTTTCTTGTAATAAACAATTAAGATAATCCGCTCCAATAGCATTTGATTTTGATATGTCTCCGGCTCTAAATTCGGTTAGGCAAAACGCTGTCAGAAGGTTAATAAACTGGATTAATAGATCTTCAGCAGGCATAGCTTCGTTATTATTATCAAAAGAAAGCAGGCACGATTCAAATTTTAACTTTAAGCTATCTTCATTCTCTATGAATACTAGTGATTTTATAAATGATTTATCTATAGGTTTAGCATAGTAAGTTTTAATAAAGAAACGTTTAAAGTTTTGCGCAGCTATTTTGAAAAATATTTGAGGAATGCTTCCCACCGGATTGAATGATAAAAGCCAATTAATCTGAATATATTTTGAATTCAACTTCTCGTCATGAAACTTTAATTTATAAAGACCAATATTGTTGTCATAAAAACTTTCACACTCATATGCGCACTGAAGTAAGCGTATAAAATCATTAATGCCGGAAGAGGGTATGATTGCCCATCCATCGTTAACTAAAACATGGGTGCTTGCAAACACAGAGTCTTTAAATGTCGGGATTTTCTTTGACATTAGAAGTATATTATCTTCCAGCGATGCTCTAGCTATATCTATGTTAATAACGTTATTATCGCTTTGCCAAAGTGAAGGCGCATAAGTAATGACTCCATTTTTTATATTTTTAATTTTTTCAGATTTTACATCTAATCTATAATCTCGACAATTAAACTTAGTGCTAAGCGTTGAAGAAAATATTTCATGAGCAATTAATAATACGCCACTCAGGTTTGTGTGACTATCAGCTTTTAATTCTCCAACTTCAAAACTTTTATTGGTGTATAGATCATTAACATTTTCAATTCTTAATCCGCTACTAGGTCTCGATAAATGATTACAGTTACTAGGAGATTTGAAGTAATGTATGATAACTGATTCAAGTTGTGGGAATAAATTTTTAAAAGTATTCTCTAGATGATCATCTTTATAAATATTTGAAACATTAAATTTGAGATATTTTAATGTTGGACAATAAGTTAAATAGTTTATTAAACTTTGTATACTAATGGAGAGGAAGTCATTAAGTCCTAATGATATTAGCTTAGGTGTGCGTGTTAAAATCTTTAAATATTTTTCTTCTGATTTTAGATTAAGATGTGTCAACGCTATGTTCGGTAAGCTTGATACATCTAATGTTGTCTGCATCGTGCCTAAATGTAAATGACTCAGATGAGGCGCGTGCATCAGTACTAAAGCTAAATCTTTACCAGAGATTTCCATTACGTGTAAGCTTGTTAGTGAGCCTAAAGTTGGCAGTTCAAGTCTGTTATATTTATTCTGCACGATATTAGCGACAACTTTTTCTATATTTATGAGGTGATTAAAAGCCATCAAATCCAGAGTATTAATATTGAGATTTTTAAAAAACTTCTTTGTCTCTGAGTCAAATAAGGGGAGAGATGTTACCTCTACACTTTCAACATACTCTAAGTTAAAAATTAATTTGTGACAGAATACTTGCTTTTTTGGTTGTTCTGCATTGTTCACATTTATAGAGGCGGACTTTAGAAAGGCATTTCGTATAATATTAGGTTCTCTATTTAACGAGTATAAGTTGATTTCTAACCTTTCCAAAAATTCTGCTTTAGTTAGTATTAAATTTAAGTTTTCAGCACTAATGTCTCCATTCACTAAAGTTAATCTTTTTAATTCTGATAATGAAGTATTGTCAAAATTCAATGGCACTTCAAATCTTTCAAAGTTCTTAGCTGAAATAGCTTTTAATTTTTTAGCCTTAGGAATAATTAGTTCTAAAAGCCTAACCGACCCAGTGTGGCGTATTTTCAATAATTCTAACTCGGGCATATCAAATGACGCATAGTCTGCTTCTGAATATCGATTATTTGATTCAATACGAGTGCTGTTAACAGATAAAGTTTGAATATTTCTATTCATATTTAAAAAATTAAACAGATTTTTTTCTTGTACGCATATATATCTTAATTTGAAAATATTTAGTTTAGGAAAATGTAAATTATCGAAATCCCAACTTACGGGATAATTTCGTAGAATTCCTTTCAAGCTGAGATGATTTAGTTCTGATAGTCCTGATAGATATTGAGTTATATTGTTGGAATCACAACCTTCTATGATTAGCTGAGTTAATCCATGTTTGATAGCGTTAGGTGTGTCTTCTTGAGAAGAATAGGTTTGGGCAATTTGAAGTCGTTTAAGATGGGGACATTTTTTTAGGATCAGTTCTAATGCACCATGACTAACTCTAGCATTAATTATTATTTTTTCAAATTGAAAAATATTTTTGCTGCTTAAAAGTAATGTTAAATTTTCCGTATTTACATTTATTAATACAAGGGTAGACGGCTTAACACTATTTAATGTTTGCAGGATAGAACCTAAATCTATAGGATCCTCCAACGAAACACCAAGCATTAAATTACCTGTCTCATCTGGTCCAAAATATATCTTCGTGTTAAGCGAATCTTGCGCTAATATTTTATTGACTTCAGGGTATTTAATGCGAATAGCAATGAGTTGTTCGCATGTGGGTTGAGGATCTAAATATAATGTTTTTAAATCCACGAATTGAATATCATTTAATAATAATAAAGATTCATCACAAATTAATTGAGTTACTTTACAAGAGCTCATTATTTTATTGAGTTGGTCAGAGGCTATTATTGTTAAAGTTGGATCTAATAATCCGCGTGATTGTTTTCTGTAATGTAATTTGACTTTTTGATGTGGTTGTAAAGAATAGATAAATTTATCAAAAAAGTTAGGACAGTCTTTAATCTTTTCAGCAATTAAATTCAAGCTTATAGACACACATTGTTGGTTATCTAATGCAGCAATGATTTCACTTTTTTTAATAAAATCTAGATTGATGATTTGGTCTGCCGCCCATCCTTTTTCAAGGGCTGCTAACTCTATCTTTTCTAAATCGATGGGTTCCCGCATCGCTACAGCAAGTGACAGGCTGCTCATAAAGTCTGTGGAAGTATAAACCCGTTGTATTGATTCGTCCTGCCATAAATAAATTTCAAACGGTGATTCAACAGTAAAAAATAGTTTATAAATGCGTTCTAGTGAGAAATTATCTAAATTCCAATCAGTGATAATAATTTTTTTAGTATTGAATAGGATGTTGGGGGTTGAATTTATCCAGTAATCCTTACGACCCGCTGCTAAATAGTCTATATCTAGCTCATCACTAGTTTTATGGGAATGACCTTTTACCCATGAGATTTTTCTTTCTAAAAAACCTAATTTTTCAAAAGTTTGCAATGGAAATGGCATGACAGATCTTTTATTGGTTTCTATTTGTTGATTGCATTTTATACTTTTGGCTAACATTAAGCCATTTATATTTGGTTGTTTTAATACACAATATTAAATTAGCATCTGAGCAAAGAGCACGTAAACTGCATTCAAAAAACATATCAATGAATGAAACTTTTTTCGCTGACGTTAAATTCAATCTTATACTTTCAGCAGTACCCAGTCGACAGAGGCAAGAATAGCATGAAGAGTAGGCCATCCGATCAAACAATAGCGCAGATTAAAAGTGCACAGCTCATTTTTGAAAAAGCTAAAGAAGATCTTCATGATCGTAAGTGGAGATCGGCAATACACAAGTTTGAACAAGCTAAATCCCTATGTGAAACACATGCCGACATTGTGTATCCTCCCTTATGACAATTTTTATCAAAC
>DHXK01000285.1:0-5165 GCA_002413665.1 Legionellales bacterium UBA5158 | reverse complement strand
TCACAGATTAGTTTAGCAATAGTTTCTACCTATAAAAACGAATCTTTAGCTCTTTTAAATGCGGCGCACCATGCTTATACGATTTCTAGTCAGTACAGTGAAATTGCTTATTGTCGAAGTCATTGGAATTCTAATTTTCCTAATCACTGCTTGATCATTACGGAAGTGATGAATGGCATTTATAAATTTAATTCAGCGACTGGCGGCATGCTTTTACATTTACATACGCGCTATTCTTCTAACGGACTTTCACCACCACCTTTTATATACCCTAGTGATGTTTTTTCTCCTTATAATAACCCTTAGGAAAATTAACTATCAATGCTGGGGATAGTCCCAGTACCAGCGTGTATGCAAATAATAATAGTTTTCAAAATTTTATTACTCCGCATAATATAACTTTCGCGAAAATGAGAATTTTCATTCATACCCTTGAAGATCGATATTCTCATCATATGTGTTCGGATAATTCTTATTTTTTTCCGCAAACTTCTGGAAATTATAATAGTAACTATGCCCAGGTCTTTTGTGCACAAGGCAGTCATTTTTTATGGCATGTGTGGGAGCAAGGAACCAATCAAGCAGATAGTAATCTTTACTCGCAGTATCAAACGATGCGACCTGCTCTTGAAAATGTTTTTGATCAATTGGTTACGTATGCGCGTTATAACAACATTCCTGTTTCTGCTACCATGGATAAAGCAACCATACTCAATAATTTAATTGATGTACTGCAAGTTTACGACTCTACAACGCGCCTTGATAACATGGTCACTTTGATGGAAAATTCTGGCGCTCTGCCATTACCCGGTTACGGTGCAGCAGCAAATTATTCGATTGATGAATGGTTGCTGAGAGCAGGAGCGCCCGTACATTTTGCAATTAAAGCATTTTTAATAATAGAACTATTATCTGAAATTAAATTACTTTGTACTGTAATATTTTCATGGAATATTAGATATGTTTTACGAAAAGGCCGGAGAAGTATTTTATCCTAAAGGATATATTGGAGGTTTCGTTGATTCATTCCAACCTGAAAAAATTAATGAGTTGATTGAAACTTTATTAGAACGTGAATATTCAGAGGTTGCTATCAAAAATATTTTAGGCGGTAATTATTTGCGTGTCATTAATCAGGTTTGGAAATAGGGGACAGTAAATGCATATTTCAGAGCAAGCAAAAAAAATATTTAACGATGGATCTGCCATGCGTTCAACTATCATTTCTTAGCGTGTAATTGGTAGGTAGATTCACTTACAGGAATAGGTTTGTCAGGCATATTACGTGTATTAAGAGGAATATGTATTTCATGATGAAAGAGACAGAAACGTTGCGCAAGCTCTATGATTTTTTCGTGAGATCCAGATTTTTTTAAATTATATCCTGTGTTGATAGCCAACAAGCCATCCAGAGCTAATAATAAATAATCTGCTTTTTGTAATGCATTCATATCTCCTCTTTGATCTAAAGCAGTATTCATCTTTAAATAAACTTTATAACAAGCCTCATATTTCTGTTGCGAAGCAAGATCATCACGTTGCTTAACATGATTTAATTGTTTAATAATTTCTTCTTTTAATACTTCATAGGGACAATGTATACCCGGATAATAAATTAGCTCATATTGAAGTTCATCTTGATATAATGCATGTTCTAAATATTTTACTGAACAACTAGACTCAACATCTAAATGTTTATGCAATTGATTGTGGGTGGCTTGGTTAATTATTTCTACTACAAATTTGGAACAATGTGTAGAGATTGAAATGCTTGGGTCGAATTGTGCAATTTCTTCAAGATTGATTTTAGAGCTAACTTTTTTATTTAATTGTGAGCTTGATTTATCTCCGAGTTCGCTGAAGATAGCTTGTGCAGCCGAGGAGTATTCCCAAGTAATATGCTGTTGAAAAGATTCCTGTGCTTTGCCAGCCATTTCAGCAATTCGATCGGATATGAAAGCTACTTTAGGACGAAAAATAAGAAAAGGTCTATTGCTTTTTTCACGCGCCATATAATTTTCAAGAGGTTCTTTTATGTATTCAATAATCTTAGGATTTTCAGTATCGGTAACGTGTGCAATCATAGACTGCTGGTTGTCATTCCTGCCAACGCAAATACCCGCATGCGTACTATAAGAATGTCCATCCTCTTTATTTCGAGTTAACGATTGAAAAAAAGCTATGGCTTTTTGCTCAAACGTAGGATCAATTAAAGGATCTGATCTAAATATCAAAATGTCACCCAGTTTTAAATTATTTATGTCGTGAATAATATTAGGGATGGGACGCGGCATAGTTTGCTCACTTTGAATTTAGAGAAAAGTTAGTTTTAGTCATATGAAAATGAATGTAAAGCCTTTTCAAAAAAATCGCGCTAGGACAATAACTTCAATCAACAGCAATTCGCGCGCATTTTTAATTTGCTACTAATTTCTACTAAATTAGTAGCAAATTTAAAGAAACTCTTCTAAACTACTAATAACCTACTAATTTCTATAAAATTAGTAATTCAATTATATTGATTAAAATCAATAGCATAGTTAGGGGTGTTGAAGATTCCCATGAATCCGCCAGATTATGAAGAATTATTTAAAAAGCTAACGGCTAAATCGGGTGCACGTCTAAACATTATCATTCCCTTAATCATGCAAAAAACCATAGGTCCCGTCACCAGCAAAGGTAAATACGAGCACTGGGATAAGCTTAGGCACTTACAACCTCCTGAAGGTTTTTCATCGGAGGAGTGGTGGTTTGCGATCAAATTTGCACGAAAAGCAATATATAAGGCGCTGCCTTTTACAGATAAATATGGTAACGGAATGTTCTTAGCAATGCCGGATATTGTTTTACAGAAACTTCATATTATTGACCGCAAAGTGGGTAACCCTGATCCGGTTTTAAATTCAAGTATGCGCGACAGTTATTTTTTTCAATCTCTGATAGAAGAGGCCACCACATCTAGTCAGCTTGAGGGTGCTTCAACAACACGCGCTGTCGCAAAAGAAATGTTGCAAACAGGCCGTAAGCCACGAGATAAAAGTGAGCAAATGATTTTTAATAATTTCAAAGCAATGCAATTTGTACAAGAGATTAAAGACGAGAGGATAACATCGAGTGCTATCTTAGAGCTTCATCGTCTGCTAACAGACAAAACATTAGATGATCCTGCGACTGCTGGAAAATTGCGTGGGCCAGAAGATGATATCCATATTTGGGATGATAGTGATGGCACACTATTGCATACACCACCCAGCTCAACAGAATTAAAAAATAGATTACAAAAGCTGTGTGATTTTGCTAATGCAACAGAAACTGATGATGTTTTTTTTATTCATCCTGTAGTAAGAGCAGTCTTACTACATTTTTTATTAGCCTATGATCATCCATTTGTTGATGGAAATGGCCGAACGGCGAGGGCGCTATTTTATTGGTCGATGGCGCGTCAGGGATATTCTCTGATGGGATTTATTTCTATATCAAAAATTTTAAAAGAATCTTCGAGTCATTATGCGCGTGCATATCTCTATACGGAAACTGATGATAATGATGTAACTTATTTTATCTTGCATCAATTAGATGTCATCTTGAAAGCAATAGAAGCGCTTTATTATTATCTTGAAAATAAAACACAGGAAATGGAGGCTGCTGAAAAAATAGTGCAAGTTAACAAAACATTGTACGAAAAGTTAAATTACAGGCAAATGGCTGTTATCAGCAATGCATTGAAGCATCCTAATAGTCATTATCGAATCGCGGTCCATCGAGTATCACACAATGTAACCTATCAGACTGCACGAACTGATCTACTTGACTTAGAAAAGTTGGGTTTGTTGGTACGAAAAAAATCAGGCAACGCATTTATATTCGTAGCGCCTGATAACTTGAAAGCTCGGGTAAAAAATATTGATGATGCTAAACGCTAATTCGTTTTGGCATATAGTTAATAAACAGATCTCTTTTCAAAAGATATTGTACCTTAACAGTTAGTGTTGTATTTTCTCATAACTATTTGAGACTACAGGTAGTAAAATAAGTACGCATTAACGATAATATTCTGTATAATATCCAATCAAGCTATTCAGTTCTGACTACTTTAGAGACTCATGTATGGGTATTAATAAAGATAAAACTTTAGAAAAGCATTATAGAATAAATATTAATAATCTATTGAATATTTCAGGACTCACTACATTTTGGAAAGATTTAGATGGTTGTTATTCAGGTTGTAATGATTTTCCAATAAACTATTTTGGTTTCAAATCAAAAGATGATATTCATGGCTTGACCGATTTTGATTTGCCTATTTTACGAAATGAAGCTCAAAGAATGCGTGATGGTGATTTAGAAGTCATAAATACAGGCCAACCTATCCAAATTCGATACTCAATAACAACTAAAAAAAGCATAATTCAATTCCAAACTTTTAAGGCGCCATTGCTCGATGAAGCAGGTCATGTGGTAGGTACTTATGGTATTGATCATATACTTGATGTTGTTCAGTTAAAAAATGCTTTAACATCATCACAGCAGACAACCTTAACAAAGAGACAGGAAGACTGCTTATTTTATTTAGCGCAAGGTTTCACAATAAAAAAAATTGCGCATACGCTGAGTTTATCACCTAGAACCATAGAGCATTATTTAGAAAATATTAAAGTGAAACTTAACTGTTATTCACGTGATGAGTTAATTCAACATGCATTTAGATCAACTTATTTTCAGGAAAAAATTAAATCATTTAAATAATTCCAAATCAGACTTTTCTTCCATCATTTGAGGTATTCATAATTTATGAATAAAATAATTCTAAGCATGTTTTTAGTCTCCATGATGACTTGTTCAATAGGCTATGCTGCAACTCTTCCTTCATTAAATAAATCTGAATTTGTAAAAGCATTTGTTAACAAGACCTCAAGCTCAATAGCTACAGATAATTTAAACGGGCAAACTATTGATAATACCTTCTCTATGTTTTTAGATGATCATGGGAATATCATCGGCAAAATGTCTCACAAACCAGAAAATGAGCCGCAAACAGACAAAGGAAAATATGTTATTCAAAAAGATGGTACCGCCTATATTACTTGGCAAAATTGGGATGGGGCGAAAAAATTATGTTTTCACGCCTTCGATACTCAAAATGGCGGAGTGTTACGGTCCACTGG
>DHXK01000294.1:1123-17604 GCA_002413665.1 Legionellales bacterium UBA5158 | reverse complement strand
GCAGTATATTAAACATCTTGGGATCATCGTTTGGGGGTTGCAGAAGTGAACAAGCATTATTACTGGATATTAGTAAGCGTTATCCTATACCGATTTATAGCATTGCTTATCATGATGATGCGGATTCTGCCAAGCAATGGTTAAACTCTGCTGGAAATCCATTTGTCAAAACAGGAATTGACTCAGGGGGAGCCATGAGCCAACGGTTTGGCATTTATGGAACACCCGAATTGATTTTAATCGATAAAAATGGAATTATCCGCTATCGATTTTTAGGAGCTATTAATGAAAATGACTGGGAAAACTCCTTTCTTCCCTTGATTCAAAAATACTCTCAGGCTCCATAAGGAAAACTATTTAAATCCTAATGCCTTCTTTAAGTCAGGCGGATACGAGTCTTGATCTGCTTTCTTCTGAGCCTGATGCTCGAGAAAGGCTATGAACGCTTCAGGAGTCTTCTTTTTCTGATCTACATAAGTGTTCAATGGTATTTCTTCTTTCACTGGCACAGGTGCTTGGCGAGGAATGGGTATTGGTTCTGATACTATTCTTTTTTCGAAAAAAGTAAGTGATCTGTTAGAATGACTCATAGTTAACCTCAGCTTCTTAAAAATACTTATTGACCAGTATAGCATTAATATCTAGCTTAAAGCCGTAAAGTACAAGCACATGATAAACTATTACCCAGATCAATCAAAAAAGCTACACAAACAATTTCTTCTGAAGCGTAATAAAATCTGGAGCATAGCCTTAAAATACTGTTTAATGTCGCGATGAAAAATCTAACTAAACTTCAGGTGTATCTGACGCACTGAAGCTCTTTTAAGGAAAAAAATGAAACAATACCCCCTGGTAGGCTGGCGTGAATGGATATCCTTACCCGAACTAGGTATTGATAAAATCAAGGCCAAAGTAGATACTGGCGCCCGAACATCAGCATTGCATGCGTTTGCTCTACGACCTTTTAAAGAAGGCAACCAACACCGCATACATTTTGATATTCATCCTTTTCAACATAATACGAATAAAATCATCACATGCGAAGCTGAAGTGATTGATTTGCGATGGGTGTCAGACTCGGGTGGGCACAAAGAAGAGCGTTATGTCATTCGCACCCCCATTTTAATGGGTGATATCAGCTGGCCAATTGAGATCACTCTCACTGAGCGTGATACAATGTTATTTAGGATGCTATTAGGTCGAAGCGCCATTCGACAACGTTTTTTAGTTAACCCAGCAAGATCATTTATTACAACAAAATAACAAGGTTTTTAACTTTATGAAGATTGCAATTCTTTCAAGAAGTCGTGATTTGTATTCTACTAAACGCCTAGCCGAGGCTGCAAAAATACGCGGTCATAAAGCAGATGTAATCGATACATTACGCTGCTATATGAACATCACTTCTGCTCGCCCTAGCATTCATTATAAAGGCAGCGAATTAAAACATTATGACGCTGTTATTCCTCGAGTCGGATCTTCTGTCACTTTCTATGGGGCGGCCGTTGTACGACAACTGGAAATGATGAATGTATTTTGTGTAAATGATTCAGTTGCGATTACTAGAGCACGCGATAAATTGCGCTCCTTACAGCTTTTATCTAAAAAAGGAATAGGCTTGCCCACTACAGGCTTTGCCCATTCCATTGATGAGATTCAAGATTTAATTAAAATGGTGGGCGGCGTTCCATTGGTGATTAAATTTCTTGAGGGCACACAAGGAATAGGCGTTGTATTAGTTGAAACAGCTAAAGCCGCAAGAAGTGTAATGGAAGCTTTCTTGGGACTTAAAGTGAATATTTTGGTACAAGAATATATTAAAGAAGCTAATGGTGCAGACATACGCTGCTTTGTAGTAGGCGATAATGTTGTGGCTGCTATGAAACGCCAAGCAAAATCTCCTGAAGAATTTCGCTCTAACTTGCATCGCGGAGGAGAAGCCAGCGCTGCTGAAATTACAGAGGAAGAACGCACAATGGCCATTCGTGCTGCTCACATTATTGGCTTGAATGTTGCTGGTGTAGATATTGTTCGCTCTAATCGTGGACCTTTAATTATTGAAGTCAACGCATCACCAGGACTTGAAGGAATAGAAAAAGCGACAGGAATTGATGTAGCAGGCTCTATCATAGAATTTATTGAACAAAGTACTGAGCATGATAAAAACCGTAGTAGTGGCAAAGGCTAGTTAACGGACACTAATGCTATTTGAAAAATATTGTCAGTGTCAGAATTGTATTTCTGACGGTACGGTTAATGCAATATTGCTTTAAAGTCAGTAGCCATGCGCCCTAAATCTAATTTATTTAAGAATAATGAATAACACATCCAAGCACTTAAAGCCGCGATATCTTGAAATTGCGGAGGAACATATTTAGGAGGCGTGATAATTTCTTCCTCAACTAAATCCGCTAAAATATGAATATCTTCTAACGTTGTCTTGCCCAAAAAAAGTAGAGGAATTTGACTGACTAACCCACGCTGAACCGCTAGTCGGATATAGTTATAAATTAAAATAAAACCCTTGGTGTAAGACAAATCTTTGGTGAAAGGCCCACCATCCGGAATGCTGCCGCGAAATACGCGCGTGGTAAAATGGTAACTTTCTTCTTCTGTTAACCCTTGCTCACGATAAAAATTAAAAACATCCAAAAAGTTCGCGCCATCTTCTGCCATGTTCACTGCAGTAATACGATTAGTTAATTTCTTAACACGACCCGGATAAGAAGAAAATGTGAAGACTTCTGAAATAATGCCTAAGCCTTCTTGTGTAATCGTAGAAGATGGCGGGCCTTTGCTCAGAAAAGTACAAACTGGTTGAGACATACCATTCAATGTCGTACCCAAATGCACCCAGCCTTCATGGATTTGAAACACGGTAATTTCTCGTTCGCTAAACATCATGCCTTTATGAATTTTAATGCGATCTGCACCTGCTGATGCATCCGCAATAATGCCATCACTTAACACAACACGAACCCTATCGTTATCCGTAAAATAAGAGACTAATCGTTCGCCTAAAATAGCGACTGCATCCTCACTCGTATAAATTTTTTCATCTGCGGCAGTGATGACTTGGTTTTTTATATTGCTGAGTGTCTGCCCCACTAACCCGGCTAGATCTTTAAGCGTAGGCGCACCAATATGAAAAGCATCTTCTGAGCTACCATATAACTCTTGAGAAATTTCTGTAAATTTAGGGGTGCCCCTTGCCATCAGCATCTCAACGACACGAGAATACTCATGACACATACGCTGCATAATGCTACCAACACCGCTATATTGGCCCAACTGGCGCCTTATAGAGCGTTCAATATCATGGAATTCTGCAATTTTTTTGAGGGGATCAAATTGAAGAGGGTCTTTTTCTAAATAGTAATTTAGATCAACAAGAGGAAGTTTTTTAAATTTATTTTTGAAAAACTGCGCTTTGACATTCGCATCCCATTTCAATGCATCTAAAATTCGTATAGGCTTTTGGGCTAAAACGATACGTTCGGACAGCTCATGAATAACTTGCTGGTATCCTGTAAGCATATTCTGCGCCTAAATCCATTTTACCGCTAGAGAGCATAGACTTCGATAATATCAACAACTATCCCTTGCTATCAACTGATAACCACTTAAAGAAGAACAAACTAATCTTTTAATCGATAATCTATAGACTAGCGACCCATCGCGCATAGAGCGACCCAAACTGCATTGTCACCTACATCACGGCTCAGTACGCAAAGTGTCCCTGGCTAGTACGTTGAATGCTGTTCATTGTCGAATTAGGTCTTTAGCAAATTGCTCTGCTACCTACCGAGTTCGAATATCTTCAAGCCTAGCAAGAATACAAAACGCCAAGGAGCAGCATAATATAGCAAATGCTAAAAAATGCATGCGCAAAGAAGCATAGCAACATATTTACTTATCAAGGATTAGTTTTATCTCAGCAGTTAAAGCATACCGAATTTTTTAAGCTTGCTGCGCAAAGTGCCGCGAGATAAGCCTAAAATACGTGCAGCTTCGGATTGATTTTCCCGTGTAAATTTCATGACTATGGTTAGCAATGGTTCTTCAATTTCATCTAGAAAAAAATCATAAACATGACGTGGTTCTTCGCCTTTAAGGCTAATAAAATAATGCTGCATGATTTGTGCAACACTGCTTTGCAATGAATGTTCCGTAGATTCGGAAATAGAGTCTAGTGCATTTTTATCCATGGTATTTTTATCCATTTAATATCTTTCCCTGAAGTTAGTCATTATTAACTATGTAAATTTGTTATTAGTAACAAAGATTACGCCTTTCAAATTCTTTTAATGCCAAAGCAGCCGTTGTAGTTGGGTTACTAAATTGCAACCTGTTGGCAATTATACGTGAAAATAAAAAATATCCCAAGAACCTAAACACATATGTTTGTTAATTAGTCATATCACCAAAATAACACTGTAACGCTGTAATTGCCGCTATTCCCGCAGTTTCTGTGCGTAATATGCGTGGGCCTAGATTTAACGGTGCAAAATCTTTCTGAGTAGCTAACTCAATTTCCTGCTCGCTTAAACCACCTTCTGGCCCAATCAATAAGACCACACGGGCTTTTTTTTGCAAGGAAAATTGATGTAATTTTTGTTTAGCGATAGGGGCTAACACGAAACCTTGATCCATTTGAACAGAGGATACCCAACTAGTGAAGGCTTGTGGAGGCTCAATCTCAGGGAGAATATTCCTTCCTGACTGCTCACACGCGCTAACAATAATGGATTGCCAGTGCTCCAATCGCTTTTCACGCCGTTGAGCATCTAACTTCACGTTACACCGCTCAGTTAACAGAGGAACTATCTTAGTCACCCCCAATTCTACTGCTTTTTGTATCGTGAAATCCATTTTTTCCCCACGTGAAATCCCTTGCGCTAGACAGATCTGCAAAGAGGACTCGGCCTCACGAGGATTAAAGCTTCCCAGCTGAATGATGACTTTTTTCTTTTCTATCTTCGTAATAGTTGCTTCATATTCCCCACCCTCACCATTAAAAACTATCATTTTTTGGTGGATTTTTGCCCGCAAAACACTCGCCAAATGATGGCTTGCGGCAGAATCTAGCTCAATAGAGGCTTTGCTAAATAATGGAGTAGCTTGATAAATACGGGCAATGGTCATGGCGAGCTAATTACATAATCAGTGACAGGCTGACCATTTATTAAATGTTCTTGAATAATTCTTTCTAGCACGGCTGGAGAACATGAGTGGTACCAAACACCTTCTGGATAAACAACAGCAATAGGGCCTGATTGGCAGACACGTAAGCAGTTTACTTTTGATCGAAAGATACTTCCATGCTCACTGAGGGATAACTCCTTAAGCCGATTTTTTAAAAAATCCCAAGCCATCATTCCGCTCTCATAATCGCAACATTTGGGCTTAGTCTGATCACAGCATAGAAAAATATGCCGTTGAATATTGGCTAGCCCCAACATTTCCACCCGCTTCTGTAATTCAGAGTTCATCATTGTTAAGTCTTCATCTAATTAAAATTATTATAGTCTCTTCATATCATTGCGAGCAAACCAATGACAGCATTCGTTCTATTTAACCTATACTGACATGAATTGTCACTTTCTGCCTAGAAAATTACCACATAATCGACTACTATGTGCAACAAGTTTTTTAGAAGTTAAACGAGGGCACAATGAACAAGTTATATATCTTAACCCACGGTTGTCAGATGAATGAATATGATTCATCCAAAATGGCTGATGTCCTCAGGGCATCTCACCAATTAGAACAAACCAACAACCCTGAAGAAGCTGATGTATTACTTTTAAACACTTGCTCTATACGCGAAAAAGCCCAAGGAAAAGTCTATTCCGAACTAGGCCGATGGCGTGACCTCAAAAAAATTAAACCAAATTTAGTGATAGGTGTTGGGGGTTGTGTTGCCAGCCAAGAAGGCGAAGCTATTTTAAAACGGGCACCCTATGTGGATATGATTTTCGGTCCACAGACACTACATAGAATTGGCGACATGCTAAAAGAAAATCAAGCTCAGCATAAATCTATCGTCGATGTCACCTTTCCCGAAATTGAAAAATTTGATCGCATGCCGGAGCCACGCGCTGAAGGCCCAAGCGCCTTAGTTTCCATCATGGAAGGATGCAGCAAATACTGTAGCTTCTGTGTCGTACCCTACACTAGGGGCGAAGAAATCAGCAGACCACTAGACGATGTATTAGCTGAAGTGATGGCCCTATCTGAACAAGGGGTCTGTGAAATCACTCTGCTGGGTCAAAATGTAAATGATTATCGTGGGCAAATGCATGATGGTGAAGTAGCCGATCTTGCCAAGCTCATAGAGTATATAGCCACTATCGATACTATTTTACGTATTCGATTTATGACATCACACCCTCTCGCCTTTTCAAATAATTTAATTCAAGCCTATGCTGATACGCCTAAGCTTGCGAATCATTTACATTTACCAGTACAAAGTGGCTCTGACCGCATATTAGCTGCCATGAAGCGTGGATATACTGCAATAGAATTCAAATCTAAAATTCGACGCTTGAGAAAAGTTCGCCCAGACATTGCGGTCACTTCGGATTTTATTATAGGCTTTCCTGGAGAAACAGAAGCTGATTTTGAAGACACCATGAATTTGATTCATGAAATTGGTTTTGATAACTCATTTAGTTTTATTTACAGCCCACGACCGGGAACACCCGCAGCACAACTACCTGATAACGTTTCTATGGAAATTAAAAAACAACGTTTAGTCGTGTTACAAAATCGTATCCTATTAAATACCAAACGTTTTAGTGAAGCGATGATAGGGACTGATCAACCCATAGTTGTCACCGGCCCTTCGCGCAAGAATCCTGACAAGCTGTCAGGGCGAACTGAGAACAATCGAGTTGTGAATTTTGTCGGCAGTCCAGATCTAATTGGCCAGTTAATTAACGTTTATATTACCGATGCATTGCCTAACTCATTGAAAGGCGAGTTAAAATAAAGAAAAAAAACATAAAAATGCGCTATAATTATTATGAAAGCATTCAATAGGAGATGGTGAATCACCTTGAAAGCAACTGAATATTCTCAAGTTTTAGTACTAACTCCCGAAAATAACAAACGGTTAATCAACCTTTGCGGTCGGTGTGATGAACACTTGCATATGATTGAAGAACGACTGCAAGTTACCATTAAACAGCGAGGATTCACCTTTGCGATTAGTGGCAATGCAGATGCGGTGCAAAAAGCTTGTGAGGCACTGACGGAACTTTATGATACTGCACAGAAAGAACGTATTCTATCTCCTAAGCAAGTTCATGTTTATTTGCAAGCACTCAAAAACACCGTATCCAACTTAAGTGAGATTAACTCTCACTCATATACAGAAATCCGCACCAAACGTAGCATTATTCACGCTCGCGGTGAAAATCAAAAAATCTTTTTAAAAGAGATTAGCGATCACGATATTAGCTTTGGAATTGGACCTGCGGGCACAGGCAAAACTTATTTAACCGTTGCAAGCGCCGTACAAGCATTAGAATCTGGACGCGTCAGCCGCATCATTTTAGTAAGACCTATTGTTGAAGCTGGCGAAAAACTAGGATTCTTGCCTGGTGATCTTGCACAAAAAATTCATCCTTATTTGCAGCCACTTTATGATGCGTTGTATGAAATGATAGGCTTTGATGAAGTCGGACAATTAATCCAAAAGGGCATTATTGAATTAGTCCCATTAGCTTACATGCGCGGACGTTCGCTCAACGATTCCTTCATCATTTTAGATGAAGGACAAAATACCACTATAGAACAAATGAAAATGTTTTTAACCAGATTAGGTTTTAATTCTAAAGCAGTCATCACGGGTGATATCACACAAATTGATTTAAGCAATCATCGTGACTCTGGTTTGATTCAGGCAATGGAAGTATTAGACGGCATTAATGGGATTAGCTTCACTCATTTCTTAACGAGCGATGTAGTACGACATCCTTTAGTGCAAAGTGTAGTTGAAGCATATGAAAAATATAATCTTAACGCTAAAGGACCCAAAAAATAAATGTATCGCATCCTTGTGCAACGCGCGACACGCAAATCTCTTGCCCCTACTGCACAATGTTTAAAAAAATGGGCCATGCAAGCATTACGTACGATAACAGTTTCTACAGCAGAATTAACGATACGCATAGTCAGTGAAAAAGAAATGTTAAATCTTAACTCTACCTACAGACACAAACACTATGCCACTAATGTTTTATCGTTTCCTTTTGATATGCCTTCCACTATAGAAATGGATATTCCCTTACTCGGTGATATTGTTATATGTGCAGAAGTGGTCAATGCAGAGGCCGTCACACAAAATAAAAAAGTTGAGGCACATTGGGCTCATATGATCATTCATGGGGTTTTACATTTGTGTGGGTTTGATCACGAAATAGAAACCGATGCAACAAAAATGGAAGCTGAAGAAATTAGAATTTTAGAATTACTGGGCTTTAGCAATCCCTACTAAGTCACAACAAGGTAATCATCATGACTGAAGATAATATAAAACATCGCTCTTGGTTAGAACGCTTAACTGACTTACTGAGTCGAGAGCCAAAAAATAAAGCGCAGCTGATGGAAATTTTACGAGATGCAGAAGAGCGTAACTTGTTGAGCGCAGAAATGTTAAGCATGATAGAAAGCGTATTGCAGGTGTCAGAAATGCAAGTGCGAGAAGTCATGATTCCACGCTCGCAAATGGTGGCAGTCGATCGTGAGAGTGCGCTCGAAAGATTATTACCATTAGTGATCGAATCGGGGCACTCACGTTTTCCTGTGCTCGACAGCACGACCAACGATGTGATTGGAACCATACTCGCAAAAGATTTATTAAAATATTGTTTTCAAAAAGAAGCACGCCAATTTGATATGGTAGATATCTTACGCCCAGCCACCTTTATTCCTCAAAGCAAACGTTTAGATATTCTTTTAAAAGAATTTCGTATTAATCGCAATCATATGGCAATTGTAATCGATGAATATGGCCATGTAGCAGGTCTTGTTACAATCGAAGATGTGTTAGAACAAATTGTTGGAGACATTGAAGATGAATACGATGTGGACGAAGATGATCACATTAAAAAACTCCACGATGATAGTTACACTGTCAAAGCGACGGCCCCTATTGATGATTTTAATGAATACTTTAATACTGAATTTAGTGATGATGAATTTGATACGATAGGCGGCTTAGTCTTAAAAGGTTTTGGCCACTTGCCTAAGCGTGGAGAGAAATTAAAAATAGAAAATTATATTTTTAAAGTTTTGCACAGTGATAATAGACGCATACATTTATTGGAAGTTAGAAAAAAAGTAGAGATGTAATCGTGACGTTCGCATCAAAAAAAATGTAAGGTGGGACAGAAAAAAACGCCATAATCCACCTCACCTAATCTTCGGTCATTTACTCCTGAGCTTCGATTTTTTCAAATTTCACAATGTAAGTTGGCTTAATCATCCCATTTGCTTCACTGGTATCTGAATTTTTTAACATGGTTCCCGTGAAACGCACTTGGGCACCTGGAGTTAACTTCAATATACTGGAATAAAGATCCGAATCTTGCGAGATTAACGTATGGTCTTGTGCATCAGAAAATCCGTCTTTATTCGTTCTTATCGTAATGCCATTATCAATTGAAAGCACTACGACCGCCAACCCTTCAGGATTTAAGCCTATTTGCTTAATATGTCCTGACCAGCCAGAAATTTGTTCTCCCATTATCTTTAGTTTCGCAATAGCATCTTCTCTGTCACGCCAAATTTTAGTCCGCTCAACCACAGAAGTCGCTTTTCTATAAGAAGCTGCGTACTTTGCAATAGTGTCTATGAACTGTTGTTCTTGAGCAGGATTAGAAGATGCCGCCGCTGAAATATCTAAAGGAGCATTAGTTAATGCTGCTTCAGTAGTCGCTTGTTGTTTAGGCGTAGTGACTAAAGCCAATATCAACAGCACCAAAACAGCAGGGCCATAAACAGCAGCAACTCGTTGCCGAGACTTTATTTGCATCCAAAATATAGCGTATTTAGGAACAAACAAACCAAAAATTAAAATTGCACATGACACACGAAACAAAATTAAAAATAAATCATGCATAGAAACATCCTTGTAAAAAAATCCTATTTCATTATAGCAGTATTTCTTAAAAAAGATGCGTGGACTTATTTATTTACTGCTTACCACAATGTGTTTCTTTAACAAAAAAAGACAGAATTAACCCAATTGCCAAACATATGGGTAAAACTGTCAGAGCATGCTGATAAGTGGAAGCTGCATTAGCTGTATGAGAGACATTAGAATTCAAGAGCCATCCAATTAAGGGTTGCAAAATAGGTGACCCTATCAAAATACACATCATGTTTGTATAACCCATCGCTGTCCCTCGTACATGAGCGGGCATAACATCTCGCATGACAGCAAATGGCAAAACGTAGGCACTACTAAAAAAACCAACAGCAAATAACAATCCAAACATTTCAGTTAATCTTAGTGAATGTACGTATAAAATAATAATCATTAATATTAAAACAATAGTCGTGCTTCCTATCATAGGCAACTTACGCAAGCCTATTCTATCTGATAACCAACCGATAGCGGGTGCGCCTAATGCAGAACCAAATAACGTCATTGAGCTCGCAGCAGCGGCAGTTGTTAACGAAATAGGGTATACATGCATTAAAAAAGGAATACACCAAAACGCGCCAAATGCAGCTGCCACTGAAAATAATAATCCTGAAAATAATCCGTTAATCCAGGCTTGTGGATAAGAAATAACAGTGAGCAAATTGCGAAAAACAGTTTGCTGAACCAGAGAAGCCGTTAGTGTTTCTTCATCATCTTCTGAAGATTTGTTTCGCACAAAAGTCCAAGTCAACACGGCCAACACTAAGCCCATAAAAGCGCACAGTAGCAGAGTGGACCGCCATCCTAATATGACCATACACGGTGCTAAACACGCTTGTCCGATAGCAGCTCCCGACATCCCTACCATCTCCGTTAAACCTGCTAACAAAGCAAAGCGTGCCGGAGGAAACCAAGTTGCAGCCAAATACAATGCGGGTACAACAGACAATGCGGAAAATCCACCTTGTAAAATACGACTGATTTTTGCTATAGGTAATGAGCCAGAGCTGGCTAGCATAACAGTCGTCAACGCAATGTCTAAAAAACAAAACGTTAAACAATAGCGTGGCTGTATGCGGTCTATTAACATGCCCGCTGGGATTTGAAATAAAACATAGGTATAAAAAAAACTAGAGGATAATAAACTTACACCAAACTCATTAATGGAAAAAGCATGCTCTAAATCAGCAATCATAACACTGGGTGCTATCTGCAATAACATTTGATAGGCGACAAACAAACTACTAATGCCCCAAACAATCCAGGGTAAAAACTTTGTAAAAGGTCTAGAGCGTTCCTCCAGAATTAATTCAGGCTGCATGTTGAATCCATTTAATGTCAGTATACATACCTATCTCCCCTTACGTTCTCGTACAAGAGGTATGAGCGCTGCGCAAGTTTAAACCGCATATCATTACGAGGCAAACGAATTGGTGAAAATTGCACTTTGTTTATGTTTGTAAAATTGGTATCGTGGTACCAATGGATATTTTCTTAGACATTACTTTCAGCCTAATAACTCTTACTATACTAGAACTTGTTCTCGGTATAGATAATCTCGTATTTCTAGCCATTATTACTCAAAAATTACCCAAGCATAAGCAAGCTAGTGCCCGCAAATTGGGTCTAACATTAGCCTGGGTGACCCGTTTAGCTTTTTTAGCGTCTGCCCTCTGGCTTACTAAATTAACAGCTCCTCTTTTCCATTTGTTTGGACAACCTTTTTCTGGCAGAGATATTTTTTTATTAGTCGGTGGATTATTTTTATTGGCTAAGGCTACACAAGAAATACATCTCGAATTAGAACCCATAGAAGAGAAAAAACCTGTACTTGCAGGATCAAATCAATTCGGTTGGATAGTGGTTCAAATAGCCATACTTGATATTATTTTCTCTCTCGATAGTGTTTTGACTGCTATAGGACTTACTCAACGATTCTGGGTAATGGCAGTCGCCATCACAATTGCGATTATCGCCATGATTTTTGCTAGTGAGCCATTGAGCCGCTTTATCGAGCGTCACCCCACTGTCAGGATGTTGGCGCTGAGCTTCCTTATTTTAATTGGGATGGCATTAGTGGCTGATGGATTAGAATTTCACATTCCTCGTGGCTATATTTATTTTGCAATGGGCTTTTCTTTGTTTATTGAGTCTTTAAATATGTTGCGTCGCAAGCGACAACACAAACGTAAAACTCTTTAATGAGATTATTATTATGATTTCTATCTACCCTAAGCAAGATGATTTTAAAACAGCAGTATGGGTAGACTTACTTTGTCCAACTAAGCTGGAAGAAAAGTTAGTTGAAAAGAAGTTAAAGATAGGCATTCCTACTCGAGAAGAAATGCGGGAAATTGAAGTATCCAGTCGTCTCTATAAAGAAAATGGCAATCTCTTTATGACAGGCACTATGCTTGCGCAAGCTGATTCAGCTGAACCAAAATTTGATGCGATTTCTTTTGTACTGACTAAGCATCAACTCATTACGATACGTTATATCGAACCTCAATGTTTTCGGTTATTCACCGCGCAGTTACAAAGGCAAGGAACTATTTACACTGAACCCTCTGCCGTACTAATTGATTTATTAGACGCAAACGTGGATAGACTAGCAGATATTTTAGAAGTTGTAGGACATCGATTAGATGAATATTCTAAAACCATCTTTCGACCTCAAGATGATACAAGCACGTCCGAAAAACTAGACCATCAACAACTTTTACAACAGACTGGTGCAAACGGAGATCTTAATTCAAAATCGCGAGAAAGCTTACTATCTTTCAGTCGATTAATTTCTTATTTTACCCAAGCGATGAGCGCCAAGCTCGATGCCGAAGCAAATTTACGTTTAATATCATTGTCTAGAGATATAGCTTCACTCATAGATCATGGTAATTTTCTCTCGAACAAAGTAAACTTTTTATTAGACGCCACACTAGGCATGGTCAGCATAGAACAAAATAAAATTATAAAAATATTTTCAGTGGCAGCTGTGATATTTTTACCACCCACTTTAATCGCTAGTATTTTTGGTATGAACTTTCACTTCATGCCCGAACTATCTTGGAAAGGGGGCTATTATCTTGCGATTGTCTTAATGATATTATCAGCATGGTTACCCTATAAATTTTTCAAACGAAAAAAATGGTTATGACATAACTTTGAACTTACTGACTCCAGCAAAAAGATTATTAATTTTATTTTTAATAATATTTAGTTTTTCAACAAATGTTATTTCACAAACTAATATTGAGTTAATACGCTTAAAGGATGGATATCCTGAGCTAATTCAATCAGTCTCGTCAACCGCCATTACCTGGAAAGATGGCTCACAATTTCAAGTTAGCGAACCCTCTAGATTATATGCTTTAATGAATTGGATTAAAGCAGACTCGCACTCCAAAGACACAATTACGATAAAAGATTTACAATGCGATCACTACGAAAATATCTTTAAAAAAATGTATGGTCACAACGCCACTGAAGTCAAAAAGAAATTAGTTGTCATTTATTGGATGCAAAAAGCATTTGGTCATAAATATCCTTTAAAAGTGACAACAGTAAATGGCATCGATAAAAAAATTCAACGCATATCCGCAGCTTTAGAAAATCTGCCTCAATCTTATTGGAAATTTGTTGAAAACCCTGGCGGTAGTTTTTATTGGCGTAACGTCAAACGAGAACCCTATTTAAGCGCACACAGTTTTGGGATTGCCATCGATATTAATTCACATTATGGAAGATATTGGTTATGGGATTTACAAAAACTCAAAAGCCAATTTTCATTTCTTGCGCCGGTTAATAATATTCCGATGAAGATTGTTCAGATCTTTGAACAAGAAGGTTTTTTGTGGGGCGGAAGATGGCATTTTTATGACACTATGCATTTTGAATATAGGCCAGAACTTTTCTCTAAAGAATCTGGATCTCAGACTCAATATAATGGTCAGCTTGGATTACACTGCGTCGCTTAAGGCTTAGATTACATTCTGCTTTTCTAGTGAGCTTATGTCTTCTATATAACAAATTGTTCATATCAAAATACAAATATGGACAATAAAAAAGGCCTAGCATATACACCTTCTTTATTTAGAAATAACTATACACGACGAGGAGCAAGCATTAGATCCACCCGTATAAACTGCTTGATTATTCCAAACTATAATGACCCCCGCAATTTAGACCACACAAATTATAAAATTTGAGAGATAATAGCCTCCCTGTGGAGGACTTAATGGCTCGAAATAAAAAGTGGTCACCATCAGCTAAGTTTGAAATTGCATTATTGGCGATTAAAGGTGAAACAACATTAAACGAGATTTGCAAACGCTACGAGGTAGCGCCAAGTCAGGTGCACGCGTGGAAAAAGCAGTTGCTTGAACAGGGCGCGCACTTATTTGCTAAAAATGATAAGGCGGCAGAGGAAACTGCTATTGAGCTTGAACGTAACCAAAGCAAATTATACGAGAAAATCGGCCAATTAACAGTTGAGCGCGACTTCTTAAAAAAAAGCTGGGACAAACTCCCGGGGAATGGCGACGGCAGCTAATTGAAGCAAAGCCAGAGGAACTAAGTGTAAGGCAATGCTGCGAATTATTAGGAATAAATCGCAGCACGCTGTACTACAAGGAAAAGCCTGCGGATATTGATGATATTGATTTGCTTAATGCAATTCGTGAGATATGGGAGCGGTATCCGTTTTACGGCTATCGTCGAATCACTAAGGAATTAAGAGAAAATAGTGGCATCAAGGTTAACCGCAAGCGTGTACAGCGGTTAATGGCGAGGGGCGGAATACAAGCGATATACCCCGGCCCCAATACCAGCAGACGAAACAAGCTGCATGCGGTTCACCCTTATTCGTTGAGTGATATGAGCATCACGCGCGCCAACCAGGTGTGGATGGTTGATATCACCTACCTCCGTATGCCGAATGGATTTATGTACTTGGTAACGCTCATTGACGTGCATAGCCGATACGTTGTGAGTTGGTCGCTATCAAACACGCTGGACACTGAATTTTGCCTTGATGCGCTAAAATCTGGGCTTGCAGAAGCAAAACCAGAAATCATCAACAGCGATCAAGGTTGTCAGTTTACAAGTGAAGATTGGATTCATTACTTGCGTGAATGGAATATTAAAATTAGCATGACAGGCAAAGGAAGATGCCTGGACAATGTTTACATTGAACGATTTTGGCGAAGCTTCAAGCGTGAAGAATTTTATTTGAATGAATACGGAAGCGTTAAAGAGCTACGAAAAGCGATTAGCGCTTACATTGAATTTTATAATCAAAGACGCTGGCATCAGTCATTAGATTATAAAACTCCTGCTTCAATTTATTTTGAGCAGGAAAGAAAAGTTTGTGGATATACGGAGAAGTAATATTTTTAATTTTTATTAATTTTTAACAGGTTAGAATCTCCTAAAATTTTCTAGGATCGTGGTCTAGACATTGGGGTCATTTCAGAAGAACACATACCTTTATCTTGCAGTAAGAGACGTCTTTAAATTTTCATTTCATTTTTACAAAAAAGCATCGTTAGTTGGCTCAAAAAATATCTAGGCATGGTGCTGCAAAATCTTATACTGTTAGCACTCTCTGTTGATTTTGAAAAACGAAATCAACAGAGAGTGCGCTCAACATACATTCAAGGAATTGATAAAAATAAGAAATAAATTATTCTTCAACTGTGAAACCCACCTGAACGAAAAGTTGAACGCATACAAAGGATTGATTTTTTCTACTCCACCATGCAGCCTACTCACTTAGTCGCCATTCTGACCGACTGTAAACCAGAATAAGATCAGAGTAAGCGTGATGAAAACTGATCACCTTTTTAAGGTCACAAACTTAATCAATTTTATAACTTATATTTCTCTTCAAATTTTGTCTAAGTAAATTATCTAAAATTTTTTAATTTAATATTCTAATATTTAAATTTGTATTCGCTTGGGTTAACGCAAAAAAATGAAGACAAGTTAGTTTTAATAAAAGACATAACACGACGCAAATTACAGATTCTTGTAAGTATAGCTTGTTATGCGTCGTTACATAAAATTTTTAGGTCCCTAGATAGGCACCTACTAAATAATTAGAAAGCCACTTGAAAATTTATTGACAATAACCTTTTGATTTTATTGGTGCCCCGGGCCGGAGTCGAACCGGCGACCTGCCCCTTAGGAGGCAAGAGACACATTATCCATTAAAAGTTGGTATCGTCCATAAATACCTATAAAACAAGCCGTATATCAATTGCATTGTCCATTCTCATCCATTAGACTACCGCCGAAATCCAATCATTTGGTTATACCCATGGTTATA
>DHXK01000294.1:268-873 GCA_002413665.1 Legionellales bacterium UBA5158 | reverse complement strand
TTGGTTATACCCATGGTTATACCCGAAAGGAGCACAAACAATAGTGGGTAAACTTACGTCGCTCGAAATAAAAAACAAAAAACCCGAATCTAAAGAGCTAAGGCTTTCAGATGGCAAAGGTCTTTTTCTTAGAATACGCCCAAGCGGCGCTAAAAGCTGGCTTTATTGTTTCCGGATGCCAAAAAGTCGCGCGTTGCAGCAAATGACACTTGGCTCTTCCCTTGATATATCTCTTGATGAAGCCCGAGATATGCTACAAGAATTACGCAAACAAATTAAAGAAGGGCTTGATCCAAGACAAGTGAGAGAAGCTAAGAAAACAGAAAATACTGAAGCCGTCACGATGCAAGTTCTATTTGAATACTGGGTAACGTTTTTGAAAGATAGAAACGCTATCACTCCAAAGTGGATTAAAGCCCACGAAGGCCGCTGGAAAAATCATTTTAAAAACTTATTAGGTAATATCTTAACTCGCGATATATCACAGCAGCACCTGGCAAAAGCATTAGACATCATGTCCGGCAAAGGCATAAAAGAAGAGACCCGCAAATCGCTTACCATGCTTAATCAGATATTAGAATACGGGAAAAAAAGACATCACATCC
>DHXK01000294.1:0-179 GCA_002413665.1 Legionellales bacterium UBA5158 | reverse complement strand
ATCACATCAAAGAAAATTCTGCTCGGGCTCTAAAGCCAAAAGATTTTTCTGTTAGTGCGAATCGCCCTCGTGATCGCGCTTTATCATTACCGGAACTTAATAAGCTATGGTCAGCTCTAGATGAAGCAACAAAAAAACGCAATGGCATAGCAAAAACTTCGGTTATGAGTATTATTACG
>DHXK01000162.1:14346-15624 GCA_002413665.1 Legionellales bacterium UBA5158 | reverse complement strand
TGTAATAAACTTGAATCACCTGAAGAATATAACCTGCGGGTCAACAAAATTATTAAAACATTCTCACAAAATCAATGGCCATTTAAGCAAAAGATTGCAATCAAAGAAACCTGTATTAAAACGAATGATTCAAATTTTCATATTATTCAAAATTGGACTTACATCAACACCGTTAAGTCACTCAAAGATTTGAACGGCTCGATATTAGACGACAACCACATGGATGAAAATATTTATGAAATTCTCAAGAGTTTTTTACATAAAGAAAAAAATCATCAATATATTACAGAAATAAAGTGATAGAAAAAAACAATAAAAAACAGTCAAGTATCAAAAATGACAATATGTCATCCTAGGTTTTCCTCTATTTCTCCTGGTATTAATTTTTATCAAATCTTAGAATAAATGCATTAATATTAATTAATCAATTATCATTATCTTGGGGGTTTTTATGGCTAATTCTGCTGAAAGTTTAAAGAAATCTGCACAGAGTAAGAAAAATGCTAGTTCTAAGACAAAAAAATATACTGGAGAAAGTAAATTTCAAGAAAGTAATAAAAAAATGATGGCCGATCGATACAATAAAATCAAGACTAAGAAGTAAAAAATAATGATACCTAGGCTTGTCATGGGAAAATAATTGATAGGCTTAGGTATGTAAAAAAAGGATACGAGAAATGGCAGCTAAAAATGTTAATCCAAATCCTAAGATTAAAGAAAGTAAACTAAATCAATATACTTCTTTGAATCGAGATTCTGAGATGAATCAGGATTTTAAACTAGGCGCAGAGTTTAAAAGTATAAACAGTGTCGAAGAAGATGAAATCGATAAAAAGATTTCTTTATTTATTGTTCCATACATTATTTTTGCATTAATAGTCATTAGTAGTATTTATTATTATACAGCGCATCTTACAAGAACTTCTCCAATTACTCGAGGGGGTTCGGTCGTGACTCAACCTCTTGTCATACCCTCACCAGAAAATACAAAAAACGCAGTTCCAGCTCCTTAGTTAAATAATGTAATGTCACCCTCATCTTAATTGCAGGAGGTCTTTATGCAATCCGATCAAACACGTAATAAGAAACTATTAACAAAGCTATTTAAAGACAGCACAAGCATAGGCTCGGTATATGATTGGCAATATGATAGTTATCCTAGCGGTAAAATGTTAGGTGGTTGCTCCAAAATGAATGCGTGTATTTTTATGCGCGGTACGCAGATATTTAAAAGTGAAAAACTTTTAAAATACGAGCCTCTCTAAGAGCTACCCTTGC
>DHXK01000162.1:4174-14181 GCA_002413665.1 Legionellales bacterium UBA5158 | reverse complement strand
CACGAAACAAGCATCGTGGGCGCTATGATTTTAAAGCGCTTATTGATAGCTGTCCAGAATTAGCTCCCTTTGTCTTATTGAATGCTTATCATGATCTCTCAATTGATTTTTTTAATCCTGCAGCTGTAAAAATGCTAAATAAGGCTTTGCTAAAGCATTATTACGAGATAGCAAATTGGAATATCCCTGACGATTATTTATGCCCGCCTATTCCTGGCAGAGCAGATTACATCCATCATATAGCAGATCTATTGAGCAGTCTTAACAAGGGAAACATTCCAAAAGGGAATAATATAAAATGTCTGGATATTGGAGTCGGTGCAAATTGCATTTATCCATTAATAGGAAATAAAGAATATGGCTGGTCATTCATAGGTGTAGACATTGATCCTGTTGCTATTGAGTCTGCAAATAAAATAATTGAATTGAATCCAGTCTTAAAAGGAAAGATTGAAATCAGATTGCAAAATAATCAAAAAGATATTTTTCAGAGTATCATTCAAGAAAACGAACTCATTGATATCTCTATTTGCAATCCTCCTTTTCATGCTTCTTCAACAGAAGCTCAATCCGGGTCAGTGCGTAAATTACATAATTTAACGGGGAAAAAAATCTCTAAACCAACCTTGAACTTTGGAGGCCAAAAAAATGAATTATGGTGCGAAGGAGGCGAAGTAAGATTTGTAAGAGACATGATTTTGCAAAGCAAACAATTCTCGACTTCTTGTTTTTGGTTTACTACATTGATTGCAAAAGAAGCCCATCTTAAAAGTATTTACCAAGCACTAAAAAAAGTATCAGCGACTGAAATAAAAACCATTCCTATGGGGCAAGGAAATAAAACAAGCCGTATAGTTGCTTGGACGTTTTTCGAGGAGGAACAACAAAAAGAATGGGTAAATATGAGATGGAATGAAGGTAATATTGGAGAATGCAAATAATTAAAAATCCACAGAACTACTCCCTTTCCTCCCGCACAAAGCACGGGAGGAGAGGGAGCTGTTATGTGACGACTTTCAATGCTGCACAAAGGCTGTTTAAACCCGCCAAGCACCTTGCTCATACACAACAACATCATCAAGATAAACTAAATTTGTCACAGCAAAAACATCCACATGATGCCAGGTATCTCTACGCCGGAAGTTAGACTTTTTGTACGCGCCATGTTTAGTGCCCAAAGATAAATGGATACCGCACATACGTTCGTAGGTGCCAATATCACTGACCGTTCGGTCTCGTGAAAATGCACGATTCATACCAAAGCCAAGTTCACGCAGCCATACCTCTCCTTCATCTGCACGAATATTAGCAAGCACGTTATCAAACTCAGGTGTTGAATTAATTGCATCCGTTATGCGACCTTCGGTTACGACTAGTGTAATTGGGATGGCGGGCTTATTGACTGTGTATGAAGTGTCAGCAAAAGCAAAAATACGAACGCGTCCATTAACTGACTCCAGTTCTTGCGCTTCAGTAAAAACTTCACCAATAGGGAACTGACCGCCAATATTTTTTATGTCAGTATAATCGCCTATATTTAATTTTGCAGGTTCCAGCAGTGAACCAAAAACAAGACGCTCTCCATCACTATCAATTATCGCACCACTTGCATTATTAATTAGCTTCTTAAGAGCATGACCAACACCGTGAAAATAAACGGGATCATAGGCGAGTGACTCAATATAATAAATTCCTTCTATGCCTGGCATGCGGCTAAGATGCGGATGTTCAATGACTTTTAACAACTGCTCAAAGAGTTCAACCCGGATACGGAAATCTTTAAGACGGAAGCTAGTGGATTGAATGAGAACGACGAGATCCAAGGGCTTGAGTAATTTAAAAGCAGCGAACACGTCTGCAGGTGACACAGAATCGAAGTCTATGAATTTTGCAGAGGGAAGAGCTAGTTTATAGGCTTCTGTTAGAGCGACTGCAAGAGGGCATTGCGCATCTGATATCACAACTGCAGCCTGTTGAGGAGAGTGCATAATGGCAAGTGCTAGTATGTCGCGTACATGCTTTGCTGCAGTCTCGATTGCTTCCTCAGGAATGCTATATGTTTCATTAAATGTAGGCTCAGGGGATGGATGCATAATACTCTTCTCATTTGTGGTGGATTTGTGCTTTTGACGCTACAGTAGTTTGAAGCAACCAGGAAGGCAAGGGAATAGTCATGATGAAATTCTGTGTTCACAGTGATATTTAATTCTATTACTTCAATTTGTCTATGATATGTTCCATATGGATACAAATAGATTAAGACAATTTTGCGCAATTGCTGAAACAGGAAGTCTGACAAAAGCTTCTAAGTTATTGCACATCACTCATTCAGGTTTATCGAAATCCATGAAAATATTGCAAGCAGATTGATTTTGGTGTGACCTACGTTCCATTTCCTATGGAAAATATCGACATTATCGAAATAGGTAAATATCATTTAGGCTGCTATCACTTGAAAGGTACTTTTAAAGGTCAGCACATTTCTGAAATACCATTTGTAGTGCCGGCTCATGGACTTTCAACTAACCTGTTAGGAATTAAAGAAAGAGATGGGTGGCTAGAAAGTATTTATCCACGCAACAAGAAATATTCCGTTAATCTTTTATCAACTGCTATTGAATTAACGCTGCAAGGTCTTTGTGCTATTTATATTCCAGATTTTGTTGCAAAAATAGTAAATGCTACTCGAGGGGCAAAGCATATGCTGATTGAGCACCCATTGCCTAAAGATAAAAAGATCTTACAAAGAGCATTTATACTTAAGCATAAGGATCAAGTTGAAGATGCAAGATTTAAGAAATTAACTAAAATAATTAAAGACACCATTTCAGCTAGTCATTCAGTCTAAATGTATTAGACACTGGGTAAAGTCAGTCTCATTCTGATGTACTCTTCTCACATAATAAGCTAATCTTTGGCGCATTATTGCAAGTCTGTATAGTAACGATTACTTGCACCTGAAAAACTTACCCATAGGAAGATAACATCATGTTAACACGCGTAACGAAAACACTATTAGTATCATTAGATTGGGATGGTTGCGTTTTTAACCTTAACTTTCTATATAGCGATAAAGTGAATAATGTTATTTATCCTAATGAAAAATTATTTTCGAATTTAGACGAAATTATTAAAAAAAATAATTATGATAAAGTTATTTTAATGGTTGGATCAAATCGTCAGTCGCATGATCTGGATGTCGCATAAAGCTGCGAAGATGGCTAAACATGAAAATATCATTATGAATTTTTTTGACGTGATCGCATGCCTTATATAGCAATACCAGGGGAAAGAAACATGAAAAAATTACTTTTGATTATCGGTGTGCTCGCGTTAGCGATGGGACTACTTTGGATAGGGCAGGGTCTTAATTATATCAAATGGCCCACGAGTAGTTTTATGATTAGCCAGATCCAATGGGCTTATTACGGTGGTGGTCTGGCGATCATAGGGTTGCTCGTCATCGTATACTCTCGTCGCTAGACTCAAATTCTCCGTATTTCACTGCGACGCATACGGGCTACATATTATTTGGGTTTCGGTGAGTTGTGTATAACTTGTAGCCTGCATGTAGTGAAACGAAATGCAGGAAATTTTCTACCTTAGAATTAGCGGATTTCTGAGTAGTTACTATATATTGTTGTAACCTATTAGTTTATGTCTCAGGACATAAAGAAGATATCTAGAAGCAATATTTGCATCAAAAAATTTTGGAGGTTCGTATGGATACATCAATCTTTCTTGCAAAAGTGATGAGTATTTATCTCAGTTTATTACCTAAGTTTTTACCCTCCAAAATTTCTTATTATGCTATTGTTTTAATTAATTTAGCGATCGGTATTTTCTTAAGTTATTATGGATTTTATTTAGGGATGTAACAATTAAATATAAATCTTTAATTTTTTATAGTTTTAGTTTATTAAAAGATTAGAGATTTAAAATAAGAAATTCCTAATCTGGTTTTATTCAGTACTCTCTCATAAAGCTCGATTACATAGGCAACATGCAGCTCGTCGTTACACACGCTTTGCGGACACATTTTAATAAAACTTAAAATAATTGTCGCAGACTAAACCCCACTTTTTAAGGTTTTACTCCTAAGATACTTTTTGCTTGATCTTGATTATTTTTTTGATCAGATTGATGTGGGGTTGATAAAGTAGATGGAACAAAAAGCGTTGCACCACAGGAAAAAAGAGCAGACTTTTCTTGGTGTATGACAGGTTCTGCTGTAGAAGAGCTAGGAGAAGAAAGTAATACTGGCTTGGAATTATCGATTGAATAAAATGCCATAAAATTTTCAAGTTTGATTTCTAGTTTCTTTATTAAATCATTAGATTCTTCTTTTCCTTTGATAACATCAATCCCCATATTTTGAGCAAAGAAAATTTGTACCGAATTAAATTGTAAGTCTTGCCCGCGTTTTAAAAATGGTAAGTAAACTTTTGTAGCGAATTCAAATGACTTAGGCCCATCTAAACGGGGCATAAAATCTTCTGTGCCAATCCCCACTTCCGTCATTTTATTCATAGCCAGACCCAACCGCATCTTTATTTGAGGATGAAAGGTTGTACTAGTACCTTCAATTTCTAAGCCTAGTTTTATCAGATTTCCAAGATATTGCCTTTGTGCCATATAGGATAGTTCATCAGCAGCGCCGGAACTTTTGGTAAGATTGTTTTTATCATATTTATCTAATTCTTTTTGTAATGTGTCCCAATGATCCTTGGTGGAATATGGCATATTTTAGTCTATCCTGGAGTTGTTGAAGACAATTCTGACTTTTAGTGAAACATAAAAAACAATAGATTGCTATTTAATTGAGTGCGGAGGAGAGGGCGCGAAAGTTGCAGTATGGTACTTGCAAATTATTTTGGAAATAGAGAAGGCGTGCTAGATTAGCCTTAGTCTTAATTTAGATAAAATTGCTGTATGAGAGCGGCGACTGAGACAGTCACCGCTTATCTGACACGGGCATTACTATTCAAGCCCGTTATTTAGTTAAACTTTAAAATAAAAAATATTTATATTTTAAAGTTTAAAGCACCAGAATTATGATGGGAAAAGATAGGTTTTATCTAAGCCCGTTTTGAGCCTTTGAATCTTGCTCTTGTTCATAATTCTGGATAGCAACACCACGCAAATAGGGATTTTCAGAGTTATAAAACATGCTTTTAGCAAGTGCTTGATCACGTTGCGCTAGCTTTTCTTTTTGTGTGTCTGACATTTTTGCGTAAAATTGCTTGTGTTGTTCGTTTTGAACAAGTGCATAACCTAAAGCACCTCATCTGTAGAAAGTCAGATTGTAGGTATAGCCCTGATCACTATAGCGGGAGGTTGGGCTTACATAAAAATTCGAAATTATAGTCTAGAAGAACGACTATATTGCTTATCGTTTGTTGAGGCTGGCTGTAAGAGATGTTCAATTTTATTAAGAAGGTTTCGATTGTGAGGTCTCACTTGAGCATTCATAGTCAGAAGTTGATGAGCGATTCTTGTGTATCCCAAAATAATGACTAATTCTAATGGGTTGCTATGAAATTTATTGGGTGCTGGTTAACAAGTTCGGGGTTTTTTTTCAAAAAAGTCAGCATAACCTCAAGATAAACTTCACTTGAGTTTGAGCTTTCTGCATTACGTAATAATCTTTCTAGTATGTCATCTAAGGTGTCTCTAGATTTAAGAAAACGCAATTTCTCGTAAGATAGATTATTCATTGATGCGGGGGTAGGGATACTTTGGCCTGTAGCTCTTTCTTGCCCCGAGTTTGCTTCTGCATCCTCAGCGTAGCCATCGTCTTTAGGATTAAAAAACTTTTTTCTCGGATTTTTATTTGTTTTTGAAAAGAATAAGAATGGCATTTTTAAATTCAGCTGAACCAGTTTAATGTATTAATTTTAAATAGAGATAAACTCCAACTTTGCACATGATAATTCATGATGCAAATAGTGTAAATCAATTTTAGAAGGGGATGTAATACAATCCCAAGCATATTGATGTAGCAGTAGAGTGATGAAAAAGATTCGGAACTTAAACCTTAGCCTTGGCAAGTTTGGTTTTTGTTTTTAGTTCATCGACAATTGATACAATTAATTCAGTTGGCAGCGCAAACCCAATTCCTTCAGCACCGGCACCTTCATTTTTTAAAAAAGTAATACCAATTAAATGACTCTTCGTATCAAATAAGCCCCCACCACTTGAGCACTGTGAGATCGCAGCATCGGTTTGTAAAATGGAAGTTTTATTATATTTTATTTTATTAGAAATAATTCCGCGAGAAATAGTTCGTTCATAACCCTTGGGCGAGCCTATAGTAAAAACTTCTTCACCAATTCTAACGCTATTCGCACCCCTTAATGTGACAGGCTTTAATATTTTTTTACTGATTCTCAGCAGGCACATATCTTGAGCTTCATTTGCATAAAGCAGCGTTGTGGGTACTAGCTTATCGTTTATTTTAATTACGTGTTCATCCCCTTGCAAAGCAACATGGCAATTTGTTGCAAGAATATCTTTTGTGACAGCAACAGCGCTGCCATATTCAATAGGGTTTTTATAATTATGGTTTTTGACATCAAATATCATAAAGATAGATGCATTTACCTCTTTGTATACTTGTTCAGCCGATGAAATGCCATCCGCATGCAGCTGACCTGCTAGAAGAAGATAGCCAAAAATAATGAATGGTAATAATAATTGTTTGAACATGAGTCACTAACCTAACGAAAATGTAGGTAAATAATACTCAAATAACACCGACAATGCAAATTGTTTATACAACAATAATATAAATCGATGAAAACTTAAACTAAATAATGAATAGAAACGGAAATTTTGTAAAAAAACTTCCTTCAAGTGTCACACAAATAAAATGTGATACTAGTTATTGTGGGGCAACATTTAATTTAGGCCCTGCAGATTCAGCTACTGATAGTTGCATTTTAAAAGTCACTATAAAAGGCTCCGTGGCGGGTGGTAAATTAACAGCATGTACTGCAAGTGGTTCAAATTGTGATTCAGTGAACGCTTTATTGACAGTAGTTGAAGGTGCAAGCCTACCTTTCATTGGTATTGCAGCTGGAGTTTATTCTAACAATGCTGCTGAATTTTTTCCTTTATTGGTAACAACAAATACTAGTGGCGGTACTTGGTTTTATCCTCCTGAGATTTTTAAAAATCTTAAGACCAGTATTGATCCTAGTTTTTTTAGCGGATTACGTCAAGGTGCAGCTTGTTCCGGATTATTCACCAAAGGTATTTGTATTGCTGCCGGTAATTGGTGCTCAGATAGCTCATGTACTAATCAATTTCCGTTAGTAGCTGTAGGGACTAATATGGGAACGACTTGGTCTTATCCACACTCTATATTTCAAAATCTTCATACAATAATAGATCCCAATTTTGTGAGTGGAAGTTTCGATAGGGAAGCTGCGACACATTATTCAGATCAAGAGCAAACTTCCCTAGGTTTAAATATTTTTTGACAGTGCTTATACAATCAAGGCACACTGCCGTTTTTATTGAATAATTTTACTTAGGATAAAACATGTCAGGCAAGCGTATTAAATGGGGAATTTTGGGTACAAGCTTTATTTCTGAGAATGGATTATCAAATGTGCTCAAGAAGGAAAACATATTTTATGCGAGAAACCATTTGTTATTAGCTCAGATGAAGCTCTCGAAGTGATGGGGGTAATAGAAAATTCAGGTGTTTTTTGCATGGAAGCACTGATGTACAGATGCCATCCGTCCAGTGTTATTTTGAAATTTGAAAATGGTTCAATTGCTGTTGTTTCTACCGCAGATGACATAGGTAAGTTCTACCAATTTGATATGATTGGAACAGAAGGAAGTTTGAAGGTCGTAACAAACCCCTGGATGCCTGAGATTAATAATAATAAAATTATTATATGCCGAAATGATGAGGACACGCCTAGAGAAATTAATGTCACAGCAGAGAAAATATAACATTAAATAAATGATTACTATATTCAGGAGAAATAAATGTTAGAGCGCCATTATTCAGATGACCAAATTGTTCAACACGTACCCGCAGCCATTTTTTTTGATTGTGATGATGTTTTTAACAATCCTGAACGTAGCGATCCTTATGATTTAAAATCTTATAAAATTGATATCAATGGATTTTTAGAAGGTGAATTGATTGGTCGTGAAGGATTCAATAAGCTTGTTCAGTTTTCCATAAAAAATAGCATTCCTCTTTATGTAGTGACGGCTAGACCTGATAATAAATTTCATCGCAGCCATATCGTTAAGTTAATTAACGAAGTCCATGGATTTCATGCTGGCATAGGTGGATTTAAAGAAAAAAATATTTATTGTTTAGGAGAGGAAGTTTTTGATGAGACACTGCAAAGATTTCATGTTGCTTATTTGCGAAAAACAAAGTTAGAAATGATTGAAGAAATTCATCAGAAAGAACTTACATTTCTTCCTAAGAGTCATATTTTATTTGTAGATTATTTACCTTCTAATATTGAGCATGTTGAAAAAGCGGGTTATACAACTATTCTTGCTGTAGCGAGTAATACAGATCATTTTAAAAAAGCATATTCTTTCTTAGAAGGAAGATTGAATATTCCTCATGTCACGACATTGGGTAGTTATGCTGTTTTAGTGAAACCAGAACAATTGCGAGATCAACCATTAGAGAGAACAGAATATCTTCATCCCACAACAAATAAAAAATTAGAAGGTTACTTTTGGCGTAAGCGAATTTTACCTAGTTTTAGCCTTTTAGCTGATATGTCTAGGAATAACCGTAAAAGAAAATCTGAAATTGCTTTAGCTTTAAGCCATTTAAAAAGTAAGCAGGTAATTTTTTTCACTGATAATCTAGAATTAATTGAAAAACATATTATAGAAAATTCTTATGGAACAGTGTCGTCTTTAAAAGAATTGGCCCATAAAGAAAATATTTATTTGCTAGGTTCAGAAGGTAAGCGTAAATCAAGACCTTTACAAAAAGTACTTGCAGACTATAGCGCTGACCCTGAAAAAGTCGCTATTATTGGTTTTCCTGCTGATTCGGGTGTTGACTTGCAACCTGTGGGTCATGAGCAAACTTTATTAGGATGTCGGAATCGATTAAAGCAAGTTCAGTGTTTTCGTGATGGACTGAAAATTATTTTAAATAATATTATTCAAAAGCCAAGATCAATTAATTGTTTTTCTATAGAAAATGGTATTGGTTTATATCCAGTAGAGTCACTTAGTAGAGTTGGAGAAATCAAACTAGCGGATTTTCCTCTGTCATCAAACAACGGAACACAATTTCATTTTTATGATCAAGCGCATATTCTTTTTGATAATGAACATCAAATTTTACATCAGGTGACTAAGCCTTCAATGGTTCAGTATACGTTAACAAGTAAGAATCTTAATGAGTTAACGGCACTTTTTAATAATGCGAAACCCACTTCGCATTATTATTTAATACAAAGTCATTGGTCATGGGAAATGGTGAAGAAACTAAATAGCGATCAACCTGAAAACGCTTTTCCTATTAGACGAGAAAATGGAAAAATAATACCTAGTGATAATCTGATTCAGAATGTTTTACGAGAATTTTTAAATATAAATTTACCTAAAAAAACTTACACTAGTCATACAAAATTATTCGGACTAGGTGTTGCCGCGGTTGGATTAGGATTGTCTATTTATGGATTATATAAAAGGGGGAATGAATTTCATTCAGTGATTCCAGAATTATTCATTTCTAAACCGAAATTATAAGTCGAGAGGTGGTAGTGGTTGGAGGAGATAATTTTTTATTCCTTCACCCTAAACGACTTAAAAATTGATTGCAATTATTCAATGTGTTAGAAGATAATATGTTTAAATTTTGCCCATATGTTATACTATTACAGTAAACCTAATAGTATTGTTGGAGGTAGTTGTCATGGCTCAATCTCGCGACCTTAACCAAGAAGAAAAAGAGATAAGAGATGTTCTAGATGCCTGTCTCTTATACACATATCCGAGCC
>DHXK01000162.1:3389-3977 GCA_002413665.1 Legionellales bacterium UBA5158 | reverse complement strand
GAGATAAGAGATGTTCTAGATGCTAATAAGGCTACGATAGACAGTCTTTCAAATCAGCCTAATTTCAGAAAAACTACTCGGAAATGTAGTAAGTAAAAAAATTGAAGCTGCTGAATCTATTGCTTCTGAGTTTGCTGCTGCAGAAAAAAGTAGTGGTAAAACAGGAGAACAAGGTGCAAAAGGAAAATTACTAGGATTCTTTGGGAAAGTGACTTTCAGAGACCTATTATCTCAGTATGCTTCCTCAGATAAGCCTCTTATTGATAATGAAATTAAAACGTTAAAATCAGTGTTACCACGTCCTTAAAATACTTATCACCTCTCCCCTTTGTGGGAGAGGCGAATGGCGTAACTACATTATTTTTTCTTAATCGGAACTACTGCAGTATATTTAATTTTCGCAGAGACTCCATTAGTGCACGTGGTTGAAAAATAATAATCAAAATTACCTTTTGATCCAGGTAAAGTTTGATCTTGGAAAACACGGTCTTTAGCACTTGCCCCTTTCCAAATAGTTTGTTGTTGCCAATTTGCAATTTGATAATATAATATTCCCGCACTTGCTGATGGTTCCATCCAGGCTCTGTC
>DHXK01000162.1:0-3296 GCA_002413665.1 Legionellales bacterium UBA5158 | reverse complement strand
GTTCCATCCAGGCTAACGTGATTTGCTTTTTATCAGGAGAAAACATAGATTGGATATTAGCGGGAGGAAGACATACAGCTGGAGGAGAATTTGAAACGCCATAAGCTTTGACACTTTGAATATACATACTTGAGTTTTGCAATTGAGGATTTGGAAAACCTGCATATGGCCCGCCCATGGCTAAATTCACAATTAAATAATAACCACCATTCGGATCATTAAAACCTCTATTTAAAGCATTTGCGCCATCTGCTGGTAATTTATCGGTAGAGAGAGGTCCCCAAACTTTAACATTATCAAAATAAGCGGTAATTAATTTTCCGCCTGTTTTGCTAGCAGTATCAGGTTGCCATTCAAATCCCCAACTATGAAAATCATTCCATAAAGTATTTTTTGCAATAGAACTCGTCAATCCATATCCAGCACCGACACAATCATTGTTATAACAACTAGGATCTTGACCATTAAAATGTAAAGCTGCTGTACTTAATTTAAAATCAGAATTTTGATAATATGCTTCTGAAATATCAATTTCACCATTCTTAGGCCAAGCAGAATCATCTGTAGGCATTAGCCATATTGCTGGCCATAACCCACTAGAATAATTATTCGGTGCTGTTTTATTTTGACAAGCGCCATCTGCACTAGTATCACAAGTTGGCATTTTTACTATGACTTCTAAGTAGCCGTGATTTAATTCTTTAGTTGTCCAAGGAGCAGATAAAGTTGGTGAATTGAAAGGAGAAAGATTTAAATTGGCACGTGTCATGATTTCACCGGCCTTGTAGAATTCGGTGTTTATTTTATTTAATATAAATTTTATTTGCCCGGGTTTATTGACAGAATCAGAGTAAGCGCTTATTAGATTAGAATCATAAACATTAATCTCTCCAGATATGCGATGATCATAATTAGTAGCGGCAAAATAGCGGAGATTATTTGCGTTTTTATCGTTTAATATATCACGTTGAATACTACAGTCTTTAGTTGTATCAAAGAGACATGGAGTTGCATAAACAACTCCATTAAAAAAAGTAGCAAGAAACAAAATGCTTAAATTAATATTTTTTTGTTTATTCATTTTTAATCCTTTAAAATGATTTTCAATTAAATCTTTCCAGATCTACACTATAGGTGTTGCGAGATAACTGCAATTGTTTTTATAATTTGAAGAAAAATCATGAGGTTATTCTCAATCTTATAACGTGAATTCTGAATGGCAGAATCTCATTTACTACTCAACATCTTTATTTACCTGTAGGTAATTTAAAAACTTTATTTAAGAGATCCACTTAGATCATTTTTTTTTAATAAATAAATTGGGATCCATCTCAGCACATAAAAATCAATTCTACCTCGTTTTTGATAACATTCAAATGCCGGAAGTCTAGCTATGGTTAGTTTTTTAAAAAATCGTGTGCAAAAAAGAAGAAGAGAGTCAGTAGACTGCATAAATTTAATATCTCTAGCTATCATTTGCTTTGATTTGCCAGCGTAATGCTATATAACATCTTACTTTCAAAGGGGAATAATAATGTCATCTTCACTAATGGTTTTGATTTAGCTGCTATGAAAAAAAGGATAGAAAAAAATAGTTCAGAATTAAATAAATTAGCAAAAACTTATTGCTCTAAAGACTCCATGGGTTTTTCTGTAAATCTTTCTTCAATTATAGCTCCCATGAGGGATCTAATGTTTAGCTCATCCACACATACCATAGTTCAACATCAAACCATTATTATACCGTTGGGTTTATTACAAGAGTTAAACCATAATGCGACAGGTGGTCCGTTTATTAAACTAGCTCAAGAACTAGGAAGGCTTCCTGAGGGTGAAAAGCTTGGGCCTGCTCAGCTAAACCTGCTGATGCCACAAAATTCGAGCTGGTAAATGCGATGCAAAGCAATTCAGAAAAGAAATTCTTGAAGTACTTAAACTTAAAGCATCAGATGAGGAATTTGATCATGCATGGAATGCAATGCAAGGTGACATAGCTAAATTGTCTTTGCAGTCAAAAAAACTTTATCAGCCTTAATATTTGGAGCGCTTAGTTTATGATAAACTAAACGCTTAATCATCGAAATAATAGAGAGCATGGACCCCTTTGTCATGAGGGTAGAAGTAACAACCGCATAGTTGCTCACAGGATGCATAGTATGTTTTCAACTTTCCAAGCACACCAACCTATTAGCCTAACAGGTGCTTTACGTCATGCATTCTTGTGGACAACTTCTGGTTTTACAGGTAAAGCTTATAAGAACCCAAGCTTTAAACCTACTTTAGAAAATCCAAAAGGAGCAGTCCTTTATTGTGTGCATGGTACTGCTGACAGAGTATCTGCATTTAGTTTAATTGCGAATCGTTTACTGGTAGGACTGTCACCGTCTATTTCTTCTATTCGATTATGCACATTCACAGCTCGATTACGTGGCACGAGTATTGAAGATTATGCATTACAATTACAAGAAGAAATTTTAGCAAATGGTGATGAGCAGGTTTTCTTAGCTGGGCATTCTAGAGGCGTTTTAATTGCATTGCTGGCTGCGTTGAATCTGGAAGCTAATAATAAAATTAAAGTTTCTTGTGTCTTTTCAATTGCAGGACCTTTAGGTGGTTCTGCATGGGCTTTACCGCCATTATCTTTACTATCATCTTCCGTATATCAAATGCGCATAGAAAGTCATTTTCTAAAAGAATTAAAAGCAAGAATAAAAGCATCCAGCTTAAAAATTATTTATTTTTCTGCAGCAAATGATTCTCTCGTATCACTTAAATCCAGTTATCTAGAAGAGAAATGTCACGCAAACATTGTATTGGAACGTCATGGGCATTTATCAATAATGTCATCCCATAAATTACTAGTGCATTTACATAAATACATAAATGAGTTTACTCTCAATAAAAACCAAGTTGAAGTATTGGAAGCCGCTATACCGATTTTAGAAAACAATGATTTTATTATCATAGACAATGATGAGATTCTTTCGCCTCTCATAGAACCCTACAATGAAATTGATATGTTAATTGCAGAATTAAAAATTCAAAATTATATGATAAGGGAAACTAAAAAAATTCAGGTTCTTGAAGGCTTACGTAATTCATTATTGGAAATCATGCAAGATGATAAGAAAGCTGATAATTTATCTGAGATTACCGTTGGCAAATATATAAAAGAATTTTTACAAAAAAATAACTATCATGAAGAATCAACTACAGGACAATATATCGAGAATGCTACCGGCTATGCTTATTCATTTTTCAAGGTTGAAAAATTGGTAAGCGTTCAGGTACTTTTT
>DHXK01000291.1 GCA_002413665.1 Legionellales bacterium UBA5158 | reverse complement strand
GGAGTTCAACTGCAGAATCTAGGATCAAATGATGATGGACCATCGTGGCTTTCATCTATTGGAAATTTAAAAGATTCTCTATGGTCAATGGATTTTTTTCGCTGTGAATCTATTTTATTAAAGTCACACTGGGTGATGGTGTTAATGGATCAACATACTCGACGCATCATTGGATTTGCTGTTCATCCTGGAAACTTAAATGGCATCTCAATATGCATGATGTTTAATAAAATTATTTCCGGCAAAAATCTGCCGAGATATTTAAGTTCAGATAACGACCCAATTCTTCAATTTCATCGGTGGAAAGCAAATCTACGCATACTTGATATTAAAGAAATAAAATCTTTACCTTATGTTCCTATGTCACATCCATTCGTAGAGCGACTCATCAGAATATGCAGAAATGAATTGCTTGATCAAATTCTTTTTTGGAATGAAACAGATTTGCAGAGAAAGCTTGATCTGTTCCAGCGCTATTTTAATGAACACCGCACACATATGGGATTAAAAGGTCAAACACCATGCCAAATTGCTGAAAGCAAAAAAGCAAACATTATAGATATTAAAAAATTTCAATTGCCTGTTGCAGCTTGACATGTAATTCGAGACTTACAGGTAGCTGTAGCGTTATCTTTATCTTGTCAGCTTTGCATGTCCAGGATATGACGAGAAGAACTGATAGAGAAAAAGCTATTGAGGTGGCGGCCTTTTTGGACACTTTGCCGTTCAATGGCTCCGTAATGAAATAATCAAAATACCATTCTCTGCTGCCTTCATTGCATAAATTTTATACTTTTGACAACAATATTATAAAATTGCACTCTATTTAGGATTTGCTAATACGACTCTCATTAACTATGATGCACAAAATAATTATAAAAAAGGATCAATCTTATGCGTTTATTAGTAACCATTATTCTTATGGCTTCATTCACTATGGCACATGCATCTACCTCCATTAATGCAACACTAAAAGAAAATGGTTATTGGGGCTTAGAAGCATCAGCCTCATCTAGCGATAAGAAAGATTTTCCCCAAGCCAGTTACGAGATCAAAGGAATGGGCACTAGCTTGTTTACGAGCGCCGATGCTGAAGACATGAAAAAATACAATCATGTAAGCATGAATGCTGTCTTAGAGTTTATCTCTTATGACAAATCAACTGATCTCTACGATATTAAAATTACTTTCAATAAGGGAATTAGCCTAGATTATTACGGTGAGAGTAAGGAACTTCCTTCTAAAGAACTGAAAGATACTGAAGTTTTATTTGCTGACAGCAAGCTTCCTTACATAGAATTACATGGCAAGCTCAACAAATCCGAAATAAAGACTAATGATTTTGGTGCCCCCATGGTTATTGATAAATCTACCGACAACCCATTTTCTTTAATGTTAACGCCAAAAAGTAATACACTAATTATTACAATAAATAAGCAAATCCCTGTCACTATTAAATTAAATAGCTAAACGTTTCATCTCTACTTCTTTTTCAACTAACACGTAGTCATCATCATTAACAATTATTGGTGAAGCAATTAGGGATTGAACTTGAAGACTACGCAACTCTTCAAATCTAAATTTAAGAAATGAATCATATCTATTATGAAATGAATTTCGTATTTCTTCATGCTCATCCCAAACTATTTTGAAATAACCAAGCCAATAATCTTTACGTTTTTCGCCATCTAAATATTGGCTATAGCCGATTGCAAACCCAGGGTTACGATCTTTAGCATCAACAATATCAACACCTTTATTGATGTAATTTAATAGATTTAACATGTTATGTTGGTCAACAAAACTGTAGGTTCTAATATAATAGAAAGGGGGCTCTACATAATTAGAGGCGATTCTATCTGAGGGGGCTGGCAAGTTTGGTTTTTGTGGAAAGCTATAACGATATGGGATCTTAACGTGCTGCACGTTTCCCCATTGCTTATTACAGGAATTAATAATATTAACATCGGTTTGATAAGAACTCGCAAAAGGTTCTAATTTATCCATTCGATCACGTGCATAATCTTCAGGTATTTTCAGATTCGCCATCGAATAGGCTAATGCGATTTTATCAGCACCAGGTTTTTCAAACGTCACGCATTGCAGGCGTCCAGGTTGTGTTAGATGGTTTGGATAGTCTCTAACAAACATGCAATTTGCAATAATCGCACCTAGAGAATGCCCCACATGCCAGACAGGAACGTTATCAACATCACTTCCATGATAGGGGTCCATATCTCGCCATAATTTTAACTTTTCATCGACCCATTGGGCGGCAACCTCTGTTTGCAATGGAGCTTTATTCATTGCTATTTCTAAGTCACCTAATAAATTTTCAACCTCGGATATAACAGAACCACGATAAATAATAGCGATTTCAGCCGTCCTGTTACCATCTGCTGCAAACCTCATAAACATTGCCCCCATGAACCCATGGGTATCAGTAGGCCAATATTCTGGCATAAAAAGGTTATTAAGATACCAGCCGTTCGGAAGGTTTTGCGGCACTCTCTTAGGGTCGTAAATAAACTCCGCCATAGCTGCTAATTCTGCTAATTTTTTGGAGTCTATTGCAACCGCAGCTGCTTGAGTCTTGTCTGTTACTTCTTTTTGAGCTGGAAAAAATCGGGCAAACATTTATAGATTACTCTTTTATATTTCAACGAAGTTCTGGACAAACTGGTGTGCTACCACAGCCACCATCACCATAAGGGCTTGGTACGCAACAACTTACAGAGCGGTGAGGAAAAGATGCCATGACTTGATTCATAATTTTTTCTGGACAAATTGGTAGGTTATCGCAACCACTACCACCACTGTACGGGCTTGGTACACAGCAAGCAGGTCCGGAAACACTGAAAGAAAATGCCATGGCTTGAGATGCAAAACCTGCAAATAATGCAGCTAAAAAAACGATTTTAAATGCCTTCATGATTAATTCTCCTTTGTATTTTTATTAGATTTACAGGAGAGAAGTGTAACAGCTTATCTTTATTTGGATATAAAAAAATGCATAATGTAAAGTTTGTATAATTTATTGTCTAAATTGCTTGAAAGTCGTGTGTTAAATATATTTCAATTCGCAATCCCGTCAAAGAAAAAGAGAAATAAACTTAATTGGCTAATTCTTAAAGCGATATCCATAAATAATAAAAATTATTACCTATACTTAATAACTAACTTAGGAGGATTGATCATGAAAATATTAATAACAGCAGTGTACGCTATGTTAATTACATCATCTGCTTGGGCTATAGAAGGATTTGATGGTTACAAAAAACCTTCAGCTTCTGATGAACTGCGTCCACTGCACACCAAGTGAGCAAGAACCAATACCAGCTCCATCGCCAATAATGGCTGGACTATAAAGTGCTGGCAGTTGTCGCAACACACCTTACGTCTCAGTTTGTCCTTACACAGGCAAAATACAGGCACATACTTTCAAATTGTTTTAGATGATTGTTAGAAATTGGTATAACTTGTTGTTTCTGAGTGCCCCACCAGTGCCCCATGGGGGTGGTTTAGCTTGAGATGGTTTTCGTAACCGCTTGATTCTACTGGCTCCCCGAACTGGACTCGAACCAGTGACCTAATGAGTAACAGCTAGCCACTCTTTTTTAACTATGTGATTAATAATAACTTTTATGACTGTGCGACCATTGCAATGAGCAGCAGAGAGCATAAGAGAGTATAGGCCATTCACGAAAAAGTCACGAAGAGAATTACTTCAAAAAAGCGTTTAGAAAGTAGGTATTCTCTAGTAGTAAGTGGGTATTGTGGACTTTATATTACCTACTTACACTTATTGGATGGTTAAAAAGAAGTAGGTATAACCTCTTCACAAGTGGGTAATAACGCTGGTAAGATTACCTACTTAATTATTTTTTTGGTATTACTTCAGATGAATTCACTTAGCCTGGACTACATTGATAAACTTACTTTCACCGCTGAGCAAATCGGCATGCTGCGCGCATTAGGCGAGTATCGTGGGAAACAAGCTCTTTTCTTTAAGCAATCACCAGAAGCACTCAAGGGGCTGCAACTAGTAGCTAAAATTGAGTCTAGTGAATCTTCAAATAGATTAGAGGGCATAGAGTTGCCTCATAAAAAGATTGAGGAGCTAGTCCTAAAAGATGCCACTCCTAAAAGTCGATCAGAGCAAGAAATTGCTGGTTATCGAGATGCGCTTAATCTTATCCATGAGTCAGGTGAGCATATGCCTTTTACTCCAAATGTAATCCTGCAACTACATAGCATAGTATATCGTTATATGGCTAACCCGGGCGGACGTTGGAAAGCGACAGACAATGAAATTATTGAAAAACACCCAGATGGTACACAGCGTATTCGATTTGCCCCGACAAAAGCGCATTTAACGCCTGATGCAATAGATCAATTAACAAAAAATTATTCAATTGTTATAGAGCAGCAAAAACAAGATGCGCTTGTATTTATTCCATTAGCAATTCTTGATTTTTTATGCATTCATCCTTTTAGTGATGGCAATGGACGCATGTCACGGTTATTAACTTTGATGTTGCTCTATCAATTTGATTATCAGGTCGGTCACTATATTAGCTTGGAGCGTATATTTGAGGATAGCAAAGAAAGTTATTATGAAACACTCGAGGTAAGCTCACAGCACTGGCACTCCGGAAAACATGACGTTAAGCCATGGATAAATTATTTTTGGGGGGCGCTATTACGTGCTTATCGAGAATTTGAGGAGCGTGTGGGTGTCATTACTACAAGCCGAGGTTCAAAAACCGAATTGGTTCGAGCTGCTATTAACCGTAGAATGTCACCCTTTTCAATTAGTGATATCGAGTCGAATTGTCCTGGCATTAGTCGAGATATGATTCGACAGGTGTTGCGAAAAATGCGAAATGAAGGTGCTATTACAGCCAGCAGTAGTGGTCGTGGTGCAATGTGGCAAAGAACATTCCAGTAGAAAGCAGGGCGTGCAGTGGGCTAAAGGGGATCATAGCTTTCTGTAGCACTTTGATCCGGAAATGTTGTGCTCTAGCATGTATTGAATCATGTTTAGCAGCGTTTGTTTGCGTTAAGTCCAAAGGCTTTGTCGAATTTTAATAAGGCGGATTAACATTGCAGTATCGTAAGCGTCTCCCCAACCTTTCAATTACCCACAT
>DHXK01000239.1:20128-31041 GCA_002413665.1 Legionellales bacterium UBA5158 | reverse complement strand
GTGGGCTGGGAGATGTGTATAAGAGACAGGCAAGTGAATATCAAAAGACTGCTTGAACTTGATAGTAAGAAATCAAAAAGTATCTACGCTAAAAGAGGTGTTTTGTTTTCTGCTTCAACTAACTCTATCAATAGCAAACCCATTAATTTTTATAATCAGGGGATTCCTAAATCCTGGAATATTGATCCCGAAAAAATTGCACGAAATAGTTTTAAAGTCTTTTCAACGGGAGATGCCTTTTCTGTCATGTCCCCTGATATTGAAGTCGGTGGCGCTCACATCAATATTCATGTGGGTATAGAGCACCCTAACTATTCGTACCTAGCATTGATTCAGGAAGGACTGCAGCTATGTCGCTGCGCTTATGAGCATAATGCAAAGTCCATCACTATTTGCTTACCCGATCAATTTCATCCAGTGCTTAACTATAGTGACTTTAACAGTTTGCTCATCAAACTATTTAAGGCCAGTGGTGCTAACAAAATTTATTTTTATGATAAAAGTTATACCGGAAAATTAGACGAGAATACTATTAACTCCGTCATACCACTGACCATCGCGAATGAAGCAGATAAAGCCCATAATCAGATAGATAAAAATGATTTGTTGGATTATCTTCATGTTCTCGATAATTCACAAAAACACCAAGACGAATTGAGCCTGGACTATCAAGTCATGCATTACACTCGTCAATACCATTTTAATCGAACCTGGTCTAAATTCAGCTCTAATGATGATAGCTTTGCTTATCTTAGGAGAAGTGAATCTTCATCAGATCTCAAAATTCCTGAAATGAAAGCTCAGCCTCATGTACTTCTATGCTGCTCGGCTAATAAACCGTTAGCCGAAGAAATAGCAGCGAGTCTTCGCAGTCAAGGGGAAATGGTAAAGCTCTATCATATACAAGGGAAAGGAGCGCAGGCTCAAATTCCTAATGATGTGACAATTTGTGGTGCTGTAGTCACTATCGTGCAGTCGACCAGACCCAATCCCGATGACCTTGTTGAAACACAGGATTATCAAAAAAATGGTGCTTCTTCTTATTTATTTGAAGCAGCAACTATTGCAAGACAGGCGCATCTTAGAGGTGCTGAGACTATTAATTTAATTAACCCTTACCAATTTAGTGCCCGCTCTGATAAAGCGGAAGATAATCCCAAAGGAAGAACCGGCGCTTATGTACAACAAAACGGAATGCTATTAGAAGCAGCGGGAGTCAACCATGTTATCACGGCAGAATGTCATGATAATCACACCATGTCAGGCTCTTACACTGGAAAAAAAATAAAAGGTTCGGCGGTTTCAGCACTTTCAGTTATCTCAATCAGGATAGCCAAACAATGGATAGAAAATTCCATGCATGGTCAATTACGATTGGTAACACCAGATGCAGGAGCTGCAAAAAGAACTAAAGAACTCACTCAGCAATTAGAAGCGATTTTGGGTAAAAAGTTGTGCCAAACTCGTATTTTAGGCGAAAAGCAACGAGACTCACATAAAGACGACAGCGCATTAATTAACAGTCTTAATTCAGGTGACATCAGTATCAACCAGAATGATAAATACCTGATTACTGATGATGAAACCGCTACTGGAAACACTTTATGCCAAGCTATTACGAATCTTAAGAAAAGCGGTGCTCACGATATTGCCGTGATTATTGTTCATAATAATATGCCCTTAAATAAGCTAGAACGTCAGCTATGTTTAGCAAGATTTTTATACCTAGGCGTTAATGACTTACATTTCAGTAATACCCAAGAAATGGGTACCTTAGCTAATAGCTACCATGATCTAATTCAAAAGCAGGTCCAAATAACTAAGTTATCTGCTAATGAAGTAGAACAAGAAGTGTTTAATTGGTTTAAAAACAACATATGCAATAGCTTTTCTGATAAATCGGAAGCGCGGATTAAGGAAGAATTTAATCTGTTTAAATCCATGTTTCAGCAGTTTGAATCAAAGATAAAAATTCATTCCTTGGCCAATGAGTTTGCACATCAAGTCGCGACAAAACCTTATATGGGAAATCCTCATGCATTTGACTATAAGGTGAATGAATACATCAGAAAAACCAAAACCAGCCAAGCTCAATCTATTGTTGTATTCGAAGGTGCTAGTGTCGCCGCTGCATCAGCCGCTGCCTTAGCGTTGAATTTACCCCTTCAAGTCATACCCAATATCATTCCCGACACGTTGAATCAAAAGCTGGCCTTACCTAATAAAACTTTTGTGCTGATAGGTACACCTAGCGAATCGACCTTGAAAACACTAAAGCAAGATACAAATTATGATGGATTCGAAATGTTGCATACTCCCTCAGATCCTGATGCTGACCTTGCTATTGTTACTCATAAAGCATCAATACCTACTCCCGATGAAGCCTCTCATCTTGAACGCTCAAATAAGTTAAACACAAACATTGAAAGTTTATTTTTAGAAATTGAGAAGATCGTTCAAACGAATAAATTGAAAGAGGGTCCTATAAAATTGCTAGGAGTTGGTGTTGAAGGTCAAATACTAGCAGGCCAACTAAGCTATTTATTAAATAAGAAGGGAATCTACGTGGGTATTGCAGCAGTGGATAATAAGCCAGTACTGCATACCAATCCGGTTGTATACTCAGGCCACTCTGGCGATCAGTTACTCAGTATTGATAGAAACAGTTTAGACATGGGGGACTTATGCATTGCGGTCGCAAGCGTAGTGACAAACGATACTAAAGCAGCATTACACAAGCTAGCAACAGAGGCTAAAGTACATTGCTCCTATTGCTGTTCTTTTTCGAATGAAGGGGGTTGTAAAGTGGCAATGCTAGATTCAGAAACTACCAAATCTCATAGCATCGTTGCAGCGGCTAAAGATGGTTTACTATTCTTTCCTAATTCGTCTCAACGAAGTGCTGATGAAAAGAATTTACTGGTCACTCAGAATGCAGCTAGTGCATCAGCTGATCAGTGTAGCTCTATTCGAAATGGTGCTGGGCAGTGACATAAATCTAGGGCATGAAATTTTTTAGATACAGATTAGGTGCGTAATGCCGTTGCGATAAGGGACAACAACTCCGCACCAAGAGAATTTAAGCAAGCTACTTGCGCGTGAACAGCACGAATTATGGGCTTTCTGGGGCATGCTACTGATGGCAGTAACGTGCAATTTATGCAAAGTTACTGTATGATCGCCTATCTTTTAACCTGAGTAAATAGTATGTCTAAATCTCGAATTCATGATCTCAGCCGTGAAGATAAGGCGGCTTCCTTATTTACAGCGATTGCCGCTACCAAAGATAACTCGAATAAAAAAACGATTTATAAACAATTACAACAAGCATATGACGCATATCCGCATATTGATACAACTAATGCAGCAGGTGATACAGAATTAATTTTTGCGATTAAAGTACAAAATTTTTTAGCAGTAAAATGGTTATTAAAACCATCAAAATACTCATCTAGAAAAAAACCAGAATTAAATGATGCAGAATATTATTTACATACTAAAACGGCAAGTGGCCCAGCTGCATTAGAAGAAGCCGTATCATTTTATGATGATGACATAGAGGTAAACGAAGCTCGTAGAACCTGCGTTACACGGTTAATCGATGCTGGGGCGCATGTTTATCAAGGTTACGGTTATTCATCTCCAGCTTTATACGCAGCAAGCCGTTTTGGGAACCTTCCTTTTATAAAAAAATATATATCAACTAAATATGATTTTCATAGAGCAAATGAAAGGTGCATTGCAAATGCCATTGGGGGGAAGCAAATGGCTGTGTTGGATTATTTTTTTGAAACGAATACTGTAGCTTGGTATTCTATTAAAGAAAAAGCTAGCGAAATTTGGACTGCAGTATTTCAGCTTTATCAATCCGACTTAGAATTTGCAAAAAATATTCATAACAAATTAGAACAAAGATATCCTGGCATATTCAACATTACGTGTTTTGTAATCAGTATTGCAATAAGTTGTGGTTGTTTTGATCTCGCCACTTCATTACTACCAAAAGTCGATTTATTGAATCCGACCAGCGAAAGCGCTAGCTTAATTTATTCTGCCGCCGAAAAAGATAATTATGATTATGTTATTTTCTTATTAAAAAAAGGGGCTAGTGCAACCTTGTCGTCTGAAGGAAAAATCCCACAACGATTACTTAATTTTCTTCGTACTTATCGGCTAGTGCTCGCTTCAGATCAGCATCATCTGTTATTAGAACAATTAAAATTGTTATCAGAAAAAGAGCGTACTGATTTATTAGATTTGTTTGCTACCGATCCTGAAAAAACAAAATTGTTATTATCTAATTATGCTTTTTTCAATCCAGCTTCAAAAGCAGTTGATGTAGTCAGCTCGTCTGCACTTATTCAACAACAATTATCTTTACCAACCAATCAGCCCAAATTGCCAGAAGCTGCAGTACATTCTGCGAATCTTGAAGAGATGAAAGAGACGCCTCAGGTTGTGTCAGAGCTGTTAGCGAGCGAGAGAAAATTACTGAAACAATCACACTTGACACATGCAGATCAGCTGGTGTCATTATTAAAGCTTGATGGTTTTTTTAATGATACAGGACATACTCTTGCTGCCAACTTACATCAATGGTTAACACAAACGAAAATACCGCAATTGCAAAATGAACCAGCTAATAGACTAGATCTGAAACTCTGAATGTAGACTGAGCCAAAGATCCTAAACCCGGATCTTTGATCCACGCTACGTTTAGTAGTTACCCTGAGTAGCTGGAATACAAGTTCTAGTGAGTCAATGATAATCTCAGCAATTATAACTATAATTACACCCAATTATTTTATAGCAAACCTCTTGCACGGAGTCAAAAATGTTCTCTACAGCTAAAACTCTTACCGCACAAAAATCCAATATCCTATTAGAATGGAAAACACTAAGCACTCTTCTGAATCAACCCTCCACTCTCGAATTAATTGACGCAGAGTTAAGTTACTCTGAAGTAAACGATGAAATAGAAATAAAATTATTAGGTAGCGAAGAAAATTTAAAAACGGTATTACCCAAATTAAAAATAAAATTAGTCCATGAATTATCCGTAGAAAATGTCAAATTTAACGAAACCAAACTGACATTCACTCCTACTGCGACATTAAAATCATTATTTTCTCTTGAGCAAGAGCTGCCTCTTGAAGGTGATTGGGGAAATACAGAGTTAGAGGATCAACAAGAAATTGTGAGCGATGCACATGATACGCATGAGGATTTAACTCCTGCTCTTGCAGCATCTATGCCTTCAGCGTTAGAACTTAACCCTCCCAAAAAACTTGTAGTACACAATATCTATAGAGACATAAGCGTTTGTTATGTTAATAGAATGTCCGTAGAAGAAATTCGTTCTGTTGCTTTTCAACAAACTAAAATAATTGTTATAGATGGCACAGTAGGAAATCCAAATATCTTTATTAATAATGGCAGTCAATTCACAAGACTTCCTATGAATGAAGGTGAACTAAACCACATCTTTAAAAATGACTATATCAAAAATAAGTTCGCAATATTGACTCAATCAAATCAACAACTACTCATAGATCATGGTGACGATGCAGCTTTAAATAATTTTTTTGAATCCATTGCCAATCTCGAAGGATACGCTTATTTTTCAACACAAAAAATTCAAGAATTAATACGCTTTAAAGTCTTGAGGTTAGAACAAGCTTATACAATAACTGAAACAGAGATGAATAGGCGTATTAAAATTTTTGAGTTCAATCAGAATGAAATTAAGACTCTGAATAAAAGCTCTCTGAAAAATGTGGATTCGCAGTCATCATCTTTCTTTTTTCAAAAGTCTCCAAAGATTGAACCTACAAATGCAATGATGGCTCTCGATGTAGCAAGCAAAGAGTTGAACAGCAGCAATCACATTATCGACAATTATTTTTGCATGTCAGCTCGACCATAACCTGCTCCACTTAGCATTTTTTTCGCTATCACCTGAAATGTAGCCTGGATCAAAGATCCGGGTTATGGGCATACGCGTCAAGCTAAGGGCAAGTTCATTGGATTAGGCATAGTTAATAATAGCTACTTGAGTGATGTCTATGTGAGGCAGAGCTGCGATCAATTGAATTACACTTGCTAAGAGTTGTGAATCTACTTGCATGTCGCTTGCATCGTTGAAATAAAATGAATCGGGACTCATTTTAGAATTTGCTAACAAGTATTGTTTGTATAATTCTAATAAACATTTGTTTTGCTCTGGTCCTACAAGATGACCTAATGCATCTTAAAACTGTGCATTAATATAGCTTTGCAAATCGAGATTTAGGGGTTAGATCGCCGCCCTAGCCTCTTATTACAATTTTTGCCAAATGAACAATCTTTACAGGCTAATCATTTTAAAATAAATAACGTGCAATTAACCCAGCGTGAAATGCAATGTCTCCAATTTACAGTAAAGGGTTTCACTGCCAAAGAAATTGCCCAATAATTGGGTATTTCTTATCGCACGGTGGAAGAATACTTGACTAATATTCGCGTCAAAGCAGGAGCAAGCTCCAAATCAGAATTAATTAAAATGACGATCGAAAATTTTTATCTTGAATAAATAAATTCATCTAAAGCAATTTTAGTAGATCACATTTCTATATATTAACTTTGTTGAACTAAGAAAATTCGCTACTAATATGTTGAAACTCGATTTTAAGAGGGCAATTATCTTCTAACATTAGATCTACTATTTTATTTCGTGCATGCTTGCATTCCATAAAATCGTAAGAAGCATACTGATTATCTTGAGTATAAAAATTTACGACAGTTTGTTTATGAGCATAACGACGACTTAAAGCTTCAATTTCAGTAAAAGTAAGTTGTTCGGGATGCAATACATTGCTGGCTAAATGGATTTCATCAAAACGTAAATTTTTGCTACCAAACTGTGTCACAGCATTTCCTATAGCTACAAAGATCGCATCAGTTGTCAGAAATGCGATATCTTGTACCAAAACTCCAGCTGCATATCGGCCATTATTACATTTTAGTATACAAGCCGTGATAGTAGAAGTTTGAAATTTTTTGCTGATAATATGTGGGGATAGTGCTTGCAGATATTTTGCTATTTCATCTTTTTTTAAATACTGTGTTTCACTGATAATTTCCCAAGCTTTAAATTTAGAAGAATTTAAATATATTGCGCTCGAATTTGAACTATAATTACTAGATGATAAATTTAAATCTCGCTCACTAAAACCATCCGGTAAAAATTTCTTTTCGAAGCTATCAGAAGGTGCAAATCGACCATCTAAAGTTACCACAAAAATCTCGGCTCCCTTTTCAGCTAAGCTCATCATGATTTGTCGGCAATGGCCACATGATTTACCCGACTCTTGCTTTTCATTAGGAGTAGCGTTCGCAGGCGCTGCCATAATCCAAACCTTTGAAAATTTTGTATCTTCACCCAACAAAGTGACAGCGCTGGCGACGGCATTTTGTTCGCTATGGATACTAAGACGGTTATGTTCATCATTTTCAATGTTTACACCTGACGTATAAAAATACTCATTATCACTCAGTTTAATTTCCGCAATTGCAGCAACATGGTAATCAGAATAAGGTGTTAACGCATGGCCACGTAACACTTTCAGCATGTTAAAAATTTCAGTTTGAGAAAGCGGATTAACAGAGCGAATAAATAATGGCATATTAAGATAACACCTTTCAATAGTATTTAATAAATTCCACTAAGCAAAAAAAAATATGATAACACAACGCTACTTACGGCAATTCTAAAAACATATTTTTTTTCCGCAAATTCACTATCTTTTACGATATTGATAGGATTTTTAGCCTTTACTCTAAAAAATTCACTAAACCTGTGCGCACATCATAAAGCGCGCCAATTAACCCAATTTCTTTATCGTTAATTAGTTTATTTAATACAGTACTTTTTGAGTAAATATTCTCTATTACATTACCAACATTAATTTTAGCAATATTCGTTATGAAGTTAATATTATTTCCTGTTCTGTCTGTCTCAGTACTAGCTTCTGCTTCAATGGCGGGTCTAATTTTAGCAAGCAGATCACCTAAATGACCGCCAGGGTTATCATCACAGGCTGCTTTAATAGCGCCACATTGAGTGTGACCGAGTACTAGAATTAATTTTGCTCCAGCAATATGACATGCAAATTCCATGCTTGCCATTATGTCTTCATTCATCACATTTCCTGCTATGCGTACGACAAAAACATCGCCAACACCCATATCAAAAATCGTTTCTATTGGAACTCTAGAGTCTATGCAACCAAGTACAATAGCAATGGGATGTTGCGAAGCAGACATAGACTTAATGTCGTCAAGCAGACTGCGATGTATGCGCTGATCTTTGATGAAACGTTCATTGCCTTCTTTTAGTATCTCAACGACTTGAGTGGGTGTTAGTGCGGATTGCAAGTCATAAGTAGTGACATTGATAAAGTCTATGTGATTATGAATATCATAATGATTTTTAAATCCTAACATATTAAGAGCAATCATTTTACTAGGAGCCTGAGTGTTTTTAAAAGTTTCAAGTACTTCTAATATGTCTTTATCAATGTATTTAGTATATCGGGCATCAATAATTAAATGTGCGTTATAGCGTATATCTTCAAGCTCAGTTACTAAAGAAGCCTTATTTAAAAACGACATTTGTTGTGGCAAAATAATTCGCTTGATTACCCCTAGTGGATGTTTTTCATTGATTACATCAAGTTGAATTTTACTGTTATTTCTTAAGATAAAGAAAAAACTAAAAAATAAACCAATTAAAATTCCGGTTAATAAATTAGTTATAATGATGAATAATACAGTAATAATAAATGGTATAAAACGATCAAAACCTTGCCTGTAAACTTCTCTGTAAATATAAGGTTTTGTTAATTTAAACCCTACAAAAATTAAAATAGCAGCTAATGATGCAAGAGGAATAAGATTAATCCAATGCGGTATAAAAATGCTAACTAATAAAATTAACAAACCATGAATGATAGTTGATAATTTAGTTTTAGCGCCAGCTTGAATGTTGACAGAACTTCTAACAATGACAGAAGTAATCGGTATTCCACCTAATAATCCCGCAAATACATTGCCTACCCCTTGAGCTACTAATTCACGATTACGTGAAACGTAACGTTTAATAGTGTCTAGCTTCTCTGTGGCCTCTAAATTGAGTAACGTCTCTAGTGAGGCTACAGCCGCAAGTATAAATCCATAGAGATAAATCTTAGGATTACTCCAGCTTTGCCAGTGCGGATGTTGGAACAAGTCACAAAATGAATTTAAGCTTGTGGTGAGAGGTATATTCACTAATTCAGAACTATATTGTGCCAGGTCTGGCCAGAAGCTAGAATAAAACTCATTGATGATTGCACCTGCAATCACAACAACAATAGGGCCGGGTATTGTTTTTAGTATGGTCTGTTTTGTTTTATCGAAAAAAATTAATATCCCAATAGATAAGGTGCTAATAATTATCGCGCCTAAATTAAAATGTTGGCTAATATCTTCAAGTGCATCCAAATCAAATGTAGTGGAAGATGCACGTAACGACTCAAGCAACTCGTGATTATCAGCGGTATAAGTAAATGCAAAAGGTAATTGCTTAAATATAATTAAAATACCAATGGCACACAGTAAACCTTGAATGACATTTGATGGTATATAGTCAGCAATAAAACCAGCGCGGCAAATTCCAATAAGTATTTGGAGGAATCCAGCAAATACGAGCGCTAGCAAAAATGTTTCAAAGCTACCTAGTTGCGTGATGAAGCCGAGCACAACAGCAATCATGCCAGCAGCAGGACCGCTAACACTAAGTCGCGACTCACTCAAGAAACCAACAACAATACCGCCTATCATGCCGGCAATCATCCCAGAGAAAAGGGGTGCACCAGAAGCTAGCGCGACCCCTAAACACAGTGGGATGGCTACTAAGAAGACTACAATTCCAGCCGTCAGATCGTATTGGAAAAATCCTCGTGGGTATCGTAATAATCTTCTAAACATAGAGTCTCTTCCTTGAGTAAAAATGATTGCAAGTATCTTACATGTTGGACACACATTGGGGTACGCTAATTATTCATTATCTTCGCCATCTGCGCCACGATTAACAATATTGCTTCGAATGACTTTCTTTTTTGTCAGCCCACCACCCAATCAATTAATTTACATCGATGAAGACAAAAAGACTAGAAAGTATTGATGGGAACTGAACTGGCATCAGCACTACCAATGATAGAAGACCAAGCTGCACCACATTTAATTTATTCGCCTATGGATGCCTTACCGTATCAAGAGCCTCTTCAACATAGCCCATCCATCTTAGGCCTATTCGGTCATAACACATTGATGACATCACTCTTGCAACCAACTATGGATGAGTGCACTCAGCCATCCTATTTATCATATCAACATTAAGAATTCGTTCCAACGAAAGTGAGAGATTTATTTATCCAATTTTTTCTGCTCTCGTGTAGCATTGAAAATTAAAAATTTACTTATGCGTTTTTTGTTTCTTTTCTGAAGTTGGATCCTCGAGATTTTGATTAGGATCCTGATTATTAATAAGTAAAGATTCTTCACCCTGCTCTTTTCTTTTTTTACCTTTAGTCGACGATGAATTGGGAGTTGGAGTTAATGCTGCTTTTACCTCGTGTTGTTCTTTATTCCTAAAAAAAAGTGATGGCTTTGTTTGAAAATCATTACTGGATGCTGGATGCACTTGTTGATTACTAGGTGGAGGACTATCTATATCAATAGGATCATCAATACCATTATTCATAATAATATAAATTTTTTTTAACCCATGTATAGCCTCTTCCATTGTAAATCTTTTTTCAATCTCATCTTCTTTCATTGTATTTAAAAAATTTTCAATTAAGACAATGCTATTTGTTGAGGGCGATGATAAC
>DHXK01000239.1:19122-20010 GCA_002413665.1 Legionellales bacterium UBA5158 | reverse complement strand
AGCTCTACGGGTTCTTCAAAATCTTCAAATCCTAAGATTTCTTTAAATAATTGTCCTAATGCATAGACTTCAGATTTTATACTGTAAGACGGATATTGACCTTCTTCTCCAAATTTAATTTCAGGTGATTGATAACCAGAAGTGCCAAGTGATCGCGAATCTTTTATTGCTAGCTTATTTTTATGCTCACAAGCACAACCAAAATCGACAAGAGTGATTTTTTTGCTTTCTCGATCATACATGATATTTTCTAATTTAAGGTCACGATGAAATACACCTTTTTTATGTAATTCATCCACTGCTTTTAAAATAGAAAAACAAATAGTCATCCATTCATTTACCGATATAATATTCTTTCCATCTACATGATCTCTTAGCAGAGCATGTAAATTTTTACCCTTAGCTAACTTCATAATAATATAATGCTTAGGTATCCGAGATTTTACCTCATGCTGAGGAAGAGTTTTTTTTAGTAGAACACCATAAGCTTCATTAATTTTTTGCATTATTGTAAATTGATATTGTGAATTTTCTTCATCAGTCCTTTCTTCATAATCATCACTCAACTTTATCACTTTTAAAGCGTATTGTTCATTTGAATCTATCTCTATCAACCTCTTTACCGTACCTTCGAAACCTGCTCCTAACGCCTTACCTTTCTTCACTCCTTTATCAATAATAAAATATTTATCTTGATTACCTTTTTCGCCTCTAAGTTTTAAAATTCGATAAGCAATATTAACCTTTTCTTCTGCTATTTCAGCATCTTTTATTGTTTCCGAACTGATGTCTGGATTGGAATGGTTTTTATAATAATTTTCAATAAGATCATTGAGTGCTACAGAAGTAAATAAAGAAGTAGGTTGATCTTTTAATACAAGTTTAATC
>DHXK01000239.1:0-19054 GCA_002413665.1 Legionellales bacterium UBA5158 | reverse complement strand
TTAATACAAGTTTAATCAACCGAATTTGACCAGGATTCAATAACTTATCTTCATTCGGAGATGGGTTTACATGCGAAAAACTCATACGCTATCCTCAGAATACTATTTCTACTTATAGTATAGACTAAAAATCATGAAATTAAATTTTAGCTAAAGTACCTCAGTTATAAAAAGTTATTATTAATCAATACGTAGAATTTAAGATATCTAACATTAAGTCATTGTTGCATCCAAATTGAAGCTCGACTCCGACACGGAGTTATTCATGCGGTTCTTCTTAGAAGTAATTTTTGAGGCTAAGCAATAGAGGCAAATGCAAGATCACAATTTATTTATAATAAAATATTTTATGTTAAAATAGTTTGATATTTTAAAAATTCCTCGGCGGTATGTTTCCATGAATATTGTGCAGCGCGTTTTATACAATCTTCTTTTTTTAAAGCTAAACAAGCTAGTGCCGCTTCTTTTAAATTCTCCGAAGTAAACCCACTGATTCCTTCTTCAAGAATATCAATTGGGCCCATGACTGGAAATGCAGCAATAGGAAGTCCACATGCTAAAGCTTCTAAATTGGTTAAACCAAATGTATCAAAGAGCGACGGGGACACACAAACATCACCAATACTTAAAATGGCACGAACATTTTCATATGGTAAAAAAACTGTTTTTTCATTATACTTTTTTTCTAAATATTTTTTATGTGGCCCATCCCCAATGATAAATTTGGTTCCTGGAAGATCTAGATTTAAAAAAGCTTCTAAGTTTTTTTCTTTCGCAATACGAGATAAGGCCATAAAGTAAGGTCGCGGATAATTAAGCAATAGAGATGGATCAGGATCATAATAAAATTTTTCTATATCTACGCCTAGAGAAAATACCTCAATGTTGTTGGTAATGCCTTTACCATGCAAAAGTTTTTTGACCCTAGGTGAACACGCGTGAATTAGACTAGAAGGCTTGAAAAACCAGCGTAGGTAAGTCCACACAAGTGCTGAGGGTAAATAAGCCCAATGTTTCATCCCAATATCCCAATTCGTGTGATAAGAACTGGAGTAAGGAATGTTATTTTCAACACAATAACGACGAGCAGAAATACCAAGCCCTACTTCGGACTGAATGTGAACGGCATCAGGTTTAATAGATTCATAAACTTCCCCAAAACGTTTTGAAGTCATACCTGAGAAAATAGGAATTAATGTATTTTTAAGTGTAATTCTTTCAAGTTTAAGTGGATTTGGATGATTAAAGAAGATTAACTCATGCCCCTCTTTTTCGAGGATATCTGCAACTTGATTATAGTAACGTCCAACACCCATGCTGTTAGTATGCCGAGTAGCATATGTAACTACCAAAATCCGCATGCTTCAATTCCATTAAAAAAAAACCCTGGTTATACATTCTTGGATATTTAGTCAGTAATATCAAGCAGTAAAAAATTATTTATGCTTATATTTTAAACATACATAACTGAGCAACCGCATACTACAATAAGTTTCTATAACCTCTCAAAACACTTATTTAAAGTATTTTGAGGCTCAACTTTTTTTTACTCTTTTTGAATATTTTTGAAAGCAGCCTGTGCAATTTTCACTCAATCTCTCTAGCATATTCACCCCTGGCTCCATATCGGTAACAAACAAAACTGCTATAATAATTTTTTAGTTGAAAAAGTTAGCTAACAATATTTATTTTAATTTTAGAGATCGATATTGCATTGTGATGACCCTCTCTAATTAAAATATTAGTTACTTTTTGGAGAGTAAGAATATTATGTTCCATATATTTATTGCAGTTTTAATTTTTTCTTTATTATTTTCGCTGCTCTTATTTAGTGTAGCAATGGGTAGACGATTTGCTAAATGGCAAGTGGAGCGACATTCGCTAGGTAAGATAGAAACGATAAATGTAGTTGAGGGCGCGATTTTTGGATTATTAGGATTGATGGTTGCCTTTACTTTTAGTGGTGCTTATGAGCGATTTGAAGCTCGTAAAACGCATATTGTTGAAGAAGCTAATGTAGTAGAAACTGCTTATTTAATGTTGGATCTTCTAACACCAAGTGCAACACCTGATTTGCGCAACAACTTCCGACTATATGTCGATACACGCTTGAGTGCTTACAAAGATATCCCAAATTTCAATGCAGTTTATAGAGAGTTAAGAAAATCTAAGCAACTTCAGGGTAAAATCTGGAATCAAGTCTTAGCAGCGTGCAAAATAACAAACGATCAAACAGTTACCCAACTACTTATTCCTGCTATTACTACTATGTTTGAAACTGAAAACACTGGAATTGCTATTACACAAGTTCATCCACCTGCCATTGTATTTGAACTTTTATTAGGATTAGCAATGTTAAGTTCATTTTTATCGGGTTATGCTACGGTAGAAAAGAAAGTTCGAGATTCTATCTATAATTTTATTTATATAGGCATTACAGCCTTTATTATATATATGATTATAGACTTAGAGTTTCCTAGAATGGGTTTAATACGCGTAGATTCGTTTGATCAAGTTTTAATGGATGTTCGTAATACGTTAAATTAGTGCAGTGATTTAGAATTTTCAATTATCTGGCACCACTTGGGTGAAATCATAAAGGACTTCACCTAATGTCCAATCAATTTCAGTATTATTTATTTTATGTAGAACTTGAAAATTATTATTTAAATGATAAAGTATTAAATAATAATGCATCACGAAATACACCATTCGCACAATAAGAAAAAAGATACGAAAGTGATTCTGTTGGGTAATCTTTTTGTAATTGACGCCAAGTCTCTGTGCAGATAGATTGCATGCGCCATTCTAATAAGCCTTGATCTTGCGTGCTATCAACATTAAAAAAATGAAAAATATAATAAATACCTGTATACACAATAAATTTTTGATTGAGATAAGGAATTAAATCTTTTTCGATATCATTATTTTTAATTAAATTATTATATATTTTTTTGCATTTATTTAAATTAAATTCACCAAGCTGCTTATTATTAAAATCATAATTGGCAGGATAGCAACTACTAGCCTCGGTAGATTTATTCATGCTACCTCTCGCAACATCTTGACCAAGTTTTAAAAAGCTATGACTAAAAATTAAATAGGAATTTTGGCCTAATTTTAATAACGTTTCATCTTCCGGCCGCGGATGATTTTAATTTTATATTTAGCTCGATAGCAACTTCTTCTAAAGGTCTTTTGAAAAAAGTATTTAATTGTAAATTTTTACATGAACCTATTTCTACTTCGGAAAAGCTTCCATCATCGAATTTTTTCTTGTTGTGTTTTTTAAGTAAATTGTTGATATCATCTCTAGCTTCTTTTTCAATTACTTCATACAACTCAGGTGTAACCCATTCTTGAAACTTAATTTTAGCTGAGGTCCAGTCTGTGAAATGACTATCTGTTGTTAATACCGATAAAATTCCTTTGTGATGAGTGATATCCTCAAGAATAGCTTGAGAGATAGCATTATCTTCTAAGTAGCACCCCATTAAATAACTTTTAACGGACTGAAGTATTTTGAGTGGAGACTGTAACGTTACACTATTCGCTGTTAATGCGCTTCTTTCTGACATTCTAGCTAGGCTTTGCATAAGTGATGGCAAAGATCACTTTGACTTTAGCTGTCAATTCGTCTAGGCGATCGACTAAAGGTTGATTCTTAGTGATTAATAATTTTTTTATACTATCATCCATTTCGTATTCTTTACGAAGTATACCCTGTACTAACTCTGTATTAGTAGGCTTAGGCATATGAATCGATTCCCTCTATCATATTGATATCGTTAAGTATAATACACATTTGGAAACTTACAGGTCGGATGATGATATATATTTGCACGTTAAATCATAAAGTTATAATTTTACTGTGGGTACTTCAATAGCGGGTCCACCTATTAACAATGAAAGGACTGACGTTAATTAATGACAATCAGTGAGTTACAAAGTAACGAATGTAAACCCTACTTTGCAAAAACTTTTACTACACGAGAACGTGTACAGGTTTAGTTAGCCGGAGCAGCTCACCTGTTACACAAGCATATTTCGAAAGTATCATAGCTGAAATAACAAAAGCGGAGCTTCAAGAAAAAGATCGTAAATCGCAATCACCGAGCAATATTCCGGCGGCTGCCTCCTCTAGTCATTATTCAGATAGCTTGATTACTCAAATGAAAGAAAAGAACTTTTCAAACATTCTAGAATCAAGTGCCAGCAACACTTTTACAACCATCCCTTTCGCATAACAAATAATTTTAGATACGGTATAAAGCTACTAAAGCGTGTCGTGGCAATCTAACCTGCTATACTTTACTTTTAGTTTCCTTAGAACATGAATGTTACACGATCACTTTAAACAAGGAAGTTCGCAAATGAAAAAATATTTTTCAACGTGTGGCGCATGGATAAAAGTAATATTATTATTATCTTTATTAAATTTTGTCAGCTTAAGTTACGCGTTGCCTTTTACTATAGTCCCAACAGCAGGAACGACTTTACCAACGTCTATGACTGAGGGTACCCCAGTCATAGCTTCTTATACTGTGACCAATAATACTGCGACAACTCGCAGCAATAACCATGTGAAATACTTACCTTTGAATGTCCAGTTAGCTCCAATTGTTGGGCAGGCTTGCTCTACTCAGTTTACTCTCGCTGCAGGTGGCAGTTGCAACTTGAAACTGCAAGTGACCGGCGCTGTTGATGCCAGTGATCCAGATCCGCATCATCATCTTTTTGTGTGTTTTCCGGGTGATAATACTTGCGCAGGAACAAATTTTCCATTAAGTGTGAGTATGAGCAGTGCACCCGTACAATTTACTGTTACACCTAGCGCTGGCCCGAATGGCACGATCAGTCTAAGTACACCGCAAATAGTTAATAGCGGCGCCAATCTTACCTTCACGGCAACACCTTCATCTGGCTATGGTGTAAATCAATGGTTATTAGATAACTCATTAGCACAACCAGGTGGAACAAGTTACACACTCACCAACATTACACAAGATCATACTGTTCAAGTTACTTTTGCACTCACGACGGTGCCTCCTACTGAGTCGCCCACAGTGATTTCTACAAATCCTAACAATGGTGCTGGTGGTGTTTCTACATACACACTAATCACTGCAAATTTCAGCACTGCAATGAATCCTGCAACTTTGAATGGAACGACCTTTACTGTGGCAACAGGTGCGACTTCAGTCCAAGGCTCGGTTTTGACTTCTGGATCAACGGCAACCTTTACTCCTTTAATCGCTCTCTCGCCACTCACCACATATACCGCGACCATTACAACTGGGGCCCAAGATCTCTCTGGTAATGCATTGGCGACCCCTAAAGTTTGGAGCTTCACTACTTCACTACCTACAAGTCTTGGTACAGCGTCAACTTTTGCAGTGCTTGGAGGCAATGCCGGTATAGTTAATCAGGGTAACCAAACTGTCATTACTGGAAATATAGGGACCAGAGCCGCTTCTACCAGTGTGACTGGATTTCACGATGCAGAATGCGGCTACACTGAAACACCGCAAAATATAGGAAGTGTCTCTGGTAGTATTAACTCAGCTCCTCCTGCTTGTGGCACGGTTACTAAATTGGGGATCGCTACTAACGCCTTACTTGATGCACAAAGCGCATATACTGCACTTAGTGCACGGCCTGCTGGAACCGATCCAGGTGCTGGACAACTGGGTGGATTGTCACTCGCTCCTGGGACATACACCGCCCAAGCGGGTTCATTTACCATCAGCGGAGGTAATTTGATTTTGGATGCTGGTGGCTATGCAAACGCTATTTGGGTATTTCAGATGGCTACATCGCTAACAGTCGGTGGATCAGGGCCTGCAGTTTCGAGCATCGATCTGAGAAATGGGGCCCAGGCTAAAAATGTTTATTGGCAGGTGGGTAGCACTGCGACAATCAATAGTGCAGGTGGCGGAACCATGCAGGGAACTATTATAGCCCAAAGTGGAATCACTTTTTCTGGTCCTGGCAATTCAACACAAACTACGCTTATAGGCAGAGCATTATCACTCAGTGCATTGGTGACAATGGTGAATACCACGATTACTGTGCCTACTTAAGAAAGAAAAAAAACAGATCTATTTGGATCGAGTGGAACGGCTAGATTATTCTAGCCGTTCCTAAATTTACGGCACCACAAAATATGTTGTTTTTAGATTAATTAAGCTGGTAAGATTCAGTCCAAGGAAAAATCAGTTGTCAGCACTCTCTCGCCTTCCTGGCTTGCAACGCTAAAATTTTCTGATGAGGGCTCTAAATTTAATGCCATTTGGCAATAAAAGGAGATCCTTATGTTTTTGTACTGCTATCGCTTGTTCCACCAACTTAGTCGTAACGTCGTTTTGCTAAAACCTTCTCGTTTTTCCTTCTTTGTTTTTTTTCTAACGAGCTTTGATCTAATCACAAATGCTCACGCTTTCGAAGTCAAACTACATCCTTCTTTGTTAACAGCACAAAGAAATTATCAAATAGACGCATCGATTTTATATGAAGTTAAAAACCATGATGTGTTAGTGCCAAAAAAATCCTTTACAGGACCTATCATCCATCTAAGCCCTCTGCCTAAGCATTTTAATGCAGGCAATGCGCCTCGTTTTGTTTTCAGAGAAAATGATGATGGTGAGCTTTCATACCGTTTAAAAAAACTTTATTTTGCAGCTGCTCCCAACGGTGAACTTTATCCTGCTGATTCTCCAAATTTTAGCAAAGCCAACGTTAAAAATGATACTTCATTAAGTTATCCCATTCCCAATATAGGTCGCCCTTATCAAAAAACAGAACTTAGAAATTGGCAATGGTATCCATTTTTGATAGAAGCGCTTCGATTAGCTTTAGAAGCGAGAGATAAGGGCAATCATCCTTTTGGAGCGGTACTCGTAGAGAATGGTAAAATTCTGGTTAGAGGTTTAAATACTGTTATTACTGAGCAAGATTTCACTGCGCATGCAGAAAGAAACTTGGAATCTTTGGCTGGCAAACTTCCTTCTACAGTAAGATCCCATGCAATCCTTGTGACTAGCACGGAACCCTGTGCAATGTGTGCAGCAGGCAATGTGTGGACCGGCATAGGCACAATAGTTTACGGTCTGTCAGAACAAGGTTTGGGTGTTATCACGAAATCTCAGAGTTTCGAAGTAGCCTCACGAGAACTATTGAGTCATGCAAAAATGTCTATAAAAATAGTAGGCCCTATTTTTGAGTCTATCTCAGCTATGGTTCACCAAGGCTTCTGGATTAAAAAGTAAAATGTTACGCAAGATACAGATCTGGCTTGCGGCAGATGAATGACTATTAATAAACCTTCACTAGTGGTAAAAGAACCCGCTGCAATACAACGTGCAGTTATATCTTTTCCTGTGCAGCTTGCTGAATCAAAAAACCCACCCAGGTTACATACGAATTGAGACAAGGGTTTTTCTCTTCCCGTAACCATTTGATTAAATTACATATTCTTCATGATATTTCGTATTTGTTTCTTTGTTCATTTATTAAATATTTGTATATAAATTGTACCTTTTTTCATTAATTCTGTGCTAAGATAGTACACTTCGATAAATGTCATAATATTTAAATGGTGCTAGGTCAACAAAATGCTATCTAAAAAAGAGCTCATAAACTGGTTGAAATTGCTTAATACCGAGCTTGTAGTCCGAAATGCACACGCTATGGGAAGTGACGCGATACTAAGTGAAGAGACTCTTGATGAGTTATCGGAACTTATTATGTTAAATACCATGGGCCCGCTCCCAAGTCTTCATCTTCTTCAACAATCACCTGAAGCTAAAATATTATTTCTACGTATTTTAAACAATTCTCAACTCATATCAAAAATAAAAGACGGACAAAAAAATACGAGGGAAACTGCTAGTCGATTATTGCCATTAAAAACACTTAGTATTTCACTTACTGATGATACTCATAATCTAATAAAGCATAGTGAAAAAAATTATAAAAAAGTAATAACACAACTTTCACTGAATCTTCATTCCAAACAATACGATTCTGATAGAAGAAAAAATGGACCTATCCATATTATTCATTTTTATCCACAACATGAAGAACCGAGAGGCGCAGAATATGCTCCTGCGTATGATTCTGATAATGATAATGATGAAGATGATAGAATATCTTACAATCGCATGACGAATCATGGATTAGGTTCAGGCATTTTTGGTCGAGGAAGATTGAGCTTCTCAGAGGTTGAAGACCAATTAGACCGGCAGAGTAGATTTAAAATTATAAAAATAGAGAAACCATTCAAACTCGCTAATACTGCTGAATCTCATGTATTAACAGAACTAGGTAAATACTTGCAAAATATTATGGATAAAGTTAAAAAATTACAATCTATTAAACGTAATACTAAAGTAGCATTAGATAAAAATCAGCGTATTCGCGCACTGAAACGCGTTCTTAGATCTTCCATGGATAACGCTAGCAAGGGAAAATTTATTGAAGAAGAATTAAAAATCTTTGCTATTCGATTTTCAAAGTTAACTGCTTTAAATAAATTGGGTCTTTCACCTCACATCATTTATCTACACCTTAAAGCATCGCTAAAAGAATTTGCAATAAATAGCAAAAGAAAACAAAAATCAGATGTGCGTGATAAAGTGGAAATGCCAATTAACTACTTTATTCTTAATTTAGGATTTGATGGCGTTGTAAGTAATTATAATGACACATTTAATCGTGGTCTTATTGCAATGAATCATGACTTACCAAGATTATTAATTAAAAATTTTGAAAGAACAGAATTTAAAGATGATTGTAAAAATGATATAACCCAATTATTAACAAATCAATCGTTGCCCGCTATTTCACCTGGAGCAGCAGGTAGCTCTCCTTTAGTCAGTTTAGGTATATTCTCAGACTACATGTCTTCCACTATGCAAGAAAGTATTTTTGAATACCCCCTATTAGATCCCATAAAAGATAAAATTGCTGAGGCAAAACTACAATGACAAAATCTACGATTGCTTATCAATATCTGCCTCGCACCTCCTCAAAAGGGAGAAACCGGACTGTTGTAACAATAGAACGCATTGATTGCTTAAAAGCAGCCCAAGATATACTAACAAAAACGGGCACTGAAGCTTGCGTTTTAAATATGGCTAATCAATTCTTTGTGGGCGGCGACTACCTTAGCGGCAAAGGACAAGAAGAGTCACTCATTCTGAGAACTAATTTACTGGATTCCCTAATAGAATTGAAAGGAGTACAACCTGGAAATGTATGTAATCCTTATAAATATAATCTAACAGATTGTTTAGGGTTAACGACTGTAAAACAAAAATCTGGTTTTGGAGAGTTTACCTGTCTTTATTCTGAAGCGATTACAGTAGCATCATTAGATAAAGAAAAACTGCAAAAACAATTTAAGATCAACGTCATTTCATCTGCGGCTTATAACTTAGCTTACGAATCAAATGACAATCCTGATTCTACACTTTATTTGATAGGAACTATTTTTAAAATTATTAACCAACTGCGCACTGCAAAAAAACACGGACAACGACATCTTGTTTTAAGTGCATTTGGCTGTGGAGCGTTTAAGAATGATCCTAACTTAATAGCCGATATTTACAACTCAGCTATCAATGAATATGAATTTCAAGGGTGCTTTGATACAATTTGTTTTGCGATTAAACCTACGTATTCCAATCAAGAAGATAGTAATTTAACAGCTTTTACACGGGCCTTTAAAAGACCTGAGAAAACAATTTTTGATTTTTTGAATTCTACTATTTCTACAAAAGTTTTAAAAGAAAATCAGCAGCTTAAAAAAATGCTAGATCCTTTTTATCAAATTCGATCGGAAAATGAACTTTGCTATCTGGCTACACAAATAATTAATAGTGAATTAAATCTTTTATCGAAAAATAATTTCAGCAATAAATCAAATAAAAATACACTAAAAATAAAATTTCTAAATAGATTATTATTTTTATTGACAGCGGATCCGTCTCGATCTCAAGAAATAATAATTAAACAGTTATTGTCGACTCAAAGTATTGTAGAAACAACTCAAACTGCTGGCTTATTTAAAGGTGCAAAATACCCTTTCATTCAAAAACTAGAGAATTTATTAATTCGTATACCCATGAAAATAATTGGTCTAACTCAACATCAAGTTATTATGGCAGATGAATTTACGCATAGTTTTATCTTTCCTAAAATGGATGAGTTACTCCGTAGCCATTCTGAAAAAGATAAGCATATTGCGATTTGGATGCTTTATACAGCAGCGCTCAATTCCACAGATGAATTCCAGAAAGAAATCTTTAATCGTTATTTAAGTGATAAATATATTCCTATACGCAAGCTATTGAATGAACTTAATGCCTTGTGCTCAGTAAACACTGAAGGTTCAAAACTTGATTTAGAAACTTCGGATAAACAATCTAAAGAAAACACCAAAATACATTTAGGGAGATTATACTCGCAGAACATATGCGCCTATTTACAGAAAAGTTTTCCTGATTTTATTTTAAAAGAAGAAGTACAAAAACTAAAAGAACGGAAATCAAATCCGAACCCAGGCTCAATTAATTCAAAACAAACATCAGCAGCAGCATCCTGCCCTCGGTAAGTATGACATTATCGTCTTGTGCTAATGATGACGCTGCCTGCATTTTAAAACGAGACATCCATTAACAATTAGCATTAATTTTTTTGCTGTTGGTGACGGCACTGTCTTCTTTACTGACCTGATCTTCCATAGTCTTCATATTTTGCGCCAAGCTCATTATATTTTCTACGGTGACAGCTAATGCAGTTTCTGATGGATTTACACCTTCTGCAGGCTCTCCACTCGTATTGACTCCGAATACCCCAAAATTTAAAGCAGTTTGTGTTGCTGCTGTAATCACAGGATTAAAGGTTCCACTAAAAGTTTGAATATTTGAAAAACTAAATTGATGACCATTAACACTCACATTACTGCCTCCAACATTCAAAGTGGCTGGAGCGTTAAAATTAATAGTATTAGCTCCACCACCACCATTAACAGATCCACTTATACTACCAGTAGGTGTTATGGTGAAATTGTCATTATTATCTCCGCCCACTATGTTTTGAAATCCATTAAAAATAACTGAGCTTGAGATATCGGAGAATGTCACTGTACCGCTATTGGCTCCGTTGATTATCCAATTTTGCGTTGGACTGGCACTATTTAGAGTGAATACATTAGCACTACTAGCAGGAATAAATGAATTAGTAACGGATCCACCGTTGTTTAAGCCGAAGATACCTCCAGCATAAATAACAGGATTATCTGCAGCTGTAACACTAATGTTTGCTGTGCTAGTTGATCCAGTGATATTACCTGAATTAAACCCAACCAAACCACCCAGGTATGAAGTATTCGAGTTTAGCGTAGCATTAATGATGCCACTAGATGAAGAATTTGATACTGTACCAAAATTTTGACCTGCTAATAATCCTATCGCAGAAAAAGTTGTGCTGTTTGGATCTTGAGTTACATTGATGGTGAAGTTCGTTAAATTTACATTTCTAAGCGTGCCGCCAGAGTTAGCGAATAATCCGCCAAACACCTCTCCGCTAAGAGACTCAAACAAATTGCTTATTGTAAAATTTCCGCCATCAAATGTCCCAATGTACGGTAACTGTTCGTTGGTAGCTGAAAACGCGACAGGGGCGAAACCTAGCCCATTTTGCCAAAACTGAGTTACTTGACCATCAATATTAGCCATTACTTGATAGTCAGTATTTAAAAATCCTGATGCTATACCTTGCAAGCCAAACACATCGCTGATGCCATTAAAGCCCCCACTCGTGTTCAGGCGTGTAAATTGTGCATTATAATAATTATTATAAACTGAGCTATTTACAGTGATGTCAAAATCATGGGTAACATTAAACACTGGTAAGGTAGGTGAACTTTGAAACCATTGCCCTTGAAGTAGACTGAAATCTTTAACATTAATATTTGCGGTAACGCTGCCTACTGGCCCACCAATAGAACCAGATCCTATGGTGCCTGTTGTAAGGCTTTGTACGCCATTTACTGCACTTAATCTTAAGCCTCCATTGAGTGCCGTAATATCTGCGTTAAGATAAATATTATTAACTGCAGTTAAAGTTAATGAATTAGCTGATGTCCAATTAAGTGCTGCATCTACAGAGATATCACCGACATCGGGACCAGGCGCTCCGTCAAAGGCCGTTGTAGTAACCTCAATATTACTGGATTCTAATGCAGTCATTAACTCCCCTGCATTAATAGTGGAAGGGGCACCGTCTCCGTTATTGGGTTGATAAATGTCTCCATGTTGCCCTGAATTAGAACTTGGATCTGAGTTGATACTGACATTATTAGGATCTAACAACCATGTACCTGTCAGACCTTTGTGGGCTAGAGTATTTACCCTAGAATTTGCGATATTAAGATAATGACCAGATGTTTCAACAAAACCACCATTACCACCCAAAGCTCCGCCTTGTGCGAAAATATTGCCATGAAACAATGTAGCGCCATCAGACCATGCAATAACTTTTCCACCATTGCCTTGAGTTAAAGCATTAGCATTTAAAACAGCGCCAGCATCAATGATGGTAGAAAGTGCACGCTGTTCTAAGCCTGTACCATGATAATTCCCGCCCACGAGAATTTCACCACCACCTTTATCTCCACTGACATCTACACTTGCAGTTGAAGCAAGGTGCACAACGTTCCCTAACACTTTAATGTCACCACCAGTAGCCTCTGAAGTTTTTCCAGAGGCATCAAGTGTGCCGGAAACAACAACGTTGCCATTCGCGCCGCCAGATAAAATAATAGCACCATCTTGATGTGATACAGAGCGCGCCTGAGCTACACCACCCATATCAATTACATTATCCAGAACACCTTGAGCCGCTTGTGCGGTCACAATGATTTTACCGCCATCGGCGAGTATCGTTCCTGTATTGGATACGCCTGAATTTAAAATGTTGCCATCTGCATCTACACCCTTTTGAGTAATAGCCCCATTGACGCCAAAATTAACCAACTGGTCACCATTAAAATCCAATGTGAATTGATTTCCTGAAGCAAGTATTACGTTGCCTAGCTCAGCTTGAATCAAGCCATTATTCACAGTACTTGTTCCCAGTAGGGCGACTAGACCATGATTGGAAGCGATAATTTTTCCATCGTTAACAATAGATCCATTGTAAGCAGATGGTTGATCAAAAATGTAATTACCGGAAAGAAAATGCGCATTCGAAATATCAGAAGTGGATGCAATTAAATGACTGACATTGACCATAGCAGTAGGCCCAAAATAAATTCCTGCACCATTCACTAAAATAATACTGCCAGTTGCCGATAATTTCCCGAAGATACGTGAGGCACCTTGATTCGCGCTAATACGGTTGAGCGTCATACCACCAGTAGGTTGTTGGAAATGGGTAGATTCATTTGCATCAATATTAAAACTGTTCCAATTGATAATGGCTTGCTGGCTGCTCTGATTAATGACTGTGTTGTGATTGCTTTGAGTAATGGCTGCATTTCCAGAGGTAATGCCTCCAAGTTCAGGATTGGCATAGGCCGCACTCATAATCAAATCTAAGCTTAAAATGAGAGTCAGTTGGATAATTAGAGGTGATGCAATGTTATGTTTCTTGGGCATTTCATTATTCCATTAATTGATGCTAAAGAAGAACTTACAATATAACCGAATTAACAGAACTAGAATACGAAAATCATTTATGGTATTAGAAATATGTTGACGTTATAATGCGACCTATTTGTTTATGCAAGGAAGCGTAAAATGAGCAGGATCATTCGAGCAGGCGTCGTGACAACTTTTCTGATTAACAGCGTTGTCTGGGCAGCAACTACCCCACCTGTTTTGCCTTCTAGTGTATCACCAGAACGAATTAGCGCTAATTTAAGTAAACAGCCTCAAGCTAATCCACCTGTCACTTCTAGAATAGTGACGGCTACACCTCCACCCTCTAGTCCACTCGGCTCAGAAGCTGCAAAAATTAAATTTAAATTAACAAAAATTATTTTAGAAAATAATACTGTTTATTCTGATCAACAATTAGAAGCACTTTACAAAGATAAGCTAGGCACCACCATTTCTGTTGTGCAACTTCAAGGTATAGTGCAAAGCATTACTAACTTTTATCGTAACGAAGGATATATTTTAACGCGAGCTATTCTTCCTCCTCAAAAAGTAGCTAACGGTATAGTGAAAATAAGAGTCATTGAAGGGTATATTGCTCAGGTAAAAGTAATAGGCAGACCGCGAGGCGCTAAAGCGTTATTACAAGCTTATGGCGATAACATTATCGCTTCTAAACCGTTACACATAAAAGTAATGGAAAAATATTTATTATTATCGAATGAAATTCCTGGTGTAGAAACCAAAGCAGTATTAATACCCGCAAAAAATAGGGTAGGCGGAACAGATATAAATTTATTAACCGATACCAAATTGGCTACAGGTTATGTGTCATATGATAATTATGGCACACGTTATATCGGTCCTAATGAGATTAGTGTTGGTGGGGAGCTATATTCTTTATTCAGGTCAGGTGATAGCACTCAAATTAGTACTCAAACAACAACGCGCCCTCAAGAATTAAAATTCGGACAAATCTTACATAGCACGCCGCTAGGCAGTAAAGGCATGCGATGGATTTTAAGTGCTAACGAGGCAAGGACTCGTCCGGGATTAACATTACGTCCTTTAAAAATTGAAGGTACCGCAAATACCTATAATACTACTATTCAATATCCACTCATTAGGTCACGCACACAGAACCTCACTTTAGATGGTGGGTTCAATTACATCGATAACAAAACGGTTTTCTCACCCGCCAAAGCAACTCTATATGTCGATCATTTGCGTACGATAAAAATAGGTGGAAATTTTGACATTGCAGATGCCTGGAAAGGTGCTAGCTCTATTGGACTTCATGTTGAAACAGGCATACCTGTTTTAGGTGAAACAACTATTGCTCAGGGTAATGCGTTATTTGTGCAAACATCACGAGCTGGTGCTAGCAATCATTTTTCTAGAATTGTAATGGATTTAAGCCATCTGCAGCCTTTAGGTTCTACACGATTTTCTTTTTCTGCATTCTTAACTGGACAATATTCAAACCAGCCTTTATTGGCAAGTGAGCAAATTAGTTTTGGTGGTGTTCAACAAGCATTGGGTCGTGGTTATGATGCAGGTGAAATCAGTGGCGATAAAGGTTATGCGGGCAGTCTAGAATTTCGAGCGAATTTTTTTCCTCAGAAAACTTTTTTTCAATCTTCACAACTTTATATTTTTTATGATGCTGGTGTGATTTTTAATAATAAATTTTTAGTAGGTCAAAGTTCAAGTTACAGCGCTACTTCGACAGGCGCAGGCGCACGTTTTATCTTTACTAAAAACTTTACTGGAAACGTATTAATCGCTCAACCTTTAACGCGCAAGGTGGGATCTCTGGTTGCAGCAAATATTAACGGTCGTTTGCCGCGAGTATTTTTTAGCGTCACGCTATTGGGATAAAATAAATAAATAAAAATAGTTGTTTATTTCTTAAGTTGCAAGACTTACGCATTTCACAGCATAACGATAATTAGTTTAGCAACATAAATCACGGATAAGATATGAGAACTTTAACAAGCAGCAATCTATTGCTTGAGGCATCTTCCTTGTTCGTGATCCAATCTTAATTAAGATAGATCTCTTCTCATTAAATTCTCCAACCACAATTGAACCTGTTATCATACGTTATCCAAACCCAGTTTAGATCAATACTCACAACGCTCAGCCGCATGTGCTACACACTCAATATGGATTTAAGTGTCAGTTCACTTACGCTTGCACCGGGAGCGAATGCTAACGCCACGTTGGTAGTGAGTTCAACAGCCTCCACGCCAGCATCTACATATAATGTTATTGCTACTGCAACGAATGCAACCGCCCCTACATTTGTAGGAAGCGCCTCCAGTGGTTACAGCGTCGTCACGAGCTCCTGCGTAACTAAACCACCTACTTTAAAACTCTCACCTAGCACGCAAACAACATCTAAATTTAGACCCGTGAATTACAAGATATCTATTTTAAATAACGATACTACGAGTTGCCCTCAAAGACTATTTCGTTTCTCAGCAAGTGCATCTAGTCAATACCTAAAAACTTTTATGGAGCCTTATAATATTTTAGTTCCAGCAGGAAAACCTAAGTTTTATTAATACCGCGTATATTATTTAGAAGCCTAGCCTCAAATCTGTTGACTCTCATACTTCTTCTAAAACTAGCAGCAACAACCTGTTTCACATCTTCAACCAGCACGGATTCATGTATTTTATTTATCTTCATAAAACGACAAATTTTAGCAAGGCAAGTTTGATGATTTTGTTCCAACAAAGTATTCATAAATGTTGTGAGGTGTATAGCAACCTGCAAATCAATTAGTCCATTTGATTCATCTTGATGAGACGTCAATTTGATGGCTTTTAAACTAGTCGCAAAACATAATTTAGCTTGATAACCATAATCGAAAAATATTTGCTCCATAGGGTAAGTTCGTAAGTGAACTAAAAGATCTTGAATCAGATCCCCCCAATGTTTCATTATTTCATCGCGATAAGCATGAAGAGACGTTTTAATTTCTCCGCTTGCAGCAGGGATAAACAAACTATTTGAAGTTGAGCTAGTAAATAGATTTTTTAATAAACCATTTATAACGCCAATAGCAATCGCAGGATCAACAGACCGTATAACAAAGTTTACTCCCTCGACATCGTTTGCTTTCGCGAGATACCACAACGATCGTAGTAGAACACTTTTTTGCACTTGCTTCAGGTTTCGAAAACTATCTAGATATGTTGATATGAATTGTTGTTGTAACTCACGATACTCAACCGATACATCGCCCCTTGTATTCATTAAAGCAAGATAAAAAGTATCGACAGAAGCTTTATCTTCTTGAAAAACTGCGTGCCACCGTTGCACAGCAGAAGATCCCCATGTATTAAATAAAACTTCTAATGGAGACTGTTGGTTACGATCCAGAGTATCGATAGTCTTCCATTCACTTTTAGGTAATAAATTCACATCATCAAGCTTGGCACATAGATGGACTAAAGAGTTCGATAAAGAAAATGTTTCAGGTTGATTAAAACAAAAAATAAGAGTGCCAACAATATCTTTAAATTTATCTGAAGAATGAGGCATTACATTATCATTCTCTAAACCATCATCATTCTCTAAATCTAAATGAATACCTAAGGTTTTAAGTAATCTACTCTGTTCATCGAAATTGTGTGGTGAAGATAAATAATTTACTAACATTGCGGCTTTTGCATGACCACATTGAGAAGCTTTAAACCAAAATAAATAAGTACTAGCACACACTTTATTAAGATGAAGCAAACATTTCCAGCCTAATTCATATAATTGCTCTGGGGATTTGATGTATTGTACTACCGATAAAGCAGCATCATTATGACAAATAATCATTGGATTCGCGCGGCAGATTAAAAACAATTCTTCCGGGGGAAAATCTTTATGTCCAGCCAATTCTTTATTTTTCAACACCAGCGAGCATACCTCAGCGTTCGCTAATTGTGTACAAGCTAGTATTCGCAAGAAACGAACTAATGTTTCAAGTGAAAAATCTGCATACATATTAACTGAATGTATGAAGTAAGGAATCGCCGCATTTAACCGCATAGCAGTTAACTCAGGTTCCAACATCTCAAATCGTATTTGTTCATCTGACCAATTCGGATGTTCTTTCTGAATCAGCAATTCACTTTGTTGCGAATGATAGTCTAACTGCAAGTGACCTAAGGTAAAGAAATCCTCAGCATTTTTATTACTAATAAATTGGCTAATATAAATAGCTTCTTTTTTTGCATCAGCAACACAACATATTTTAAAAAGCTTATGCCATAATTTATTACTTTCGTGTAGTGCTAATTGCGAACTGCATTCTGCAATTTTCTGACTACAAAAATTGAAAATAGGATTTTCTGCGATAGAGCCTTTCAGTTCTTTAAAAAAAACATCGCTGTCTAGAATTTCCAATAATTTACTAATTGCTTTTATTTCACCATATTCAACTGCTTTGAAAAAGCAAAATTCTGCTTTAGCTCTATCAGAAAAAATATTAGTGCTGTTGAAATATAATTCACCGATAATATAATAATATTTTTTATCTATTTTATCGATCAATTGCAATAACTGCCGGAACGCTGACTCATGCCCTAGAGCTGCCGCCTTACGAAAACATTCAGCTGCAGTTTTTAAAGTTTGTGGAATCTTTAGGTAATCAAGACCTCTTTGATACAGTAAGTCTGCTTTATCTTCTACGCCCAGAGCCAAAGTAGTTCTTTCTTCTAGATGTAACTTTCCTTGTTTTTGCGCTTTCACCAATACTTGATAAGCTAAAATACGTTCTGATAATATGGGATCTGCAAAAATAATTTCCGACATTTCATCACCGAATTGCACGATGAACTCATGTAAATCCTCACCACTCAAGTTGTTATTTAATTCGGAGTTATTCAAAACAAGTTTACACTTGTTACTTGAATTAATGTTCATGTCTTTTTTATTCATGACCCTGTTATTGAAGATAGGTATCAAAAGAGGTGTAGCATAAATTTTTAAAGCAAGTTGATCATGGTAAAATGCCGCGAACACAACTGCATCTCTATCTAAGAGAGCGGGATATTGCGTATATTTTTCAATATACACTTCCGCGAATGGTTTATATTTTTTTACAATCAAATGCAGATCTTTTATTGCTATCTTGGTTTGAGCAAATAACGTTGCGGGGTGCTCTTGACAATCTAACTCTTTATAATTTATTAGTTTATTAAATGCAGAATATTTTTGATAAGGAGACTCATGACGCTGGCAAACGGCCTTAAGCACTTCGCCGTGGTTTTGAATTAATTCGTAAATATGAAAACCATTTAAATTTTTCCGCAGTGGCTCATCCGCTAAAACAACTTCTGCAAATTTAGCAAAACCCTCGGCCCACCACATAAGTGCTTCTGTAT
>DHXK01000062.1:1321-3073 GCA_002413665.1 Legionellales bacterium UBA5158 | reverse complement strand
GTTTTTACACAAGATTATATGTTACGTGGTGCCAAAAAAATCTCTCTCTATGAAAAAGTAGTAGCTGCTAACCCACCTGTTATTATTGTCTTACCCATTTTAGATAAAATTGATGTCACGTTACGATCTGAAGATCTAAATTGGGAAAGTTTTCTTTCATCGAATTCAAATTTTACCGCTCTCACTTGTCATCCCATGGATCATTGTAATATTTTGTTTTCTTCTGGCACAACGGCTGCCCCTAAAGCTATTCCTTGGACTCATTCAACTCTTATCAAAGTCGCTAGTGATGCCTACTTTCATCATAATATTCAATCTGGTGATATTCTTGCTTGGCCTACAAACTTAGGTTGGATGATGGGGCCATGGCTTATTTTTGCAGCTCTCCTTAATAAAGCAACTATTGCTCTCTATACAAATACACCCAGCGAACGCAGTTTTGGAGAGTTTGTCCAGAATGCTGGTGTCACCATGTTAGGTGTTGTACCTACGTTGGTATCCAGCTGGCGGCATAGTCATTCAATGGAGAATTTAGATTGGCATAAAATTAAATTGTTTAGCTCTACTGGCGAATGTTCTAATTGTGAAGATATGCTTTATCTTATGTCTCTTGCTAATTACAAACCTATTATTGAATATTGTGGTGGAACTGAAATTGGCGGAGCTTATCTCACTTCTACCTTAATTGAAGACAATTACCTTTCTGTTTTTACAACGGCAGCGTTAGGTTCTGATTTTCTGTTGTTAGATGAAAAGGGATTACCCAGTCAACTTGGTGAAGTTGCTTTAATTCCTCCGGCTTTAGGTCTTTCTACTGAGCTACTTAATGCAGATCATCATCAAGTTTACTTCACAAATATGCCAAAAACACCCACTGGAAAATTACTACGCCGTCATGGAGATCAGTTGCAGCGCTTATCGAATAATTATTATCGTGTGTTAGGACGTACTGATGACACAATGAATCTAAGCGGTGTTAAAATTAGTGCCGCTGAAATCGAACGTGCTATTGCGGGTACTGAAGGTGTTTTTGAAGCTGCCGCGATCTCAGCTAATCCACAATATAATGGTCCGTCACAATTAGTCATTTATGCAGTGACAAATCAACTTGTTGAAAAAGAAAAAATTATGCGTGCAATGCAAACCAAAATTAATCTACATTTAAATCCTTTATTCAAAATTTACGATATTGTTTTTGTGCCTGAATTACCTAAAACTGCATCCAATAAAATCATGCGTAGAGTACTTAAAAAACAGTACCAAGACTCACATTGATACTTACAAAAAAACATATTAAAATTTAATCTAGCTATAAATAAAATATTATTAGGAGAATTAAATGAATAACAAATTTAAATTATTAGGAGTCATAATAATTAGTTTATGAGTTCAAAATATTTTTGCTAAATTTATTAATTTATACGATCAACCAAAGGATAATGCCAAAATTATTGCTTCTATTGATTCTTCCAATAGTATGATACCCATTTTTATGCCTAAAGAAGGCGATTGGATTAAAGTAGGCAATCCTAGTAATGGAGATGTAGGCTGGATTAAGTGCAAAAAAATCTTAATAAGCTGATCCAAGATCTCTTTAGTAATATGAATGATTATTACCAATCTAATCTTATTAGCATCGGTGTGCCGGTCAGTCCTACACTGTCCCCTGCTACTCCTCCGGAAAATATAAAAACTGAAGAAAAAAAATAAATGAAAACATTATTTTTTTCGTTAGACTTGCAACTTTAAATC
>DHXK01000062.1:0-1249 GCA_002413665.1 Legionellales bacterium UBA5158 | reverse complement strand
AACTTTAAATCCGCGACACTATTTACCTACTTTTAAAAACTTGCTAGGAGTCATTCATGAGTAAATCAATGATAAACGCAACTTTAAGTGCAATATTGGCGCTAGGAATCAGCGGTGTTGTTGCTGAAGCAACAGCTGATGTGGCCAGCAAAGATATGAAAAATCTAAAGATGATGAAAGGTTTAGAAAAATGTTATGGTGTCGCTAAAGCAGGAATGAATGATTGTTCATATGCAAAGCAATCATGTGCCGGTAGTTCGACAGTAGATAGTGACAAAGCTGCTTGGATTGAACTTCCTAAAGGTACCTGCAACAAAATAGTAGGTGGAAGCAATCAAGCACCTGCGGACTCTAAGACGCCATAAATTTCATTACTGTTCCCAGTTATGCAACTGGGAACTACCATCAACTCATCTTGTAACTTATAATGCTTACACTTCATGAACTACAACAAGAATTTATTAACAATTTAAAAGCAGGCTGCCATAAATCTTTTTTTAAATCCATTAAACTACATCCTCTTCTCTCCCCCGCTTTACAGTTTGAAATTTATGCAAATGGTATCACCGGACGGTTTCAAAAAATCCTATTGAGAATCTATCCTGTCTGTCTGAAATTAGTAGGAAAGGACTTTTTTATAGGTATGGCAACTGGCTATATTGAAACGACCAGCTCTCATTCTCCTGATCTAAATACCTATGGAGGTGATTTCGCAAGCTTTGTAGCGACTTATACACCTGCAGCATCTTTACCCTACCTGGCTGATATCGCGGCCTTAGAGTGGGCTTGGCAGCTCTTATACACAGCGCCTATTCCACAGGACTTTGATTTTCTAAAATTATCTCATCATACAGATCAAGATTTTTCATTTTCTCTCTGCCCTAATAGCACCCTGCTCTCTTCCTGCTATCCATTACATTTAATTTGGGAAATGAATCAAGCTACATCGAACATAAATGAAGCCCTTATTCTCAAAGACAATGAATCCTATTACTTTTTTATCTGGCAATCAAAATCGACCTTAAATGTTGAATTAGTCAATCACATTGAGTGGCGCATTTTAAACTGGATTCAAAATTCAATTCCTCTCACAAAATTATGTAGCTTAATTGAAAATCATTTTAAGCAACTAACCTGTTCAGAATTATTTCCTCAATGGATCTCTAAAGGTTGGATTACCGATTTTCGTGTGCTGTTGGCTTAAACCACAACTAATTAGACTTTTCATGGTTCTTCTACGGTCTTATGA
>DHXK01000296.1:6162-17073 GCA_002413665.1 Legionellales bacterium UBA5158 | reverse complement strand
CTTCAGCCCTCCTCCATTACCACCACCTGTACTGGCATTCAAGATGATATCTAATTGCCAACGCGCTTCATCTTCTGCAAGGGTAACCGCTCGTTTTGTAGTACCTTCATAGGTAATTTGAGCAGCCTGATATTGGACATCGTTTTCAACAATCATTCTTTTTGATTCGTTTAGCGTTGGTATATGATACTTTTTTATTAATTTTTCGACATCTATGCTACTAAATTCAACGTTGGTCTCAGGATCCATACCAATGGTTGTCAATAAAGCATATCGTGCTTGATCTAAATTATTTTTGTCACTTTCAATTCGAGTTTTAACATTGGCTAACCCTGCTTGGACTGTGACTAATTCAACGCCGGCCTTGCGTCCTGATTTAATAAACTTTTTTGTCTGCTGTATTGATATTGTTCCACGATCAAGAGCTTGTTGATCTACTTCTAAATTATTTTTTGCCGATAAGACGTCAAGATACGCATTAATAACACCAGTAATCGTATTAATCAGCTCACCTTTTAAATTTAATCGGCTGACTTTTTCACTATCTAATGCGTTATACCATTCAGCTTCCACAACGGGTCGTCCAAATCCTTTCATCAATGGTTGCATTACTTGTAATGATAGCTGTGGATTATAATGTTCAGTGACATTATTCATTGATGTAAGTGACATATGCGTACCTATTGGTGTAAGTAATGATACTGCTGGCTGAGCACCTGAAACATTACTGGTAACCACCCCTCTTGGTGTCACTGAATAAGTGCGTGAGGTTGTATGCGTTGCTGTAAATGAATAATGTGGCTGAAATTCCCACTCCTGCACTTCTAAAGCAAATTTTTGTAGCACTTGGTTGAGTTGTGAAATTTTCACATTTGGATTTTTACGTACTGCTAGTAATATTGATTCTTGTAATGATAGTTGGCGTGGCTCATTTTCTGCTGCCTCGCATACACAAAGACTGCTGGTCAATACAAATAAACAAATGACAATTAGTTTTAACATTAGTTATTTAATAAAAAATTTGCTAACGTCGATAAATTATACGGTTTAGCTATCTCATTGGGCCGCGGCTTTAAATTACCGCAATATTCTAATTTGTTTAGATAATCCCAGTGTTGCAAAGCATTACCTGGTTCTGAAATCGCACTTATTATTCCGTACATAATTTCATCCTTAGAATTATGCAACTATCATTTTGATTTGTTTACTTTTTGCAAATGACGACTGATAATAGCAACTTTTATTATGATATTATCGTTTATGTTATAATCAGCACCTCAGGAAAACTTTAGGGTTTCTCTTAGCATCGCATGGTTTACCCTAGGGCTTTTAATTAGGGTTTCCCTATTCAAAACACAAATCATATTAAAATCCTAACGTCTTTATTTCAAATAGGGTTGGCATATAAACTACGCCTAAATACAACAATATTAATAATAAAAAACCAGTACAATAAAATGTAGTTAGATAGTTCGCTCCCCACTTTTTAAAATTTAAACCTTTACTTGCATCAAACCCCAATCGTTGATCACCGCGATTTTTCCATTTTTGTTGAGGTAGACGAAATAAAATATAAACTTTAATAATGGCACTTAACAACTGGTTGCAATATAAAAGAAAAGGGAAAGTAATATCGATACGCCTAGCGTAATAAAATAAAACCATAGAGGTACATAATCGAGAAAAGGCAATCCAGACAATCGCTACTAACAAAAAGGCCGCGGTTTTCATGAAAGATAAAATTAAAATGATCATGTGACCGACTAGCATAGTCCAAATAGAAATTCTTTGATCTATTAAACACCACCAAATAAAAAAACCTACCCGACGAGGGCCCAATGCAATAGCACGCGCACCATTACGTAAAGTATTTCCGCTCCAACGACGCAAATTTTCAATCATTCTATCCAGTGGGTTACCGTTAATATATTCTATAGTAATGGTAGTTGCATCGGGTATGTAGAACATCTGGGCCCCGGCTTTCAGTAAATAATACCAAGTACTTTTATCATCACCCGATAAAAAACGAAAACGTCCCCACAACCAATGTTTCAAATGATCATTTTCTATGACTCGAATAAATTCTGGTTCTAAAAGATGCTTACCCCGAAAAATTGACATCCTGCCTGTCAATGTGAGTATTTTATTAGAGAGAGAATAAGACTGCATTGTAAAATCACGTTGCGCAAATCGCATTTCTAACCACTTCTTCACCCATGTCGGTCCGCTCAGGACGATAGCTTGTTCGTACGTGGTTAATGCTTGCATTTTAGAGTGCAGTGGGAAAAATGGCAGACACTGTCGTAAACAACCTGGAATAAAATACGTATCACCATCCATAAAAACAACAGGATCGTCTTTCTCTAAACCGTTACGAATAATCGCTCTTAGTGTTTCTCCAATAGCATAACGTTTTCCAGGTAGTTTCTGACGTACCATTACTACCTCAAACGGGAATGTTACTTTGCGGTTTTCAAAATAACTTTGTATGACATTTTCATCAAATTCGCTACCTGTACCTACGAATAATTTAGTTGGAACATTGATCTCGGTGCATTCATCTAAGATCGTTTGCAATACTTTTTCTGTTGTTTCCAGTACTTCATTAAATGTGGTCATCATAATAAATAATTGTCTGGGTCTCCAACCGGAATCCCACAATGCATTTGCTTTTAAACGACGCTTAGGAAAAATAATACGACCATAAATAAGTGAACGAACTACGTGAATAGCCCACCAACTGTAGCGCCAGAGGCCTATAAATCCTATGCCTATCAATGCGGAGCGTGTTTCGTAATAAATCCAAATACTTTTTGGTAAATTAATAATGACAATAAATAAAGATAGTAAATAAACAGTTAAAAATAAAATTTCTTTTATGTTGAAGTTAAAACGAACGGTTTTAAGAGCTGCATTATTATTAATGGCATTCATGTTTTATTTCTCAATCTAATTGCCATGCTAATCTTTACATGTCGTTACCAAAAAGCCCTACGGTCGGTCACAAATGTCAGCCATAATGATGGCTTACCATGCTCTACAATATCCCAGAGTTCAGGCAAGGGTTTATCACCGACAATGGTGTAGTAGGTGACTATGGTTGAAGCGGCTTTAGAAACATCAAACGCACCACCTGATTTTGCATAGGTAAATCCACCTTTATCTCGGAGTCCATCAATTTTAGCTGTTGAATGCAAGAACTCTCCATCTATATGATGTGAAAGAATACGATCACTCAAAAAATGAAATGCTGACGTCACTGGCGCTCGACAACAGCCACTCACTAAACTGATTTCTAGCCAAGCTTGTAAATCATAATTATGATAATGGAGCGCCTTTCGTTGTTGATAATCAATAGATTCACCTGTTTTTGAATTAAGATTTAATGCCGCATATTTTTCAGTTTGCGCTAAATCTTTTTTCCAATCTTGAGTGTGATGCAATACTTTATCCAGCAACAAAAGCATTTTCATCTGGTGAATGCGATGATTGTTATTTCGAGTAACAGACCCGAATTGCCAAGTATTTTTTTTGTTTCTTAATTTCTCTAACCAAACTTCCATTAGGTTTTGTTCTTTTGTAGATAAATCACAAGAAATTAAATCGTACGCCCAAATCATGCCTTCAAGTCGAGTTTCATCAATCGGGTTGCCTGTAGGTTGATTTACAGCTGCCCAATTTAGGAGAATATCCTTTGTTTTAGTTAAGTATTCTGGATTATGATTCACTGTAAATGCCAAAGCCAATACGGCTGCACGCTCGGCATCTCTAAATGCCAGTCTGGATGCCAATAAATCCGGATCATTTTTATCGACTTTTCCCGCACTAGCTAATACCGGTATTGCTTGAGGTTCTGCCTTTAATGATTTCTTTGCCCATTTTTGTAAATTTTTGATTATCTCCTTCTGCGTGTCAGAAGGATGATTAACAATAAATTTTTCATTTGGCCAGAGCGTAGGGTGGCAAACATTAGCAGCAGCTAAAGTTTGACACCCTAATAGGAAAGCTAAAAAAATACCGAGTTGTGAATGACTAAATAGTCTCATCATAACTACCAACAAATGCCTTTATATTGCTTTGAGCGAGGAGGTTCTTTTTTAATTCGAACCAAATCAATAATCACTTGGTCCTCATTAATACGATCAGTAATCGTTTGAAATTCTTTTGATTTATTACCTATCACTATAGTGTGTGATCTCCTTAGTACTTCATCAATACTAGACACCATAAGCTGAGAGATATGTGGAATGCGATTTAAAAGATAATCACGATTAGCCCCATGCAATGATGCTTCGCTCACACTACTATCATATAAGGTTAACTCGTATCCTTTCCCCAAAAGACTTTCGATTAAGTCTACCATTGGGCTTTCACGTATATCATCTGTGTTTGCTTTAAAACTGAAGCCTAAAATTCCTATACGTTTATTTCCCTGATCAATAATCATATTCAGTGCGTTTTCAATTTGTAATTTATTACTTGGAAGAACTGAATTGATGATTGGTAATTTTAAATCAAGGTTTTGACTTTCATATAAAAATGCTCGCAAATCCTTAGGCAAACAAGACCCACCAAACGCGAATCCGGGTTTTAAATAGTACGGGGAAAGATTAAGTTTTGTATCCTTACAAAAAACATCCATCACTTGATGACTATCAATGCCTAATTCTTTGCAGACATTGCCAATTTCATTTGCATAACCTACTTTAAGTGCGTGCCAAATATTATCACAATATTTAATTAATTCGGCTTCTTCAATATTGAGGCATAAAGTTGGCATATTCGTATAGGAAGTATTTAACTTAACTAGTAGGTCACAACCACGCGAATCGACTGTGCCTATTACATTTTTTGGTGGATAATAAAAATCGTGTACTGCTGTTCCTTCCATCATAAATTCGGGATTTATACAGACAATAAAATCTTTTCCTTCTGTTTTACCAGAAAATTTTTCCAATATAGGAATCACTACATTTTTCATTGACCCCGGAAACATAGTGCTACGACAAGCTATCGTATGATATTCCTTCTTTCCTTTTAAGGCATACCCAATATCTTTACAGACTTCTTTCACATACTGCAAATCGAGACTATTATTTTTATTGCTAGGGGTACCGACGCATATAAAAGATAAATCGCTAGAGGAAATAGCTTCTTTGGTATTGTCAGTTGCACGTAAAGTTCCTTTTGAAACAGCCGCAGCTGTTAATGCAGCTAATTCTGGTTCAATGATAAGTGCTTTGCCTTCATTGATCATATTCACTTTGGTTTTGTTAATATCGACACCTATAACATTGTGTCCATTATTGGCAAAACATGCCGCTGAAACAGACCCTACATAACCTAATCCAAAAATACTCATTTGCATGGCCAAACTCCTTTTGAAATGAAAGACATCTGATGCATAATTTGTTTTACAATAAAGTAAATTTCCTCGAGAAATAAACGATCGCTGGCATCCCAGCAAATACGTTACGATTAAAATTTCCCTGACTGTGCTCTTCTATCTTAATGATGACTGTTGCAGAGCGATCAATTTGCAAATCACGCCAGCGGTATTGAGCGTTAATTGCATCTACAAAACCTGCTGTTCGGTCTATACTCACTATTTTTCCACGATAAGCTTTACCCAACGAAGGAACATATATTTTTACTTTTCCAGCAACACTGACATGCGTAATTTCATCCTGCGTCAGATACGCAACTATTGTTTTGTTAGCTTGTGTTTGGGCCAACAAAAGAATAGGCTTAACGCTATCCGTTGTGTTACCTGCTGATTTTAATACTTCTGTTACTTTGCCATCAAACGGAGCCACTAAAGTAAGCTTGCTCAACATTTTTTCATAAATATTGACTCTATCTTGATTGAGCATTAATCTCTTTTGAGCTGCATCAATCTGTGCGCTTAAATCACCGACGATTCCTTCTATTTTTTCACCCGTAAAATACAATCCATTTTCCACTGCATTTAATGAATTACTTTCAATATTATTTTGTGCTGTAGAACTTTTCATTTTTTCTTCAGCAATTTTATATCTAGTCACCGCGTCATCCCAATTCGCTGGAGTGACATAATGTTTTTTTAATAAGAATCGAATACGATTAAGATTATTTTTAGCCGCTAACACTTCTTGTTGCGACAGATCAACGGTGGCTTGCGAAGAGACAACACGATTTGCCCCTATGCTTTTATAGACACTTAATTTTTGTTTTTCATTAGCCAGTAAATTTTTAAGATATGTAATAGTTAGTTTTGAATCTTCAACTTGTACACCTGCTAGTTGCCTATCTCGCTCTAAATCGATATTTTCTATTCTCACCAACAAATCACCTTTCTTCACTTTCGAACCTGGCGTGACAAAAACTTCTTTAATAAGGCCTGCAGCAGGTGACATCATTGTCTCTATAGGAACACTCACAACCGATGTTTCAATTTTTAAATGTACAACATAAACATTAAAAATAATGAATAATGAAACGAATAAAAAAATTCCTAATGTGGAATAAAGAAAATGTGCAAAGTAACGTTTATTGATTAAGGCGAAAATATTTTTGAGATTTTTATGCGACTTGTTAGGATCTTCTGAATTATCTTGATCTGAAGACTCCAGATCAACGCTTGAATCCTCACGTCGAATTTTTATATCAGTCATTACAAAACCTTTTTCTCGAATATCTAAATCAGTCGTTACTGATCATACTAATAAAATTTTTGATAACGAGACTTAACAAAAGCATTCAGGCATAAGCTGTTAGGGTAAACCCCCGACTCTTTTTCCAGGAATCCCTATGCTTATTTTTTGAAAGATTGGTGTAGGTAATAAAAGCGGTGTTGTTGAGAAAAATTGTCTATTTTATTGAATTGATAATACTAGGAATTGTTCATTGCGAACTAGGGTGAAAACACATTTCTGCAGACATTACTTTTCTTTATTCAAAATAATTTAGAAAAAAAATTGTAAATATTTTATTAGATAAAAATCATGTAATCAAGGGCAAGACAATAAATCACTCTCTAAAAGTATTCCTGCCACTGCTGTTTGTTTCTAATTTTGTGAGATAAAGGAAGGCACAACGTACTTTCCTTTATCTCACTTTCTCGAAATGACAGGCTATTATTGTGGGCCCACAAACGATTTAGTAAAATCATTCTTTTTCTCATCACTTTCCTTAATCGTGTGAGGAAGCTGTGGAGAGGTTTTTTTAAAAAAACCAGAAAAACGATTAGGTTGGCTTGTTAATTGTTTAGAGGGATCAGACTTATCTTTCATTTCTGACGCTGATACAGATGATACCGAGTTTTCATCTGGATTAGTGATCGAGACTTCTTTCGGCAATCTCGGAAAATTCGGTAAACTGGGTGAAACGCTAACTTTAGAAAAATGATCAAACAAAGTCATGAAAAAAGCCTGCTTCACTCCCAATGTACAAAGTTTTATGCCTGACCCTTTATAAAAAGCTTTCCAACCTTCCTTTGCATAAATTTCTTTTGCTAATGGGATAAGCTGACTAGGTGTACTCATTGCTTGCTGGCGTGTTTTTGTCAGATCGACCGGCGCAGGAACTACTATACTCGCCACAGAACCTGCGTAATTTGCTGCAGATAATTGAAAAAAAGATAACTGTCCATCTTTCCAACCGAATTGTTCTTGTAATGGCTTCCAAGTATAGATTTTTTCTTTTATTAAAACCGGTACACCAAATAGAGAAAATGAACCAGGCACATTTCGGCATAACGTAGCCCCTAGTCCTTTTTTATGTAACTTTTCTTCGCGTATAATGCCAAAAACGCTTCCCATACTGCCTAAAACACCTTTGCTTTCATACTGAGTGACTATGCGTTTTTTATAACTTTCGTCAGTTTGCAATTTAATTTTCAAGCTGTCCAGCCAGGTAAAGGTTATCGCCTCTATCCCTCCCATCGTTGATCCTGCTAACGCATTTGATAACCACTTGCTAGAAGTCACATGATTTTCCATCATCAACTGTAGCGGTTTCTGTCCTATGAATTTTAAATTTCTTTGTCCTATTTTATAAACCGTGCCAAAGCCTAACCCACTATATAGCGAGCCCATAGCAGGAGAAAAACCTTTGCCCACTGCATCTCGCAAAAAAACTTTTTTAACTTCTAATAGGGTTTTGTTATCAGAAAAAATCTTGCCTTTATGAGTCTGTGCACGCTTTGCAATCGTATCTAACCAATGAAGACTCGCAGTCTCGATTACCGCTGCTTTTGTTGAGGGAATAACGAATTTTGTAGCAGCAACAGCTAAATCTGCAGTGACTTCCAAAGGGGAAGGCTTATGGGTTGTAACAGCATTTGGATTAACTATTTCTTTTTGAGTTGGCGCGGTAAATGAATTGGGGGTTGGCATCAATGGCTCCTATTATTAAATACATAGTAAATAATTTAACCTTACAAACAGGCGCATGATTTAACACGGTGAGTAATAAGCTGTCAACGCAATTTTGATAACGATATGGTCTATTATTTAATTCAGTGCTAGGAGCATTAGCACAAAAACAAGATGAATTATCTCTTTTAAAGTCGTGGTGGATGACGAGACAAAACCCGCATCCACCCTACTTTCTTTAACTCATGTGGCCTATTCTTTTTTTTCCTTTGCTTCCTTCATTTCCTCTTCCAAAAACTCTTTTGCCATCGCTTCAATATGTTTCATCGAATCTTCACACATTTCTTCAATCTGTTTAGGTTCCAATGAACTGCTAGCAATAATGCGCGCCATTAACTGTTCCAAGACATCCAAAATATGGTCTGTGTGATCTGGTCCATCTTCTGTATTGTCTGGCAAATCCAACAAAATATCGCGAATCTGGTTAAATGCTTCGGCCTTTTTATCATCGATTTCTTGGGTATTCATAATTATTTGCTCCTGGTTCTGCGTTAATTGAGGGTTCACTGCCTGGTTGTCCATCAATATCTAATAAGGGTTGTTGTAACTTAGGATATTGAATACTCTCGGGCAGGGGTAATTGTCCTTCACTGCGGTGGCGGTTAGAAAATAATCCTGGGCCGTACGTAGGTGGATTGACCTGTTGGTGTAATCTTTTTTCCATTAAAATTAAATCCGCACGACGATTTAATGTTCTATACACATTCATATCTTGATAAGTGCGTTTCGTGCCACGTGTTACAGTCTGTGCTGCTTCTCGAGCACGATTACCTACTTTAGCAAGCGGTCGATAGACAGCGCGACTAATGTCCTCTATTCCGCCCACTATAGTATCAAGCGTTGCGTCAAAAATAAATAAAGTTATGCGACCGTATATACATCGGCACTGATGATGCGATTATTTTGATCAAATTTTAGAGGGAGAAATAGAGGGCATAGCCTAGTCTTCAGGGGCATGTACTTTTCGATAAATTATCATTAACCCAAAGCTAATAATACATAGAATACTCGCAGTCCATAAGGGTACGTGTATATTTATATATCCTAGAGGACCCGCAATTAAACTTCTACTTTCCAATGGATTAGTTTATTGTTAGAAGACGTAACTAATTGAATAACTCACTATAATAAATCATAAACAATATCATTGTAACAACACACAAAGATAATCATTAAGTCATCACAAAAAAATAAATATTGAAAAATGAGTAAAATATTTTTTATAAATATCTAATAATGGCGGGTTAATATGAAATCTTCTTTTGCTAACTGGATCATCGTTAAATTAAGTGAGTGGTTACTGAAAAATGAACCTGCCCTAGACAAAGCATTTTATTCTAATTTTGACGATATTTGTAAAAAAGCCCAAATTGGGGACGTGATATTAGTAGAAGGTCGAAATAAAATAAGCACTATCATTCGACATGTTACACAGAGTTCGTGGACGCATTCTGCATTATACATTGGTCGACTAAATGATATTGAAGATCTAACATTACGAGAATTAGCTAAGCCATTTTGCAAAGACGATATGGAAAGACAATTGCTCATCGAAAGCGAAATCGGCATGGGTACGATTATTACTCCTCTGACATTTTACAAAGATGATAACCTTCGCGTACTACGACCCCAAGCCTTAACATCCGAAGATGCTCAAAAAATTGTTAATTTTGCAATCGGTCACTTAGGTATGAAATATGATCTTCGACATTTGTTAGATCTAGCACGTTTTTTATTTCCATGGGGATTTTATCCTAGAAAATGGCGATCTTCTTTATTCGAACATAATGCGCTTCAGCCAACAAAAGATATTTGTTCTTCCATGATTGCTGATGCGTTTCAATCCGTGCAATATCCAATTTTACCCTTAGTCGAAAAAGGTTATTTAAATGAAATAGAATTTATACAACGTAATAATCGATTATATACACCTAGAGATTTTGATTATTCTCCGTATTTTGATGTGATTAAATATGCTTTCTTTCCATTAAACAAAAAAGGCGCTTATCATACTTTACCTTGGATGAAGAATGTCATCAGTGATGATGAAGGTTTAAACTTTCATTCACTAGTGCCTGAAATTCAACAATTTTTCACTTCTCCTTGCTATGCTGTAATCGGCGCCTCTTCTAACCGCACTAAATTTGGAAACAAAGTCCTGCGTTGTTATCTTCAACAACAAAAAATAGTCTACCCAGTGAATCCGCATGAAACAATAATTGAAGGAATTCCAGTTATCCATCAACTTGCTAATTTACCTAAGAACGTAAAAAGCATATCTGTTGTAACACCACCAGCAGTGACAGTAAAGATTGTAGAACAAGCCATTAAAAAGGGTATAAATAATATTTGGATGCAGCCTGGTGCAGAAAGTGATTTAGCGATTCAACTTTGTCAACAACATCACATTAACGTTATCGCTGATGGAACGTGTATTCTAAAAGAATTAAGATTCCGTGAATAATTTTTTAAAGTCTAACAATTCAATCTTTAAGAG
>DHXK01000296.1:4936-5995 GCA_002413665.1 Legionellales bacterium UBA5158 | reverse complement strand
TCTTTAAGAGGGTACTTTGTGAATAATAAAAATTTTACAGTCATGATGGCAAGTATTGCAAAATCAGGGGATGGAAGAATACGTAAAACGTTATCTCAAACAATTCTATAATGATTGAAGCTATGTTTAATGTCATAGAATATAAAAGGAACCACTCTTGGAAAATCCCATCAATAAACTCGGAACTCTTGCGACTGAAAGGTTAAACAACATTCCTATTAATATAATAGGAATGTTTTATCTTTCTAACTCAAAATAATTGCATTACAAGGTTGTTGAACTTTTATCTTCTATCGGCAAGAGACTTAATTCAAACCATAATCCACTCAGTATTGTAAAGCTGCAGGCAAGAGCTGATCCTAAGATCCGCGAAAAATACCACATTCTTTTCTCCTCAGTATAAGTTTTCTGAATTATGGTCTAAATAATCTGACGTTATTTTCCCTCGGAACACACGAAATATATAAGCGGTATACATCAAAATTATCGGTAAAAATATACTAGTAGCAAGCAGCATAATATTTAATGTTAATTTGCTAGATGAGGCATCCCACACGAGTAAACTTACATTTGGGTTGCTGACAGAAGGAAGAATAAAAGGAAACATTATAAAGCAGAGGCTAATCCAAATGCTGCTGCGACAATGAACTATCGTTTGGCAAACTCAATATTTCGACCCCTCAACAAATAATAAGAACTGATTGCCAATACAAACACTGCACCCGTCACATAACCAGCACTGATGGTATGTACAAATTTAGCTTGAGCTACAGGATTTAATATCACTTATGAGAAACTTTTTACTTCCATACGCATAGTAGTGAAATTGAAATATGAGCCGACTGGATGCTGCATCCAACCATTTGTTATTAAAATCCATAAAGCCGAGAGACTAGAACCTAATGCGACTAGCCAAGTGACAATTAAATGTTGCACTCTAGATATCTTGTTCCAGCCAAAGAAAAATAGTCCAACAAACGTTGCCTCGAGAAAGAAGGCCATTAGCCCCTCAATGGCCAGTGGTACACCAAAAACATACCTACATAATGTGAATAATAG
>DHXK01000296.1:0-4784 GCA_002413665.1 Legionellales bacterium UBA5158 | reverse complement strand
CATTAAGCCAGTGGCAACCTCCATAGCAAAATTGATACCAAAAAGAATACCCCAGAATTTAGTCATTTCAAGCCATATCGTTCTCTTAGTCATCATATATATCGTTTCCATAATCCCAAGCAACATGGATAAGCCCAAAGTTAGAGGAACAAAAATAAAATGGTATAAAGCGGTTAAAGCAAATTGTAATCGTGCTGGATCAGCGGGCAATGCTAATGTAACAATTTCAACATGCTCCGCTGAAAACAGAGTGAACTATTACACCTTTGCCCCGATAGTCAGTTGAGTTATAACGTTTCACGTAGAACAGTGAACGCAATATGTCTTGGAATACTCTCTATAAAAAACTTTATCAGCAGTAAGTAAGCTAAGCACAGTAATCATGTAGTATTATCCACATAACTCCCACAAGCGTCACATTTTGAAGCGCAACGCTTGTTTTTTATTTATACATTTAATTTTTAAACTGTAATACTTTAATATAATCAATAAGATGGTGGTAGCTACGGTGACCGTAGTTCATCCTCTGAAGATTCTCTGCATAATACTAGCTCTTACTAATTTGCTTTTCACCCCTTCCATCGCAGGAAAATTATGTCTTACTTCCATAAATGCGCTTTCAAGCTTTTCTTTTACATTTTCTGGGATGCGTAGACTAATAACTTCCTCTAATTGTGCAGCTTCATCAGCAATATCTACAAAATCCAGATAGCCTGGTATTCTTAAGAAGCTTTCAATAGCTTCTAATATCCATTTACTCTTACCACGCATCCCATAACCGTCACTAATGATGCGTTTTTGCATTTTAAAATGTAAATCTTTTTGAACCTTTACTGATGTCATGATTACTTTTGTCATTGTGATTATCTCTTATTATCTTGTTCAAGTATCTCAATTAGCTTTTTAAACGCTTGGGTAGCCTGCTTAAAGTGAGACCAATCAACTGTTTTAAATAGCTCGGCATATTTATCTAAGGGTTTTTGGCTAATGACTGCTTTGACAATCTGATGAATAACATCTGTATTAGCCGTGTAACCCATATTAATTCGAGTGACTGCTCTACCCTTTTTGGATTTTTTTTCTTGAGATTTTTTAGTGGAAATGATTTTTCTCATCTCTTTTAAGCTAGTGCCATTGATACATTCCTTTATTAATTGATCTCTCAATTCATTTGAGGGAGCGTTAGCTATTGCAGCAGCTTTATCTAAATTATTTAATTGATTATTCTCTATCAAATCTAATACTTCATGAGGACCATTCATCACACCTATGTAACAACTAGCCTGGGAGAGAGAAATCCCGGTAATTTTACTGAGATGTGTAGCTGTTACCACCTTACCGTTATTCTGATGACTATACTCTTTAAGAATATCTCTTATATTCCCTAGTCTTTCTTTTAAATTTAGATCTTCTCTAGCCGTATTTTCTACCCATTGGATAAGTTTTAATTCGAACGCTTTTGGTTTTTCATTATAAACTCTAGCATCAATTTCGCTTTTACCTGCTAAAACAGAAGCCAGACAACGTCTTTCACCAGCAACAACACGATAAATATCTCCCTTTTTATAAACTACAATCGGGTTTATTAACCCACTACTTTCAATAGTATTTGCTAGCTCTCTAATTTTTTCGCACTCTTGTAGCTTTTGACTATATTGAACATCATGTTTGTCAATTCCGTGCATAACATCGTTAAGAGTCAATGCAAGCTTACGTGGATTATCAGGATCTAATTCAGCTCGGGAAAGAGGAACAATTGCATTACGAAACATTCCTGTATCGTTCTCTACAGCATTAATCATCTCTGTAAATCCTCTAGATAATTCTGACGAAATACTAAATCTCTTTTTTTTAATCATGCGAATACCCTCTCAGCAATGTATTTAAAAACTTTAACAGCTTCAACTTTAGCTTTGTTGGAATTAGGAAGATCAAATATAGAATGTGGATTTGCGTTCTGTGAATCTAATTCAGGAAATACGATTCGATTACTAATTTTAACGGGCATTACATATTCACTTAATTCTTGATTTTCTTTTAAACTTTCTAACATTTGATTATGAAGTAGAGTGGTATTTTTAAATAATGTAGGCAAAATACCAACAAGATGTAATGGGTTATTTTTAGGTCTTCTTAATGATTCTTGCATCCATAATTGCATCATTCCATAAACTCCTTCAATAACTTGTTCTTCCATCACTGTCGGTATAACAATATGAGTAGCTGCTTTAATAACACTTAATGTAAGGGGTCCTTTTGAAGGTGCTGTATCAATGACAACAGCATCATAAGCTTCTCTTACATCATCAGAACTGAGAAATTCAGCCAACCTGTTATGCACTTTTTCAACAACTTCATCTCTTCTGACAGATTCTGCAGCAAGTAGTTTTTCACCATAAGCAGGGGCTAAATCTAAATTTTCTATGTAAGTTGGGTAAGGGGTAACACCTTGTCCATAAAAAATTTCTGCAATACTACTTCTACCGTCCCAATCAGAATCATTTGGATCATCTGGGTCATAATGCGGATGTATGGGAGGCGTTCTTCCTTCACGAGAGGTGGTATCAACTTGCATTTGAATAAATCGATTTGAAAAATTACATTGTGGATCAAAATCGATACCTAATGTACGAAGATTCATTTCCTTGCTTAAATATTCTGCCATTATACGACTACAAGTAGTTTTTCCTACACCGCCTTTATTGTTAACAAAAGCTATAATTTTCATTCCCTTGCCTCCGATTGTATTACGATACAACATAATATATCATCAATTTAATTAGTACATAAATAATAACTACAACAATATTAGCAGTATCGTGTTGTTATTTTATTTATCTTTAGTTTAAGTATTGTTTATGTCTCTATATAGAATTGATTTGTAACACTATTTTAGTAAGATATGTGACATCTATGGGATGATGTGTGACATCTCTGGGAGATAATGTGACGTTTATGGTATGTAGGAGTGACGGATATGGTACAGGATGTGACGTCTTTGGGATTAGCTAAACAAGTAGAGAATCAACAATTAAAAAAACATACAGCAATAATACATTGTTCTAATTCTCTATCATTACTACAAAGAAAAATAAGTAATGCTTTATTGTACCATGCGTATAAAGAGTTACTGACGACTGAAGAACATGAAATTTCCATCACCCAACTTTGTGAACTCATTTCGTATAAGGGTCACAATCATTCGGCAATCAAAGATGCATTGAAAGGTTTAATTTCTACTATCATTGAATGGAACTTGGTGGATGACCAGACTTATGAAGAAGATTGGACAGCAAGCGCAATTTTAGCCAGTGTCAATTTAAAGCGGGGGATTTGCTCTTATGCTTACTCACCTCGTATGAAAAGATTGTTATATACCCCATCCATGTTTGGAAAAATTAATCTTTATCTTCAATCGCATTTTCGATCAAGCTATGGATTAGCACTTTATGAAAACTGTACTCGATACCAGAGTCTTCCCTTTACTAAATGGTTTGAGATGGATCTTTTTAGAAAGATGATGGGCGTGCCAGAAGATACCTATGTCATTTTCCGAGATTTTAAACGTAGAGTTTTGGATAAAGCTATTGAAGAAGTGAATTCATTCTCTGATTTATTTATAGAGGCTGATTTTCAGAAAAAGGGACGACTAGTAATTAGAATACGTTTCTTATTGAAAGAAAGACAAAAGAAAAAAAGGCTAGGGAAGGGTGGTTTGGTATCAGGTGAAAACTCTGTAGATCCAGTAGATGCCAATAATGAATTGCAGTTTATTTTAATCAATAATTATGATCTTACACCAGAGATAACAAAGGATATTCTGAAAAATTATAAGCCAGACTATATTTTGGAAAAAATGTCTATTATTGAAAGTTCAAAAAACTTTAAGACGAATAAGGTTGAGAACGCTGCAGGCTTGCTAATAGAAGCACTAAAAAAAGATTATAAAGTGAATTCACCTAAAAATGTCATTCAAAAGAATAAAGATATTGATGTCAAAAAAATAAACATAGACAAAGATATTGAAAAAGAAAAAAACTATAAAAGATATCAAACAAAAATTATTATCCAGATGTTCAATGAAAAACTGATGCCGAATATTGAAGAGGTAACGAAAGAATTTGAGAATTATTTAGGTGGTAGCTTATATCGAGATATTTACCTACGTGAGGGCATGAACGATATCTTGATCCAAGATCAGTTGTTCACTTTTTTGAAGTTTAAAAAACCAGAGCTACTTAAGCTTCTGCCAACCTATGACGAGTTTTCAAATTTAATAGTAGAAGAGAGTAGGGGGCTAGCAGAATAACCTCATGGGCTTCACTCAATTCTTCAGTAGAAAAAATGCTACGTTTAGTGGCAGATTCTTCCTGTTTTTTAAGTTTGAGGAATAACGATGAAACAATCTTAAGCGGTTAAAAAAGCGCTAGGGGAAAATCCGTTTTCTGGCTTCTTGTTATTGCGACACAACCACAAAACAAATTTTTAATTATCCTACATACAGAGACAATTGCTAGAAGTTGGAAATAAATTCATTTTAAGTTCTGACGCTAAATCACCATTTTTCCAATTTCCAGATTCCGTAAAATAAGTATTGTAATTATCTACTGAAATAACATTATCCCACATTGCAGGTTCCACGTAAGATTTCAGCGGTAATCCACGTAAATTAGGATTATTAGAATCCTTAATATCTTCTGGTTCATCAGATAAAATAGATTGCCACTCATTTGATTTTAGAGTCCAAGCAATCAATTCGCCGTAAGCGTTCGGTGATTCTTTCA
>DHXK01000068.1 GCA_002413665.1 Legionellales bacterium UBA5158 | reverse complement strand
CTCTACAATATCCAAATTATACATCCCTGCTATTTTTTTTATAGAAGTTCGTATCTGTTGTTTAGTTGCTTAGTCTGTGTTTACCGATTCCATTTGTGCAATTATAGCAATATATTTTATTACTAAATTTTAATGTGTTACAATTTACAATCCCGCATTAATTTGTTGAATAGTATAACCGGAATCAATGCGAATGTGAAGCATTATTTTTTGTCGAAAACCACCCATTCCAAAAGTTGTTACAACCTGCTTTATAAGATACGTTCCATCACGTTCCGGTAACATTTTATCCCTTAAAATACAAGCGTCACCGTGTCGCATAAATGGCTGTCCAAATGTAGTGAATGAGCCTTTGAATCCTGTGTAATAAAATTTAGGTAAATACTCAATTGCTCTTTGTGTCAATTCCGCCAAAGTTTTGCATCCCAAAATTGGAAGGGCAATAACATCGCCTGAATAAGCGTTTTTCTTAATATCTGTCATTGCTCCGTCCTTTCCGACCATGACCTCAAATCGCTGTCTTTTTGTTTTTGGAGTTCCGTCTTTATTGGTTCCCGAACCAGCTCCACCAGTTTCACAACTTGCCCTTATTGCAATGTTTAAATCTTCTTTCCGTTGGTACTCCAAACTATCATTTATAATGTTTTCTTGAAATCCAAAAATAGTTCCTTTGTTTCCTAAAACATCGGTTACATCTCCTGTGCGGTCTCCTGGGTAATAAACAATTCCAGAACATCTCAATTCGTTGTTTCTGAAATAAGAATAAAGCCCAGCGGTTTTTAACCGTGCCAAAACCGCACCGACCGTTTCGTTTTGTGTTCTGAAATCTCCGATATTTGTTTTTATTGAACCCTCTAATCCATCTATAACCGTTATTCCTGTGCCTGCCAGCATTTCTTTAAGCATAGAAACAACATCATAAGTCGAAGCAAGCCAAACCTTATTAACAACATTGATTTGCTTTAATTTCCACATTTCATCCTCACAATCAATTTCAATAGGTACTCGGTTTTTTATTTTCGTTATGTAACCGGAAAATACTTCTTTCACTTCTAAACTTTCCGTTCCATCAAAATTGTTGTAATAAAATCCAAGTTTAATTTTTATTTTATCGCCCCGCATAAACAGGGGAGGGGTTGCCGTTCCTCCGTACAAATTTAATCCTACTTTGTTGGGATCGCTTCCAAAATTTAAGGGGTTACTTGTTTCATTATTCACGTAAATATTTCGAGGGATTTTTATTTTTGCCGTGTCCGTTAAATTTTGCCATGAATTTACAATTTCACCGCTATTCACAAAATCCATTAAAAAGGTTTGTGAAACGCCCTTACCCCCCCTCGTTGGATATGCTGAATTTGTCTGCTGTTCTATTGTAATTAGCGTATAATCTCTAAGGCTCAAAGTATTATTATTAAGCCCTTGCAGGCATTATTTTTAATATTATTGGAGAATCCGCAATTGCATCAAACTCAAATTTTTGATATTCCTGTGAACCGGCTTCCTGTTTTATTGAATCTTTATTTACAACTAAATTGTAAATTCCTGCCATTGCCAAAAACCATGATTCAATCCGCAATGCTTTGTTAGACTGCAAAGCTCTCATTAATTCCGCTACATCTGCTTCGGGATATACTCCCGGAATATCAGCAAGCATAGTTCCGTAAACGTGTATCTTTGCAGACTTTGAGCCAACGTATTCAATTACGCTGTTTGCCCTTCCCTGAATATCGGTAACAATAATATTATTTTCACGCTCAATTTCTAAAAGAACCGCATCTAAACGAATATCGCTGAATGATGCAATTACTTTGCCGAAATTGTCTGTATATGAATCGCCTTTTATTACTAAGTTTGAGTAAACCGGAAACCCGAAAACATTGTGTCCCAATATAGGCATCACAGTTCCGTTTGGAGCGTCAAAATGTTGCCCTCCTGCTCCGTTTCTTCTTAACGTGGCACTTCCTTTTACTTGCGCTACCTCTGCGAAATGAAGCGTATTTTTAAGAATAGTATTTTTCAAAGATTGCAGCCCGAAATTAGCAGCCAATTGTTCTAATTGAGGCAGATTTTTTTGAGGACTGAAAACATCAATTCCATTCGTAAAATTTGGTATTATTTTACTTGCTGTTATTTGTCCTATTGGAGAAAAATGCTTAAATTCCATAATTAAAAATATCTAAAAGTAACCTCAAATTATTCCGCAGCAATCAAAGCACTATCGAGTACAACAGCGTTTAACGCCTGCGATAATCTACCCATAAAATCATTCACTCCCTCGCCTACTGCATTTGAGAAAGTGTTTTTTTGATTCGCAAATACACCGCCCATGTTAATTGTTATGTTCTGAATCTTGCTTGCTTTTGGTTCGTCAAGACCGCTTGCGCCACCTACACCCTGCTTTCCGTCTGCCCCTGTAAATATATCTGACCGTGTTAATGCTGATTTTTTTGCCATCGCTATTGTTAAAGCCCGATTTGCTGCTGCTGCCACTGCTTCTGCCTCCCTTAAATCACTTCCAAATTTACCGTATTTTGAACTTTCAGCATCTTTAATAGCTTTTTTTGCATTTGCAATTTCAACAGTTAAATTTTCATTTTCAATTCTTAAAGCGTTTTCTTGAGCAACCTCTTTTTTAACTTTATTCAGTTTTCCATACGCCAACGCTAAATCATTAACAGTCTTTTTTTCATCATCAACTGCTTGCTTTACCGCTTTATCTATTGATGTATCATACGCTGCGCTTAACTTATCGTAATTGTCCATTACCTCATAAATAGCTATTGCCAACAGCCCTAATGCAGTAATAACTAAACCAATAGGGTTTGCTGTCATTGCCATATTTAACTCCGTTTGCGCCATTGTTAATGCTGTGGTGGTGAACGTAGCTCCTACGGATGCAGCTTGCATACTTATCATTGAAGCAACGAATTTCACAACGGCAACCCCTTCAATAGCCATTAACACAGCTTTGTAAGCAACGAATCCAGCGGTTGCAAAACCTATTACAAAACCTAATTCTTTTATAGTGTCTAAATGAGAAGCAATAAAATTAAATAATGAAGTTAAATCTTTTGTAATTCTATTTATTGCCGGACTCATTGCAAGAAAGAGATTATTTTTTAAAATATCAAAACTATCCGATAAATTGCTCAATCTGCCGGAAGTGCTGTCTGCTAAATTGCTTAAACCACCAAAATATTGTCCCCCTTTCTCCCCTGCTAATTTTAACGACCCGATTATAGAATCATAATCTTGTTTTTGTTCTTTTAACGCAATGTGATTTTTTTGATAATAAGTATTTAAAAGAGCGTAAATATTTATTCCGGCAAAAGCAAATTGTTTAACATCTAAGGCAGATGCTTGTCCAACATTTTTTATTTGTTGTAAATTTATAACCATTCTACTTAACTCATCATTTCCTTTACCAGATGCTGCTATTGCATTTGCAAGAGCATTGAAATCTCCTTTTTATTGTTGTGCATTAACTCCTGATGCTATCAATGCAGCGTTTCCCTGTAATAAAGTTTGAAAAGAGAAGGGAGATTTTGTTGATTCAGTTTGCAAATCTTTAAATACTACATTTGCTTTTTCCGCACTGCCTAAAAGTGTTTTTAATTGAATATTGGCACTCTCAAACATGGAGCCTGTATCAATACTGTCTC
>DHXK01000255.1:23734-25001 GCA_002413665.1 Legionellales bacterium UBA5158 | reverse complement strand
TTTATTTCAATATCATTAAATGGATCATGTTGAAAAATATTTATTGTCACATTGTGAGGCCATTCAGAATGTTTTAGCAACAGTAGTGCTGAGACACATATGGTTAAGTTATCGTCAAGATAATCGAGTGTAATGGTTGTGTTGGGAAATTTTCGTGCTATATCTTGTGCAATTTTTAATAATTGTTTATTTTTACTATGCGGATCTAAAGAGTGTGGGAACGCTTCATCTTCATACGCATTTGGATCAATATCAAAATTGGATCCTTTGCTTTTAGCTGTGCATTGATTTTGAAATAACATATTTTCGAATGGCTTTAATTTTTTTTCATATCCTGATCCACAACTATCTTCATCATCATCGGGTGTCGATACCGCGTGTAAAGGTAAATTAATACTGTTGCGAAAATTCTCTACTACCCTAAATGTATAGACATTATAAGGGTCGCTTTCTTCAAATATTTTACAAGATTGAAAAACAGAGTCAGCATCTAGTTGAGCTTCAGTGTGAGTGTTACGTGCTTTTTTTAAACGAGCGATTATTCCTGTGATTTGTTTTTGCTGTGCTGAAAGAGCATTAGCAATGCTAGCTCTGCATCGATGAGTGCAAATATAAAAGCTATCATATGACTGAGAGACTACATGGCTAATCAAATGTTTTGAAAGGAATTGATTTGACGATATATCGCCTTCTTTCAAAACTGTAATGCACCCATCTAAATCTGTTACTAAAACTTTCATGGTAGCTTTTGCGGTAATTCTAAACATTTGATTCTCACAAGCCTACTTTATTTTGGCCAACAGTATTGTTTGTTTTGAAAATAAAATCAATGACGAATCAACTATTCTATTAGCTACTTATTATATTGTTTAATTTACGTCGTCATCGAGATTCATTCAAGACACCCTCAGTGATAACATTACCTAAACCAGCTTTTTAATTGGATATTGGCTTTATATGACACATTTAGTCCCCATACAACAAGAACTAATGACTAAAAAATATTGATATCATTTATATAGTTAACGTCAAAAATGAATAAAAGCTGTTAATATTATTGCTCACAATGCCTGTTTTGTGTAAAATGCCTGCATGCAAATACTTACTAGCACGTCAAAAAATTTAATATTAGCTTTATTGAGTTGTACTCTTGCGATGATTTGGCTGAATAATAATAGCAGCCTTAATGTGACAGATACTTTTACAACTAACGCTAGAGTAGCGACCGTTTATCCATCGGTTTATCACTCCGTTTACAGTACCGCTG
>DHXK01000255.1:20130-23620 GCA_002413665.1 Legionellales bacterium UBA5158 | reverse complement strand
CTCCGTTTACAGTACCGCTGACCACCCGGTAGAATCAATCTGGAAGTCGATGGCGAGCGAATTTACTCTCGATAATAAAGCACAGACATATCAAGTTCAGAATGAAATACGTAAATTGTTAGCCGATCAGGGCAAGCTTTATAGTATTCTTTTGGCAGCGGGACCTTATATTTATTTTATTCATAAACAAACTCAAGCCCATGGCTTACCTGCTGAGCTTGCGCTGATTCCTGTCATTGAAAGCGAGTTTAACCCTAACGATCACTCGACTAAAGGTGCTACTGGCTTATGGCAATTGATGCCAGAGACAGCGCACGGACTCGGGATAAAGGTGACTAAACCCAGTTATGATGGTCGCCGTAATGTGATTGCTTCAACCCATGCAGCGCTATCATATTTTAAGGATTTAGGTACTCTTTTTAATGGTAATTGGTATTTAGCAATTGCTGCTTATAACTGTGGAGAGGGTAGAGTAGCCTCTGCACAACGTCGTACTGGCAGTGATAACTTTTTTAAATTACCCTTGCCACTTGAAACAAAATATTACGTTCCAAAATTGCTGGCGGTGGCTGCGATTATAAAAAATCCTGAAAAATATGGTGTAACATTACCTCCTATTAAAAATACTCCTTATTTTACTGAACTTAAAATAAAAAATTCTGTCAGCTTAGCAAGCGTTGCAAAATCTTCGGGAGCCAGTATTGAATCATTGCATACTTTAAATCCTGACTATAATCATGGAACGGTTCCAAATAAGACTGGGGATACAATACTAATACCCGCAAATAAATCAGTTGTCGCAAAAGAAAAGATCACCATTTAATTCTTCTAACATCCTTCTCATTTTTTAAAGGTCATAATTTTTCGTTCCAGATGGCGTCTTTAACAAGACATGATAAATGGAAATAATTCTGGTAGGGATTAGCAAATTTGTATAGCATGTGCTGTTACCCTGTAACAATTAAATTGTTGGAATCAGTAGATTAACTATTTGATTCAGCAAGGATTGCTTATTAAATGCGCTTTTTATGCCTATTTGTAATTTCGATAGCAAGTACTCTTCTGTCTAGCTGTATGGTGGGTCCAGATTTTCATACACCTTGCGCACCTCATGTGACTGCTTATACTTCTTATCCCTTACCTAAAAAAACCGTAAGTACTCCTGCTGACGGCAAGCTTGGTGTTGCTCAGCATTTTGTTAAAGGAAGAGATATTCCAGCACAATGGTGGTCAGTCTTTCATTCTGCACAATTAAATAATTTAATTCGCATAGGATTAGCCAATAGCCCGAATATAGCTGCTGCAAGATCCGCTATTCGTCAAGCAGAGGAAACGGTGAACGCACAGATAGGAACAGCTTTTTTGCCGCAAGTGACAGGGCAAATCTCAGGTCAACGTCAAAGGTCTTTTACTCCTCTCATAGGCCCTGCCTCAATCGTTAATGTGTATAACCCGACTGTCAATGTGACTTATTCTCCAGATCTATTTGGTGGCGCTAGACGTGAATTAGAATCGTTGCGAGCGCAAGTTGATTATTCTGATTTCCAATTAGAAGCGGCATTTTTAACATTAACGTCAAATATTGTTATAACTGCCGTTAACATTGCTTCTCTACGGGGGCAAATCCAAGCAACACAAGAGATAATTAAATTACAAGAAAATCAATTAAAGATAGTAAAAAGACAATTTAACTTAGGTGCTGTATCAGGTGCAGATGTGTTAATTCAGCAAACACAAGTAGCACAAACTATTGCTACACTTCCCCCTTTACAACAAAGTTTAGAACAATCTATGAATGCTTTATCTGTGCTGATTGGCGAATTTCCAAGCGAAAGTTGTTTGCCTGACTTTAATTTAAAAAAATTAACTTTGCCGGCTGTCTTGCCAGTGAGTCTACCTTCTTCATTGGTACGTCAAAGACCTGATATACGTGCATCAGAAGCTTTATTACAAGCTGCAAGTGGTCAAATTGGTGTTGCAACAGCTAATCTTTATCCGCAAATAAATTTGAGTGGTAGCTACGGTTGGGGTGCAGTTACTCCTAGCGGCTTATTTGCTTATCAAAATGTGGTGTGGAATTACATGGGACAAATTCTTCAGCCCATATTTACTGGTGGTGCATTGCGAGCCAAAAAACGTGGAGCAGTTGCAGCTTTCGAACAAGCTGTTGCTCAATATAAACAAACTGTTTTACAAGCTTTCCAAAATGTTGCGGATACATTAGGGGCTTTAAAAAATGATGCGAAACTATTACGAATTCAAAAAGAAGCAGAAGATACCGCACGACAATCATTAGTGTTATCAGAGAGCCAATTTAATTTGGGTGGTACTAGTTATTTGGTTTTATTGGTAGCTCAGCGTCAATATCAACAAACCAAGATCAACCGTATTCAAGCGGAAGCCGCACGTTTTATCGATACTGCTACGCTATTTAGGGCTTTAGGTGGTGGGTGGTGGAATCGAGAGGAGAAGAAAGTATGATGGACGCGCAAACCAAAAATATTCAAATGAAAAAACGCATGCGTATCATGCTTATTTCAGTAGCAATTCTATTCGGATGTATTATTGCTTATAAAATATTTATATCATTCATGATTAATTCTTATATATCCAAATTAAAAAATCCTATACAAACTGTTTCAACGATGGAAGTCAAATATTCAGATTGGCTGCCTGAGAAAAAAGCGACAGGAAGTTTGCGAGCTATTCAAGGTGTGAATGTGACTACTGAATTGGCTGGCATGATAAAAAATATTTATTTTGTTCCTGGTACAGTTGTAAAAAAAGATACTGTGCTAGTACAGCTAAACATTGATGCTGACGTTGCACAATTAAATGCATTAAAAGCTTCTGAAGAGCTTGCAAAGACAAATTTGAATCGAGATCTACTACAATTTAAAGTACAAGCTGTGAGTAAAGCTGTTCTTGATTCAGATGCTGCTAATCTTAAAAATTTTAGCGCACAAGTTACTCAGCAAAAAGCCATTATAGAGAAAAAAACTATAACCGCCCCTTTTTCTGGCAGACTTGGAATTTCACTTGTTAATCTAGGACAATATCTCAATCCCGGAGATAAAGTTGTAACGTTACAGCAATTAGATCCTCTGTATTTGGATTTTTATATGCCTCAGCAGTTTATCAACGAAATAAAAGTAAACCAGAGTGTTCGTACTTCAAGTGAAAGTTTCCCAGGAAAAACGTATCAAGGAAAAATTACCACAATAGATCCTATTGTTGATTCAGCAACAAGAAACGTTGAGGCTGAAGCAATCATTGCAAACCCGAATTTAGAATTAGTTCCTGGAATGTATACGGAAGTGATAGTAAGCACGGGTAAACCGAAACGTTATTTAACCCTGCCTCATTCTGCTGTGACATTTAATCCTTATGGTGACATTATTTACTTAGTGAATGAAAAACAAAACGAGTCAGATAAGAAATCTGTCAAAACAGTGACTCAAATTTTTGTGACAACGGGTGACACTAGAGG
>DHXK01000255.1:18144-20033 GCA_002413665.1 Legionellales bacterium UBA5158 | reverse complement strand
CACTAGAGGTGACCAAATAGCTATTTTAGAAGGTCTTAAAGAAGGTGATGTCGTTGTAACGAGTGGACAGCTAAAATTAAAAAATGGTAGCAGAATTGAAATCAATAACACGGTTGTTCCTGCTAATAATCCCAATCCGACCATAGTAAACGAGTGATCTGAGGATGGTTTGTATGCGGTTTACAGATATTTTTATTGAACGTCCTGTATTAGCAACAGTCATTAGCTTATTAATTCTTGTGTTGGGTTTGCGTTCAATAGGATCGCTCCCCGTACGGCAATATCCTTTTACTCAGAATGCAGTTGTAACAGTTAGTACAACGTATACTGGCGCAAATCCAGATGTAGTCGCTGGTTTTATTACAACAGCTTTAGAAAATTCTATTGCCCAAGCTAATGGTATTGACTATCTCACTTCAACTAGCCAGCTTGGATATAGTTCAATTCAAGCAACTTTAAAACTTAACTATGATCCTAATAAAGCAATTAGTGAAATTAATACAAAAGTTAATGCAGTCTTAAACCAACTTCCAAAAAATTCTCAACAACCTATAGTGACTGTTGCTATAGGCGAAACAATTTCTTCTATGTATATTGGTTTTGCCAGTAAGGTTTTAGCCAGTAATAAAGTGAGTGATTATCTTACTCGGGTTATCCAACCTAAGCTACAAGCTATCGATGGTGTGCAACAAGCAGAAATTGTAGGTAACAGACAATTTGCTCTTCGTGCTTGGCTAGACCCTGTAAAATTAGCCGGCTTTGGAGTGTCGTCTACTGATGTAGCAGCAGCACTAGCAAATAATGATGTTATTACAGCAGTTGGTAGAACCGACGGAGATATGTTTACCCTTAATCTAACCGCAGATACGGGCCTGACATCATTAGATGGATTTCGCAATTTAATAATTAAAACTAAAGACAATATAATTGTTCGATTAGGTGATGTAGCTACCGTTACATTGGGCGCAACTAATTATGATACTGCCGTTAGCTTTGATGGCAAAGCGGCGGTTTACATAGGGATTAAAGTTGCACCAGCTGCAAATTTATTAACAGTTATCAAAAGTGTTAGAAATGCTTTTCCAGCTATGCAAGAGCAATTGCCTAAAGGTTTAGATGCAGAAATTGTTTATGATGCAAGTAAGTTTGTAAATAGTTCTATTTACGAAGTTGTTAAATCTCTTTTTGAAGCATTACTGATAGTGACTGTTGTAATATATTTATTTTTAGGTTCTTTACGTTCTGTGCTCATCCCGGTAGTTGCTATCCCTCTTTCTTTGATTGGTGCGTTTTTCATAATGTTAATGCTGGGTTATTCAATTAATTTATTAACTTTATTAGCGCTAGTTTTAGCAATTGGATTAGTGGTAGATGATGCGATTATTATTGTAGAAAATATTTATCGGCATATGGAAAGTGGAAAGTCTGCATATGAAGCAGCACTGTTAGGAACACAAGAACTAGCGAATCCAATTATTGCTATTACTGTTGTTTTAATTGCAGTCTATATTCCAATTGGATTTTTGGGTGGATTAACTGGCGCACTCTTTACTGAATTTGCTTTTACACTAGCAGCAGCAGTTGCAATATCTGCTGTGGTTGCGCTGACACTTTCTCCTATGATGTGTTCGAAGTTTTTAAAAATTGAAGATCAAACCAAACCAAAATTTATTATTTATCTTGATCATAAATTTCAACAATTACAGAATGGTTATGAAAAAAAACTGAAAAATTCTTTAGAATATTTGCCAGTAACTGGTGTTTTTGCTTTGATTATTTTAAGCAGTATTTATTTTCTTTATACTGGATCAAAATCAGAATTAGCGCCGCAAGAGGATCAAGGAATTATTTTGACACAGGTGACAGCTTCACCGAATGCAGCCTTGAGG
>DHXK01000255.1:17292-18014 GCA_002413665.1 Legionellales bacterium UBA5158 | reverse complement strand
CTCACTCAACTCTATTCAAAACAAGTTTTTGATATTTTTAAAAAATATCCAGAAACAGATCATATTTTTCAGATAGATGGCTCAGGAGGTTTAAACTTTAGTATTGGTGGTATGGTTTTAAAGCCATGGGATCAACGCTCTAGAACGACAGCTGTTCTTCAACCTCTTGTGCAAGAGGATATAAATAAAATTGCGGGAGCAAAAGTAGTTTCTTTTCAACCCTCATCATTGCCAGGAGGTGGTGGTGGATTGCCTATACAATTTGTTATTCAAACAACGGAATCGTTTGCACAACTAAATGAAGTAGCAGGCGCTTTATTGCAGAAAGCAAAAGAAAGTGGATTATTTATTTATATTGATACAGATTTAAAAATCGATCAACAACAAACTAGTATCACTTTAAATCGCGATAAGATCGCTCAGTTTGGATTGACTATGCAAGAGGTAGGGACGGTTCTACAAACTGCTTTAAGTCAAAGTTATATAAATTACTTCAATTATGATGGAAGAGCTTATCAAGTTATTCCGCAGGTGATAAGACAAAGCCGATTGAATAGTTCGCAAATATTAAATTATTATTTTAAAACGGCAAGTGGTGTAGCAATTCCTCTCTCTACGATTGCAAATTTAAAAAATGAAGTTGTTCCTGAATCGTTAAATCATTTTCAGCAGCTTAATTCAGCAACCATAGTTGGTGTACCCGTCCCGGGTATTACGATGGG
>DHXK01000255.1:16490-17188 GCA_002413665.1 Legionellales bacterium UBA5158 | reverse complement strand
GCATTAGCTACTCTACAGAATTTATCGCAAGAAATTTTACCGCAAGGTTATACTGTAGATTATGCGGGGCAGTCCCGTCAGTTTATTAAAGAAAGCAGTGCATTAGTGGTAACATTCTTTTTTGCCCTTATTATTATTTTCCTTTCATTAGCCGCTTTATTTGAAAGTTTCCGTGATCCTTTAATTGTTTTGATTAGTGTACCCATGTCGATTTGTGGCGCTATGATATTCGTTTGTATAGGTATTGGTGGTGTAAGTTTAAATATTTATACGGAAGTAGGGCTAGTTACATTGATAGGGCTCATCAGTAAGCATGGGATTTTGATTGTTGAATTTGCAAATGATTTACAAAAAGAAGGTAAGTCGAAGTTAGATGCAGTGATAACCGCGGCGAGTATTCGTTTCAGGCCTATATTGATGACGACTGCGGCTATGGTGTTAGGTGTAGTTCCTTTGATTTTAGCTTCTGGAGCAGGGGCTGTGAGTCGTTATAATATTGGTTTAGTGATTGCTACTGGGATTTCTATAGGCACTGTGTTTACACTGTTTGTTGTTCCAGCAATGTATATGTATTTAGCAGAAAATCATTCCGAAAAATTAGATCCTAGTGCTACCACGGAAGAAGTGGTTGTTTGATGTTTTTTAAGATAGTGATATTTTTTATCCTGTTTATAGGATGTCTACTACATAACTATACA
>DHXK01000255.1:0-16373 GCA_002413665.1 Legionellales bacterium UBA5158 | reverse complement strand
CCTCTCCCCTTGTGGGAGAGGCCGACGCGTAGCGGCGGGTGAGGGGTGGTTGTTTATATAAATGCTTTGTTCTTTAAATTCCCACCCCTCATCCGCCCTACGGGCACCTTCTCCCACAAGGGGAGAAGGGAGCTAGTCATAGTTTTAGAAGAAGAGAAGTAGAGAGTAGTTAAAGCTTTTAAGCTTTAGACCTCGCTCAAAAGAGAATTTAATAAATTCGCCAATCGATAGCCCGCCAAAGCAGCACGTTGCTCAGCCGTTTGTTTACCTAATGTGACATACATAGGCGAAGGTATTTGGTTTTCAGGGGTGCTGTAAACTAATGCAGGCGCAAGTTCTACGCCCTCCTTTGCCCAACCTTCGGCAGAAAGTTCGGTAACTTTTGAACCAAAATATTGCACAGGAAACTCTGCAGTTATTTTGTTAGTTAGAGCATCAATATTCGTTGCTGAGGTGTCGTTATTAAATAGCCCAAATCCTTCATCCCATATCTTATGTAAGGCCACAGAATGTGGTTTCTGTACGGGATATTGAACTATGTAAAGGTTGCCACCTTTATCACCATCAGGATGGGCGGCAGATAGGCGAGCAACGGTATGCAAAGGTTGATGAACATCACCAACAATGTGAACTAAGAACGCTAAAAAACGCGCATGTTCGTAAGGATTAGCTTTGACATTTTTTAATACAGGTTCTATTTTATTAATTGCCCAAACAGCATTATCACTATCGGCAATATTTTTTAAGGGAGTGCCATCGCCACTTAGAGGCAAATCAATATAATGCCAGTGAGTAAAGGATTCGATACGTTGTGATCGCAAACCATCAGGCCAAGGCCCTAGTTGTGCAAAGGTGGTTATGTAAGGATATTCCTTGCCTAGATTGCTTACCATGCTATCGATTTTAGTGCGTACTGCTGGTTGAAGATTTTTATAGGCAATATTTGCGATTACCATGTGGCCTACAGCGTTCCAGCTGTAAGAATTTAGAGAAATTAAAATTCCAAAGCACAGTGCGATACATTTAATACGCAATTTCATTAGCAGCCCCTTGATTAAAACGACATAAGGAGGGTAGCAGAGAGATGAAATAGAAACAAATGGTTTGGGAGGTGATAATCCAATAGAGGCTGTGGTTAGCTTGAAATTAACTTAGAAGAAAAAAAAAGGATCATCATTATGATGACCCCTTATATTATAATTTACTAATTTATTTATACATTACATTGCCATAAGAATGACCAGGCATCCATTCCCATTTTGAGCAAACACGGTCTTCAGGAGCATATGCAGGAATGTATCCTGTGCATCCATAATATCCTCGATACGCCACAGCTTTGCCGTATCCATAACGGCATGACATATACGATTTTTTAACAAACTTGCCATGATGGTAATATCCCTTTACACGGTAGCAATGTTTGTACCCATGATAGCCATGCCCGTAGTACCCTCGTGAGTACAGAACTTCATGCGAATATGTTGAAGGTCCTGAGGAATAGATTACGGGAACACGCGTAGGTTGTTGTGCTACGGGTGTTGTGAATGACGCACATGCAGATAAAGATAAAATGCTTGCAATTAGACACGATAAACCAACGCGAGAACGTAACATGATTATTACCTCCGTTGACAACCCAAGAATGAATCACCGTTAAAAACTTTCTTAGTTAATACAGTTTCTAGTATAACACTTCTAGTGTTTTCAGAGGAAAAGAGAATACTGACTTGTCATTTAAAAGTTAAATGAGCAAAAAAAGCTAAATATAAATAGGAGATTAGGAATTTTAAAGGGGTCTATTAAGTTAAATATGTATAGGTAGGTGTAAACATATATTTATCAGCATGATGGTTGATGAATAAAATTCAAACAGAAATTGAAATGATATTGTCAAGAGATAGGGAATTATTTATTTAATTTATTTCAAAATTCTTAATCTAATAAGCGTATGCATGCAAAAGTATGAATTTAATATTGATTTTTATAAATTAACTTAACGAGTTTGAAGATAAATTGTATAAGTTATTAATTTTTTATAAAACCATTCTTTCAAATTATCAGGCGTCTCTAAGTTCATTCTTGATAAATAGAGATGATAAGATTTAACATTCTTGAAATAAAGGAATGATAAAATAACCAGTTTTAATAATTTTATACCTGAGCATTGTTTTATATATAGCAAAGCAGATTGCAGTGTTAATTCTATGTCAGTCAAGTCACAACCTAATGGATATCGTTTGAGATAGCCTTTCTTCTGAAATTCTTGGATTTTTGATTGCAAGATGTCTGGATAATTTTTTTGAAAAATATCGGGGATTTGATAATCAGGCGAAATTTTTCCTAATTTTTTTATCTTATTTAATAAAGTATTTTGAAATCGAGAGTCAGTAATATTAAGTAAAACTTTTATTATTTCGCTATCTGTTTTACTGCGACAATCTGCAATCCCATATTCAGTGACAATAATATCTCGCAGATGTCGAGGGCTAGTTGAATAAGGGTACTCTAACACTATATTTGATTGCACACCTTCCAGGGTTACTCTAGTGCTACGACAATTTATAATGGAACGCGCGTTTTTAAGTTTTTGTGCCATTTCTATAAAATCAAATTGTCCTCCTACACCGCTGACTTCTTGTAAATCTTTCAGGCCATCTGACACCACAAATCCACCCATAGTTGCCATCATAGTTGAATTAACAAATCGAGCATGTTGACGCTGAAGAATAGATAATTCATGTGACCAACAAAGTGTATTAGTTCGCTGAATAGTCGTCATGTTAATTTCATTTAACTCAGTAGGGGTTAGATCATGCAATTGTTGATAAAGATCAACGGTGCCGAGAAAAAAAGCTGCATAAATTATTTTTCCTGAAATTAATTTTTCACCTAAGCAATGTAAAATTATTTGATGTTTAGCCTCAGAGGAATTTAAATTTGCAGGAATAGATACTCCCGTTGAGGTTAATAAATTGTTTGATTGAAAGCTAATATCTGATTTAAAAATACCATATTTTTTTAACATCATTACATCCGAAAAAGTAAGTTGGGAATGAATGATATTTTCTTCAATTAAAATATCTAAGAGAGTAGGCGAAATACTTTCTGTAATTTTTTTAGCATTTAATAATCTTTGAATTCCTGCATGATCATAAACCCGTTTTCTCAAAATGCCTTCTTTATATAGATGTAGGTAAGCATCACTTAACATTTCAGTTGATGCACACAACCCTTCATCAAAAGGTTTTAATGACCCTAATGTTGCAACGGTTTCGCCAAATTTTTCTTGGACTAATAAAGAACTCATGAGTTCGGAATAAGTCGTATTTTCTTTTTCTCGCATCACTAAAGCATTAGCAATCGCATTGCTTATTGAACCAATTCCGATTTGTAGGCAACTACCATCTTTAATTAATGTGCTTGTGTATAATCCTATCGCATGATCTTCTGCTGATATGTCATGATGCGGTAAAGCAAATAATGCAGGATAACTGTGTGTGTCTATGATGTGAGTAAAGGTCTGGCTATTTATTTCCGCATCACCCACCATGAAAGGTAAATTATTATTTACTTCTGCTATTATTGCAATTTTTCTTTCTGGATATTGTGTACGTAGGTCATGAGCAATATCTTTAAATAGATCTGTATTGGAGCTTAAGCTATATAAATCTGGTTGAGTTGATGATTTTGCCATTTGTTGAGCAATGACATTGACGGAATAATTCAGCAAATCTCGCTTCACTAAAGTATAGTTACTGCTGATATAATCTTGTTGAACCATGCTGTTATTGAGATATTTTCCAGGTGATAAATAAAATTCAATGATAGAAATATTGCTGGGTAAATTCTGTTGTTCACGAGCTTTTTCATAAAGAGGATCTTCATAATTTTTAAGAATTCTTTTTAGTATTGGCTCTGCTAAACGTTTTTCTAAATCATGACTAAAAGTAGGTCTTGATAATGTTAATCCAGTGATGATAGTCAGTTGAATAGAATTGTCGTCGCAAGCTAATTGATAAAGTGCATTAATGAATCCGATAGGTTTGCCTATCGCTAAAGGTATTGCAATCACAATCGTTTTGCCTACTTGTTCAATAATGTTTTTCGCAGCTATTTCATAATCATTATAAAGTTTTGACATTATTTTACCTATCATTAAGAATGCACAAATAAGATATAACATAATGTTATAAATGAATCGAAGTTAATGAATTAGAATTCGTACAATTTTCTGAGCAATAATAAATAAGATGATTTAATAAGCTAAACTAAGCAGAATGCTTAAACAATGATTAAACTTGCATTTTCTCTCTTATTTGATATAATTGTAAGAATAATATTTTTAAATATTGGTTTTTCTTTTTTTCATCTTATTCATTTTCAACATACATATAAATTTAAATATTTTAATTCTTAAGGAGAATTTTAAATGAACTCAACTATACTCAAAGGCAACTGGAAAGAAGCAAAAGGAAAAGTTAAGCAACAATGGTCTAAATTAACAGACAATGATGTTAACCAACTTGAAGGCTCTTCTGAAGAACTAGAAGGCAAATTACAAAAGCTTTATGGTTACAAAAAAGAAGAAGCTAAACATGAAATTTCTGAGTTTTTAAAACGTCATGGTTGGGAAAATTTAAAAGATGATGCTGAAAATATTAAAGATACAATTCTTAATAATGCGCATCACATTAAAGAAACAGCAGAAAAATTTATGCACGAGTCTGTGAAAGAAATTAAAGATCGATCCAGCGAATTACAAGAAAATGTAGTGACTTATGTTAAAGAAAACCCTGTTAAATCTGTAGGTTTCGCATTGCTAGCAGGTATTGTGGCAGCTGTGTTGTTAAAGAAATAACATTTTCCCATTTAACTAGAGGATAGAATAATGATTAACTTAAAAACAGCGCTTACTGTAGCATTATTAACATTACCAGTTGTTGGAACTTCTTTCTTAACAGGTTGTGCGAGTACAAGTCATCAAGAAAGTACTGGTCAATATGTTGATAGCAGTGCTATTACGGTAAAAGTGAAATCAGCATTATTAGCTAATGATAATGTTAAAAGTTTACCTATCACAGTAAATACCTATAAGGGTGGCGTCCAACTAAGTGGTTACGTTGATAACAAATTCCAAAAACGCAAAGCTGGCGAAATTGCAAGCCATGTTGAAGGCGTAAAAGTTGTGCAAAATGCTTTAATCGTAAAACCACATTAACTTTTACTAGTTATTAAAAAGTCGGTCTCAATAGGCCGACTTTTTTTTGTCTAAAGATTCTTAATTTTTGTATTTTAATTAAATAGCAATTAAGCTATTGGTGTACTTTATCAGAGAAAAATTATGTCAAAATATGTTGCAAAAAAACCAGATAAAAATGGTCACGTTGATTTCACAATTGAAGAAAATGAAACGTGGGAAATTTTATTTGATCGTCAATTACAGGTCATACAAAATCGTGCTTGCGATGAATTTATTTCAGGTTTAAAAACACTTAATATGCATTCAGATCGAATTCCTCAATGTGGTGAGATTTCAGAAGTTTTGCAAGCTCAAACCGGTTGGAGTGTAGTTCCAGTCAATGCAATCATTCCATTAGAAGAATTTTTCTCATTGTTAGCACATAAACAATTTCCTGCAGCAACCTTTATTCGTCTACGTGAGGATTTAGACTTTTTACAAGAGCCTGATATTTTTCATGAGTTTTTTGGCCATTGCCCTATGCTAACTCACCAGGCATACGCAGATTTTGTACAATGGTATGGAGAAAATGCATTAAGGACAGATAAGAAAACTCAATCCTTATTGGGTCGTTTGTTTTGGTTTACGATTGAATTCGGACTTTTAAATACATCTGCTGGACTACGAATTTATGGAGGAGGAATACTCTCTTCTTTCCAAGAAACGATATATGCCTTAGAAAGCCCTGTGCCTAAACGCTTAGAATTTAATCTCCCTACAGTGCTACAGACACCTTACCATTATGATCAAATTCAAAAGATATACTATACAATCAACAATATGGCCGAACTATTTCATCTAAAAGAAAAGCAGATAATGACTCTGGTTGAAAAAATCAGGGGAGGCTCAGAAAATGATGACTTTGTTATTTGTTAATTTTATAAAATAACAAAGTTTGTGCCCATACTTATTTCGAAGTTACTACTTGACAGCTTTGTACACCACGCACACAATTGCATCAGTTGTTATCTTCAGGGCGTGGTGTAACTCCACACCGGCGGTATTTTAATTTATTAAAGAGCCCGCGAGCTTATTATTTCATTATGATGAGCAGATTTGGTGAAAAGCCAAAGCCGACGGTTATAGTCCGGATGAAAGAAGATAATTACAAATTGAACTGATACAGCTATACCAGATTATGGCATGCATGCATTTCGTGTGTATTATTTTAAAGTTCAGTTGGTAATGAAAGCCCTGACGGTTTTATTTGCGGAGGTTTTAATTGCCAAATTTCATGTTGTTAGCACTCCAATTAGCAAGAAAAGGGGAATATAGCGTTTCACCAAATCCTATGGTGGGTTGTGTTATTGTAAAGAATAACAAAATAATAGGTGAAGGTTGGCACATGAATTCAGGTGAAGCACACGCAGAGATTTATGCCCTCAAACAAGCAGGTGTTGAAGCTCAAGATGCAATAGCTTATGTAACATTAGAACCCTGTTGCCATTATGGTAAAACACCACCTTGCACTTTAGCATTAATAAAAGCAGGATTAAAAAAAATTGTCATTGCTTGTGAAGATCCTAACCCACTTGTTGCTGGAAAGGGTATTGCAGAATTGAAAACCGCGGGCATAGAAGTAGAAGTTGGTTTAAATAAAAATGAAGCTCTCAAGTTGAATGAAATTTTCTGTCATTTCATTAAGTATAATCGTCCTTATGTTTTTGCAAAATGGGCAATGTCATTAGATGGCAAAACTATAACGAATCCATCAGATAGCAGAAAAATATCTCATGCTCAAGCAGATACAGTTACTCATGACTTGAGACACAGAGTTGATGCAATATTAGTCGGAGCTAATACTGCACGGAAAGATAATCCGCTATTAACCGTGCGTAACACCAGCCAAACTAGCATCAAGCAACCCATACGAATTGTCTTATCTAACTCACTTAATTTAGAATTTGATTTAAATATTTTTGATGACTGTTCTATGTCAAATTCAATTATTGCAACAACGACTATCGTTACAAAAGCTTTTCAAAAAAAATGTGATTCACTAAACATTAAGATATTAATTTTAAGAAAAAATAGTGAAGGCCAAGTGGATTTACATCATTTATTAGATGAGTTAGGAAAACAGAAAATTTCTAGCTTGCTAGTCGAGGGTGGTATGCAAACTACTAATCATTTTCTAAAAGAAAATTTAGTTAACAAAGTTCAAGTATTTTTATCCCCGGTTTTAATTGGGTCATTTGATAAAAAGAAAATATTAAAAGATATGGAATTTTATACTCTAGGTAAGGATGTAGCTTTTAGCGTTGATCTTAAAGGATGCGAGTATGTTTAACGGGATAGTCGAATGCACAGGCACTATAGAACAGATTAGTGAAATGAATGATATTAAAACATTATCGATTAGGCCTCAGCATGAATTATCAGACCTGATGGTCAATGATAGTTTATCTGTTAATGGTGTGTGCCTTACGTTAATACAGCGTAATGAATATTTAATATTTAATGTTGTACCAGAAACTTTGCGTGTCACTAATTTAGATAAATTAACAAAAGGTTCTTTAGTCAATTTAGAGCGCTCATTAAAAATGGATAGTCGTATTAGTGGGCATTACGTGCAAGGACATGTTGATTGTGTAGGAGAGATCATATCGTTTGAGTCTGAAGGAGATGCGATACTTGCTAAAATTACTATTCCACGAGCAATGAATAAATATATAGTTAATAAAGGTTATGTAGCCGTTGATGGTATGAGTTTAACAGTTATTCACTGTGACGATGATAACTTTAGTGTCACGCTAATTCCTCATACTCAAGAAATAACACTCGCTAAAAACTATTTACCAAAGACATTAGTGAATATTGAAACCGATATTTTAGGTCGATATATAGAAAAAATATTAGGAGCACGCGTCGCATGAAAGAAAATTTATCGCGCATCAATGCAGCAATTAAAGATTTACAGTCAGGGAAAATGATTATTTTAATTGATGATTCAGACCGAGAGAATGAAGCAGATTTAATTTTTCCTGCAGAAAATACCACGACTGAAATGATTAATTTTATGATTAGGCATTGCAGTGGGATTATTTGTTTAGCATTAAGACCTGCTCAAGTGAATAAATTAAATTTACCTTTAATGGTCTCCCCTAAAGACAATACTAGCACGCATGACACACCTTTTACGATTTCCATTGAAGCAAAATATGGTGTTACTACAGGTGTTTCAGCGGCTGATCGGGCTCAGACAATAAGAGTAGCAGTACAAGAAAATTCAGGCCCCGATGATTTGGTCAGACCTGGCCATATATTCCCGTTATGTGCTAAATCAGGTGGTGTATTAGAGCGTGCAGGCCATACCGAGGGTAGTGTTGATATTTCTCAACTTGCTGGGTTCGAGTCTTCCGCTGTTCTATGTGAACTGATGAATACTGATGGCACTATGATGCGGGGCGAAAAATTATATGAGTTTGCCAAGCAACATGAATTAACTATTTTATCCATTGAAGATATTATAGTTTATCGATTGGGGTGTGAGAATTTAATTGATGAACAAGCTTCAGCAACATTACCATTAGAACATTACGGTAATTTTAAAATTGATGTGGTAAAAGAAAAATTTACAGGCAAAGAGCATACTATTCTATCTAACGAAAATTTTAAGTCAGATCAGCCACCATTAGTGAGGATACACTCGGGTTGTTTAACCGGTGATATTTTCGGATCACAACGTTGTGATTGCCAACAGCAATTACATTATTCACTTCAAAGAATTAGTGAAGAAGGCGGGTATTTAATTTATTTGAAACAAGAAGGCCGTGGCATAGGTTTGCTTAACAAAATTAAAGCCTATTCCTTGCAAGAAGAGGGTCTTGATACGGTAGAAGCAAATCAAAAAATAGGTTGCTCGATTGATGATAGAAAATATTATTTTGCTGCAACAATCTTACGAAATCTTAAATTAATGAATGTACGCTTACTGACTAACAATCCACTTAAAGTGCGTGATATTGAATTATATAGTTCTATTCATATTACACGAGAGCCCATTCCTGTTGTTTTCAATGAGCATAATGTAAAATATTTATTAACCAAACAACATAAATTATTTCATTTTACTAATGAAGCTTCTGTTTCAAATGCAAAGGAAAAACATCATGAATAAAAATATATTTCATGATACACGTATAGCGATTGCGACTAGTGTATTCAATAATGAAATCACAGATTTATTATTACAGGGTGCTCTAGCGAGATTGCAAGAATGTGGAATCATTCAAGAAAATATTAGCGTAACTACAGTTCCAGGTGCAATCGAGTTGCCATTAGTTATTCAATTATTGGCTAAGTCTAAAAAATATCAGGCAATAATTTGTTTAGGTGCTGTCATACGAGGCGAAACATCTCATTTTGATTATGTATGTGAACAAGTGAGTTCAGGTTGTCAGAAGGTCATGTTGAAATATAATATCCCTGTTATATTTGGAGTATTAACGACAGACAATATGGAGCAAGCTTTAGAAAGGGTAGGAGGAAAGCATGGTCATAAAGGTATAGCCTGCGCTGATACTGCACTAGAAATGATAACAATAGTAGAAAAATTAACAAATAATATTTTGCAGGATATGTTGCTGTGACTATAAGATTGATAAGAGGTTTAAATCGCTTATCTCAAGAAACTAAAGGTCGTGTAATCACAATTGGTAACTTTGACGGCATGCATTTAGGTCATCAGGCAGTATTAAAAAAATTAAAAGAAAAAGCGCAAGCATTATCAGTTCCGTCTTGTGTCATTATATTTGAACCACAACCACCAGAATTTTTTTCATTGAATACTCCAATTCCCCCCAGGCTTATGCGCTGGAGCGAGAAATTGACTGCACTGGAATCTTTTGGTATCGATGAAGTTATGGTAATACGTTTCAATAAACAGTTTGCTTCTTTAAGCGCTGAGGAATTTGTAAAAAAAGTATTAATCGATCAACTTCATGCGAGTGCTGTTTTGGTGGGAGATGATTTTAGATTCGGAAGTGGGCGTAAAGGAGATTTTAATTTTCTGAAAGAGATGGGGGAAATTTACCATTATTCGGTAGAAGACACGGCTAGTGTCACTTACTCAGGCGCGCGGATCAGTAGTACAGGCATTAGAGATGCATTAGCGCGTGGAGATCATGCTTTAGCTGAAAGCTTGCTTGGTCATCCTTATCAAATGACAGGTCGTGTGGTACATGGTAAGAGGCTAGGACGTGTTCTTGGATTTCCCACTGCTAATATACTTTTAAATCGAGTTGCTTCACCTGTGCATGGAATTTATGTTGTACGCATGTATGGGATAGATGATAAACCTTTGTTAGGTGTTGCTAATGTGGGAACTCGCCCTACTGTTAACGGTATAAAAATGTTATTAGAAGTTTATTTATTTAATTTCTCAGCTGATATTTATGGTCGTCGTGTTTCAGTGGAATTTTGTCAGAAGTTGCGAGATGAAGAGCGCTATGAAAATTTAGAATTGCTCAAAGAGCAAATTATTAAAGATGTAGAAAATGCTCGAGATTTCTTTATAAAAAATGGGGGATTGAAATTAAAAGAATGATATTTTTTGCTTCTTTTCAGCAAGACTGAATTAATCCAGACTTAAACATTATTTCTTAATTGCAGATTTTCAATTGAGCGGAGTATGTTGCTCAGAGGTGTATTCCTTAAACCTGACGCATGACAGTCAGGCAGTGTATATGCGCTTCAGATTTAAGGATATTTTTTTCTAGATTACTTCGCTCTTAGATGTAACAACGATTGAATGGTTACAAAGGCGAAGGCTTTATAGGTGTTTAGATGCTTTTTTAGTGGCTGGCACTTTTTTAGCAACAGCTTTTTTAGCAACAGCTTTTTTAGCCACAGCTTTCTTAGTAGCCGTTACTTTTTTTGTAGCCGTTTTTTTAGTAACAGATTTTTTTTCTGATACTTTTTTAGCTTTGCTAGCTGGCGTTTTTTTCGCAGCAGATTTGGTGGCTTTATCTGTGAAAATTAAATTCTTTAGGTGAGCTTGCATTTTTTTTAATTCTTGAGTAGCTTCTTTGATAATTTCTGCGAGTTTTTGGGTAGTGGTTTTAGAAGTCGTAGCTTTCTTCATTTGAATTCCTTCAGAGGGTAAAAAAAATGTATTGTGCCACAAATAATCAGAAACACAACTTATAACGTTTTAACTTTAGGATATTAAATGAAAAATTTTATAAAAGGTTCGATATTATTCTGCAGCTTGTTACTTGTATCTGTGAGTCATGCACAAGATGTCGTGGGTTATATTTATCGTAGTGATTCTATTTTACATTTAACGAATGATGATATTATCCAACAAAATAGCTCTATGAAATCACATATAAAATCTATCACTATTATTGCTCCGCAAGCTTATCAAGTTAATGAAAAAGGCACAGTTTGGGGGACAGTCGATCCACTCATGATGAATTTAGCAAAACGAAATCATGTTAAGGTAATGCCTCTTTTGACAAATGTAGATTTTGATAGTGCTCGAACGCATGCGTTTTTAACAAATGATGTCTCTGAGTTGCGAGCGATAGATATGTTACTTGAAGTGTGTAAAACGAATCATTTTGTCGGAGTACAAATTGATTTCGAACATATACTAATCTCAGATCGAAATCATTTTTCTCATTTTTACTCGTTAGTCTCAGATGCTTTACATAAAAATGGTTTTGAAGTTAGCGTAGCTATTTTCCCAAGAGTGTCTGATGTCTTACCCGGGAGTAACAGGTCGCGTTCTAGTTTAGAATTTTGGAGTGGCGGGTATGATTATGCTGCATTAGGCAAGTCCAGTGATTTTGTAACACTGATGGCTTATGCTCAACATGGTTCGGGTACAACACCCGGTTCTGCTTGTGAGCCTGCTTGGGCCGAGGCGATTGTGAAATATGCGATTAACTATATTCCGACAAATAAAATTTCTTTAGGTTTACCCGTTTATTCTGCTTATTGGTATACAGGATATGGTCATACAGAGACACATGTGACTGAAACGGATTTAACTTATCCTCAGCTAAAGTATATATTAGAAAAATTTCATGTCACTTTGCAATGGGATCCTATTAAAAAATTATCATATGCTGTTTTTGTAAATAATAATTTAAATGAATTTATTTTTGCAGAAGATGTTCCTACTTTTAAAATAAAAGTAGATCTAGTGAATAAATATCATCTGAGAGGAACGTCTCTCTGGCATTTAGGTGTGGAAGACCCCAATATTTGGGCGTTGTTTAAGAAGACTAATTCAGCGGCTAGTAAGAAATCTATCTAAACTATTTGCAAAAGCTTGGATTTCTTTTTTTCCAAGCTTAGCAGGGCCGCCTGTCATGACACCGTTACTTCTAAGGCTGTCACTTAGGTTACGCATGGCCAGTCGCATTTTGATATTGTTAGCTTGATATAATTCACCCCGAGGATTTAATGCAGAACCATTCTTTTCAACAGCCGCATCAGCTAAAGGGATATCTGCTGTAATCACGAGATCCCCAGCATCCATGTTGTCAACAATGTAATTATCAGCCACATCAAATCCTGCTGAAACTTGAATTTGTGTAATAAAAGGTGAGGGTGGAATGCGAATAGGTTGATTCGCGACTAAAATCATTATTGTTCTTGTGCGGTTAGCAGCCCGAAATAAGATATCTTTCACTATGTTGGGGCAGGCATCGGCATCTATCCATATTCGCATTATATTACCGTAATTAAATATTAAAATTAAGTGTTTGACTCTTTATTTCGATAGTATAATTGAAATATGAGTAAATGTTAGACATTTATTCAACATATTATTTTTACTATATAAATTATGAGCTCGATGTCAATTGAGGATATTTGTATGGCGGCTCCCCGCTCACCCAGTAAGGCTTATCCAGGGACATTGTTTAATTCTGTTGAGGCTAATCAAGATGTTTTTTCTCGATTTGTAGCACATCGAGGAGCCAACAATGAGTCTCCAGGTAATAAATTGCCGCACTTCCCAGAAAATACTATCCCCTCTTTACGGGAAGCGTATGCAAAGGGTGCTCTTTACGTAGAATGTGATGTCCATAGAACTCAGGATGGCAGAATTATAGTATTACACGATGAGACTTTACGACGGACAGGGCGACTTAATAAAAGTATCGCTCCGACTTTAACGCATAAGCATTTCCTTAAAATTCGTAATGAGAAAATCTCCCAACTTCATTTCAAAGATGAAATTGCACAAATAGATGTGGGCTCCTATGCTTCCTATTTAGGAGATAAATTTCATGGAACCAAAATATCCTTGCTGGAAGATTTCTTGCATGAATTAAAAGGTCATGCTGAGCGTAAACTTATTATCGAAGTGAAAGCAGGCGATATGAGTATAGTCGATGATTTACAGAAATTGATTACGTACTTTGCACCAAAATATAAAATCAAGGATAGCCAGTTATTATTTATTAGTTTTGATTTCGAATTGATTAAAATATTAAAAAGATTTTTACCAAATTACAAACATTCATTCTTAACAATTGCGACTCCTAGTAGAGATGAAGTGAGAGATGATCCTCATCACCCAGGTAAAACTATTGGTTTGTATCATCGAATTAAAAATAAAGAAGATTTAGATAAAATGATCGCGATGGCTAAAGAAGCAAATTTAGATGGCATCGATGTAGAATACGATGCTGGTTTAATTGATTCAGATTTTATGCAAAGAATTCGGGATAGTGGTTTAAAAAGTGCAGTTTGGACATACCCTATAGATGACAATCTTGATATGGCAGTAAAAATGCTAACAGCAGGTGCTGACTTAATCAATACGAATCAGCCAGAGTTTATATTTAATGCATTGCAGAAACTGAATGCGACGGCTGCCAAAGATGAAAAAAAAAATCCTAAGCCTTAGATATATATTGCTATCGTTGGGATGAATTTGAGTATGATTTCCGAGATCGTGCAAGGGTAAATACTTACATACAGTAAGATACTTTCATTACATAATAAATTTCAGTGTTTATTTTATTTTTTCAAGGAAGATTAAATGAAAATGCATAAATGGTTAGTCAGTTGCGTAACAACTTTTTTATTTTTGATAGGCACGCTATCCGTACAAGCAGCGGATACATATACCTTTGATCCTTCTCACAGTTTTATTTTTTGGCACGTTAATCACCTGGGGTTTTCTAATCAATCTGGTAAATGGCCTTTTACAGGTACAGTTGTATTAGATGAAGCAAAACCACAAAATAGTAAAGTTGATGTGACTGTTCATACAGCAGATGTCATCAGCGGCGTCCCCAAATTAGATGAACATCTACGCGGTCCTCAATTTTTAAATTCCACTCAATTTCCAAGCGCTACCTATACTAGTCAGAAAGTTGTTTTGACAGGTAAGCATTCAGCAAAAGTGATTGGTACCCTAACATTTTTAGGTATTTCTAAACCGCTTAGGATAAACGTAACACTAAATAAGATGGGTATTAATCCTCTCTCTGAAAAAAATGCAGTAGGATTTAGCGCAACTACTGAGTTATTGCGTTCGGATTACGGAAATACAACCCTTGCAAGTGCCTTGTCAGATGAAGTGAAAATCAATATTGAAGCTGAAGCAGTGTTAAATAAATAGGTGCTCTAAATTATGTTACAGCTAAAAAATACTGATGTTCGGTATGGCGCAGTAGGCATTTTTTTTCATTGGGTGATGGCATTGCTTATTATTGGAATGCTGGCATTAGGTTTGTACATGACGAGCTTACCTGTTGGCACCCAAAAATTTAGGCTGTATGGTTTGCACAAAGAATTTGGGGTGATGATTCTGGGCTTAGTGGTGTTGCGTATCAGTTGGTGGCTATTCAACAAGGTTCCGCAGTTGCCTTACGATATGCCATTGTGGCAGAAATTAGCAGCACACGGGGCGCATTTTGCTTTGTACATGTTGATGGTCTTTATGCCTATTACGGGTTGGCTCATGTCATCAGCGTCGGGCTTTCCTGTTTCTTTTTTTGGCTTGTTTGTTATGCCAGATTTAATTGTGCCTAATGAGTATTTGCGTGTATTGATGGCGCAAACTCATGAGTGGTTAGGTTATGCTTTTATTGCTGTGATTTGTGTGCACGTGTTAGCTGCTTTGCAGCATCATTTTATAATTAAAGATGATATTTTAAAGAGGATTTTACCGTGAGAATAGCTCTCGCAAGAAGTGTGCTGACCATTTTTATTAGTTATTTTTCAAGTTTTAGCGCTTATGCTTTAGCGCCTACCTCATGGCAAATTGTGCCAGAGAAAAGTGAGATTACTTTTACAGCGACTCAAAACAATTCACCGGTATTGGGTAGTTTTAAACGTTTCACTGGGGAGATTAATTTTGATCGCGATAACTTATCGGGTAGTGACGTGACTATTCATGTGGCGCTCGATTCTGTTAGTACATCCTATGCAGAGGTTGCTAATACATTGAAAACAGCTGATTGGTTTAATGTAAAAATATTTCCTGAAGCGGTTTTTACAGCTAAATCATTTAATAAATTAGGTGATAATAAATATCAGGCAGAAGGAAACCTGACGATTAGAGATAAAACTGTTTCTGTCGTTCTGAGATTTACCCTAGATGAATATGGTACACAAGCCGCTCAAGCCACAGGCACAGCCATCGTAAAGCGTACTCAGTTTGGAATAGGGCAGGGAGAATGGCAAAAAACAGATGAAGTGAAAGATGATGTAACAATTAAATTTATTTTAAAAGCAGTTAAATAATGACTTGTTGCCTGCAAAAGAGGATGAAGCAGATTTGAGAGTTAAACTTGGGGCCAGTTTACAAATTTAGATGTACATTAAATCTGGAAACTGGCCATATTCAAGTTTGATATCACATGAAACTGTGACGAGGTAAGACAACCTATTGCATTAATCTACAATAGATACATCTTCAGCTTGAAGACCTTTCTGGCCTTGCGTAACTGTAAACTCTACGCGCTGTCCTTCTACTAATGAACGGTAACCGTCACCAGTAATCGCTTTAAAGTGAACGAATACATCGCCACCTTGTTCTCTTTCGATAAAACCAAAACCTTTTTCATTGTTGAACCACTTAACGGTTCCTTTTTCACGTGCTGCCATAGCTATTTAACCTTCATATAATTTAAAAATAAACAGTTTAAAGATAGTTGATATA
>DHXK01000027.1 GCA_002413665.1 Legionellales bacterium UBA5158 | reverse complement strand
GATGGTGATGATGATACCGCTGAAGCAGCTTGTAGAGCTGGCCTTTTTGTTTGTGGTGCTTTTATAACATCCTTGCCTAGAGTGACTTCTATAAGGGGATCGGTATAAAAAGGATCTTCTTTATTCTCATAGGCTTTATACCACTGATCAAAGTTAAAACCTGGCTGCTCTTGCGCTACAATAAACTCACGATAAGCACGGGCTGTTATTGCTTTAACAGGTCCCTGATAGCTTTTACCACACTCTCTCCATTTATTTGTAGTTTCATCACGCTTCATAAACAAAACATCCAAGAATACTGAGATGATGATAGGTGTTTTTTTATACTTGGCGCACTGTTCTATGTAACGCTTTTTAGCCTCTTTTTGTATATCCACCCCTTTTGAAAACTTCAATCCTCCAAACCCTGCATCATATGCTTTGGATTCGAAACCGAGATCACGATTGTTCATCTGCATTTGATAATTTGTAGTTTCTTTTTCGCTAAAATCTTTACACCACGCACGACCGTTACCAAAACGATATACTGTGTTTTGAAATCTTTCGTCGGGATCTTTACCTAAATCCTGATCCTTACCTGGTACTACCTCGATAAATACAAGGTCAACATTAGCTTCTTTTGAATACTTATCTATGGGGTTCTTGGAACTTAAACCCAACGGAGGAGGTAGCCAATATTTTGTAAATGTATCAGGGATAACTATATTTAATTTATTCTTAATTGCAGCTGCTTCTTCCACTTTGGCTTTAATGTCTAGATCCGTATATTTATCAACATCCTTAATACCGGGGTAACCTTTTTGTTTGGCAACCTGTAGCACCATTTGTCTCATTTGTGAGACTTTACGCCCTATTTCTCCATCTTTTGATACCGTTATATTATTTATATCAACAATTTTTTTATCAACCTCTACAGCTTTGTCCTCTGCTAATAGATTATCAGGATTATTTGCATGAATACGCTTTACACTCGTCTTTTTTCCCTGCGCTAACCTTTCTCTAATTATTTCATTAGCTTCTTTGATGCCGACTTTAATGGCCGTACTTTTCCCACAAGCAGAAGGTCCTAGAATCAATATAACTTCTTTCTTGTTCCACTCTACATCACTAGGATTATGTCCAGTTGAAATGAGAAATGCAGCATCTCTAAACGCAATACTTTCCGCTTCTTCTGCAACGGCTTCTTCATATAAACGAAGACCGTAAGGGCCTAAAAGTTCAAGCATTTTTATTGCTTGTTTTTCTGGATTGGCTTTTCTGGGATCGAGTTTCTCGGGATATTTGTCGGGATCATCTTCTTCATTACCTTTAAACTTGTATCGAAGAGGTGATGCTGAAACTCCAGCTAAATATCTAAAGAATAGTTCTCTCGCACTTTTCTCTTTTCCTTTACCCTCCTCTATCCCCCCCTGTAATACTTTTCTACCATCTTCACCCAATAAAGCCAATACGCCGGCTTCTGAGGCTGCAGCTGTTTCTATTTTACCTGTTCGTTCATTTACAATTTGATATTCATTGATCCCTGCCGTAAACGCCTCAAATTTTGGATCTAAAGGCAGCTTCAGCGAGTCCAGCTTTATATATTCTTGAAATAGATGTACGATGTGGTCTTCCGTGCCTACATCAATGTCTATGACCTTATCTTTCACGTTGACTTGGAATTTCTCTTTCTTATCTTTATCTTTTTCTCTCAGATGCAACTTTGGATCACCACCATGTAATCCATTCCATTCTTTTCTAGCATCTTCCCCCATCCTACTAATAAATTTCAGTGCATTCACGCCAGAGCGAGGATCTACATAATTAATAGAGTTATTGGCTTGAGTTATCATGTACTCTCTAAGACTTGCATTTTTGCCTGCAGCTTTTGCGATCTTTTCATATAAATCGTGGGAGGTTGCTTTCTCAAACTGCACAATACCCTTTTTTCGCAACTTCATAAATATTACTTGTAACTCTTTAAACCAAGGCTTCAAATCTGTTTTGTTTATTATATTTTTTTTCCTTCCGGCCATGTAAGCATCTATGTAAGGCTCAAATAATTTGGCTTGAAATTTTTGATATTCTTCTTCACTAGTAATTTCGAAATTCTTCGCTTTAGCATCTTCTAGAATTTTTTCAATATCGTCTTTCAGTTGTGTGGGCAATCCTGGAATGCCTAGCATTCTGTCGAAAACATTTTTTTCCTTTTCGGTAAACTTCCGAGGAAATGCTGGCTCAGGTGAAGGAGATCGAAGCATAGACATAGAGAATTCCCATTTGTAATATTAGTTAGCTTCTATGTCTGGATTATAGGACATATATTGAATTTTTGAGGTTTTTATGACTAATTTCTTTTATGTGATTGGATATATTGAGGGTTTTTCTGTGTGGTTGAAGAATTATTTTATTTTCAGAGGCAAAAAGTTGGCAAACTAAGCATAGCTTGCAATCTACCCCAACTTATATCACTATAAATGATATAACAACCTTGTGTTTTGTCATATACTTTGTCAAAATACAAGCATTGTTATTGGGAAATGAGTATAATGGACCGCGACATTGAAAAAGATTTGTTACTCTGGAAGCAGCAAGCAGATCATATGCCTATTCTATTACGTGGAGCTCGCCAAGTAGGCAAGTCATACGTCGTTGAGAAATTCGGGCGTGCTCATTTTGATAATATATTAATTATTAACTTTGAGCTGCAACCCGAGTTATGTCGTTGTTTTGAGACACTACATCCACACGACATTCTTGCTAATCTATCTTTATTAATGCACCACAAAATTGAGCCTGGGAAAACTTTATTATTCTTAGATGAAATTCAAGACTGTCCGAATGCTATTCGTGCTCTGCGTTATTTCAAAGAACAATTGCCAGAACTACATGTGATTGGCGCAGGTTCATTGTTAGAGTTTACTCTGAATGAAGCAGATTTTCGTATGCCAGTGGGCAGAGTGCAGTCGCTTTATCTAAAGCCTTTATCATTTAAAGAATATTTAAAAGCTATAGGCTATCTAGATTTACGTGAATTTATAGAACAAGTTGATTTTAAAAAATCGATTGCAAATCCTATTCATCAAGAGCTATTAAAGCAAGTCAGAAATTATATGAGTTTAGGTGGAATGCCCAGTGTCTTAAAAGCTTATCTTTCTTCTGAGTCTATTGAATTGAGTAATACGTCGCGCAGTTTTGATTTTAATAAATGTCAATTACAACAAACCATTTTGTTAAGCAACTACAGACAAGATTTTGGCAAATATGCAAAGCTCACACAAATTTCACATTTACAACGTGTCTTTGAAAAAGCTCCGGGTTTGGTAGGAGATCATTTTAAATATTCGAAAGTGGATGCAGATGCAAGATCGCAACAAATAAAAACAGCGTTAGAATTATTGCGAAATGCAGGCTTAATTTATCCTATTTATAGTACTACTGCATCAGGCATTCCTTTGATTAGTTTAATGAACGAAAAGAAATTTAAAATTTTGTTTCTTGATGTTGGATTGATGGTTCGCGCAAGTCATGTTGAAGCAGAATTATTGCTAGAAAATATTATCTTAGTCAACCGTGGTGCTATAGCAGAACAATTCGTTGGGCAAGAATTATTAGCTTATACACCCAGCTTTGAAGAAGCTAGATTATATTTTTGGTGCCGCGAAAAAAAATCTAGCATGGCGGAAGTTGACTTTATCATCACGGTTGGCTCTAAAATTATTCCTATTGAAGTGAAAGCTGGCTCAACAGGCCAATTAAAATCATTACATCTTTTAATGCATGAAAAAGATTTAAAAATGGGTATCCGTGTTTCTCAACAGCCATTAAGTTTTAATGGTCAGATTCTGTCGGTACCCATTTATATGGTGAGCGAAATTTCAAGGTTAGTGAAAATATTATAATAACACCTTTCTCTATTTAAATGAGTAGGGTTGGCAAAGCAAGGCGTGCCCACCAATTGGTTTCACCTCAAATTATCCTCTCAGCAAAAATTTTTCTAACTATCAATAAATTGGATACCAAATTATGAGTGACTATCGTCGTTTCTATGTAAAAGGGGGAGTCTATTTTTTTACGTTAGTGACCTATGGACGTAGATCAATATTATGTGAAGAAAAAGCATTAATACGATTAAAAGCGGCATTTCGTTATGCCATGAAAAAGCATCCATTTCGTATAAGGGGATTAGTTATTTTACCTGAGCATCTTCATTGTATTTGGGAGCTGCCAGAGGATGATAATGATTTTTCACTACGTTGGAATATGATTAAACGTTATTTTTCTATTGATATGGAAGGAAGTATAAATCATCGCCGTGAAAAGAATATTTGGCAGAGACGATTTTGGGAACATTTAATTCGGGATGATGAAGATTTGAGGCGATGTCTGGATTATATTCATTATAATCCGGTAAAACATGGGTATGTTTTGAAACCTTGTGATTGGGTTTATAGTACGTTTAAAGATCATGTTAAAAAAGGGTTTTATGAGATGGATTGGGCGAGTGGCGTTGAGCCAGAGTTGGTGTGGGCCGGAGGAAATAGTGTTGAACCAACATGAGCTGGTGGGCACGCTGCGCTCTGCCCACCCTACGTTTGATTTATATTATAAATGTGTAAATTGGAACCCGCATTCAATCTTTTATTTATCATTTGTAGGGTGGGCAAAACGAAGTGTGCCCACCATAGCCCTTTAATTTTTAACTAATGTTTTATTCCCCGCAGCTGAAACCACTTGTAGCATCTTCAGCGCTTGATAGAGTTGAAAATCTTGCTGTGCTAAATCAGTAAAGTCTTCGCTCATAACAGATTTTTTACTATCTGCATTTCTTCCCACTAACCGATTTTTTAATTCATATTCTCTAATGGATCCCATAGCGGAGAAATCAGCGTTTGTAGTTATTACTTTTAAATTTTCAACTAACACATCAGGGCGTAAGCCTTCTTTTTGAATTTGTCTTCCCGCTGGCGTGTAATAAAGCGCGGTTGTTAACTTTAAGGCACGCGTATTGTCTAGTGGAATAATTGATTGTACTGACGCTTTTCCAAAACTATTAAGACCTACAATTGTTGCTCTATGATAATCTTGTAACGCACCGGCAACAATTTCTGCAGCAGACGCAGTACCCTGATTCATTAAGACAATAATCGGCATGCCGTTTAAAATATCTGTTGAGTTAGCTTTTGCTTCATATTGAAGATTCGGTATATTACCTTCCGTATAAACAATTTCTTTTTTGTAATTATGTAAGTTTGCACTGTCTAAAAAAGCATTAACTACCTTCACTGCACTTTCCACAAGGCCACCTGGATTATTACGCAAATCTAATACTAGGCCTTTTAATTTTCCATTGGGATCGGCTTGTAATGTTTTAATAGCACTAATCATTAGCTCTGGTGTGGATTTTTGAAACTGACTAATACGCAAGTAACCAAATCCATTATCCAACATTTTGCTTTTTACAGAAGCTGCATGAACTGTTCCATGTTTCAAAGTAAAACTAAGAGGCTTATCTTCGCCCTTACGTAAAATGGTAAGATTAATTGTTCCATCTTTCTTTCCATGAATTTGTTCGACCGCTTCATCCTTAGTCATATTACTAACAAGCTTACTATTAATTGCAACGATATAATCTCCTGATAAAATACCCGCTTTAGCAGCAGGTGTATCATCTATAGGGCTAATCACTTTTAACACGTCATATTCACTTGTGACTTCTATTCCAATAGCACTAAATTCACCACTGCTTTCTAACAATGATGTTTTATAAGCTGCTGCATCAAGATACTCTGAATGGGAATCTAATCCTGCGACGATTCCTTTAATTGCATTTTCTAATAATACTTTTTCTTCAATCGGTTTTACGTAAAATTCATTTATTAAGGCAATTGAATTAGTAAATCGCGATACATCGCTTTCTTCTAAAGTAGGTTGTTTATCGGTATCGCTAACTGGGAGAAGTGAAGGAAGGGCTAAAGGATCATCTGCATGAGACATTACGGGCACAAATAAAATCAATGACATAGCTAGAAACCCGAAAAACTTAGTGATATCAGCAGATTTCATGACTGGATCCTTTCAGTTAAGGCACCTTGTCCTATTAATTATATCCCATCTAAATAAAACAAAGTGTGGGCTAACAAGAAATACTCTTCAAAAATGGAGTAATTAGGAACAATACAAACAAAACAAGATAATATAAGACCTTATAAAGAATTCTTGTTAACACTGATTCCGACATAACTTATACTTGTACAAGTCAAAGATCTTACGCAAAAGGATAAAACAGTGAAAAACGATACCCCACAGAATAGAAAACTCATTATCGAACAACATAAACGTTTTTCTGAATCTTGCCTTTGGCGCATGCAGCGTGAATACTTTGACAAAGCCGGCATCGATGCTTGGGTAAACCAGGTCCCTTTTTACATTACTAGCAATCCCTATATTGCAAATTGTTATGCTGAAATTACTATTCGCTTTATCTCTGATTGGATCAGCAAACATCCTGAATCAAAAAATCACCCTTTCTATATTCTCGAACTAGGTACAGGCTCAGGGCGATTTAGTTATTATGTTTTAAAAAAGTTACATGAACTTCGTATAACATTAGGCATGACTGATGTTTCAATTTGTTATGTCATGAGTGATTTTACAAAAAATAATATTAAGTATTATGAATCTCATCCAGCATTTAAATTTTATATAGAAAATGGTTTAGTAGATTTTGCGTTATTCGATATGGAAGTTGCCAAGCCCATTACCTTATTAAAATCTAATATACAACTCTCTCAAGAAACATTACTAAATCCATTAATCACTTTTGCAAATTATATTTTTGATACGATATCCCATGATGCTTTTAGTGTACGCCAAGGAAAACTTTATGAATTATTGCTGAGCGTCTCCTGCCCAGAAAATAACTTAGAGAATAATAAACCTGTAGACATGGAACAACTCTCAACTGATTACAAAGTAAATGAAATAAAAAAAGCTTATTATGACGATCCAGACTTAGATAACATACTTGAACAATACAAAAATACTTTAACAGAAACTAGCTTTCTGTTTCCTATAGGTTCTATACGTGCAATTAAATTATTAAAAAAATTAGCCAATAATAAATTATTTTTGATTTCTTCTGATAAAGGCTATAGCGCGATAAAAAATCTTGACCACTTAGGTCATCCTTCAATTTCTTTTCATGGCAGCTTTTCTATGATGGTGAACTTCCATGCGATTGCAAATTATTTTAAAAACAGCGGCGGAGATTATTTTTTACAAACACCGCGCAAAGGAATCAAAACTTCTATTTTTGTGAGTGATACAAAATTAAATGATCTTCCACAAACCAAGCTTGCTCTACAAAAATACGTTGAGGGTGTTAGTGCTGCGGATTACTTTACATTGCATAGACGCGTGAGTGATTCATTTCAAGATTACAACTTAGAAACTATTGCAGCTCATATGAATTTCACAGGATGGGACCCACATATCTATTTGAAATTAGCGAGTCGGGTCACTTCCCTGGTAGAAGAATCAGATCTTGATACTATTAATTTTCTAGCAAGCAACATGCATAAGTTAGCAGAAAATTATTATTACATGCCTAAATCAGATTGTATTCTCTTTGAAATCGCCGTATTTTTTCATGCGATTAAACGCTATTCAGATGCGCTAAATTATTATCTGCAAGCACAACAATTTGTAGGTGAACAATTTGGGCTTTATTATAATTTAGCATTATGTCAGCATAATTTAGGTAAGATCTCAGAGGCGTTAGAAAATTTTAAACATGCATTACTGATTGACCCAACATCAAAAGAATCACAGGAATGGATTACTTATATAGAAAAAAATTCTAATTAAGAATAATTTTTTTTTAAAAATCTTTCCAGCTGCCCGGTATTTTTGCCCAATAATTTAATACTGGTAGCTGTTTTACTTTATTTAAAATACTATTATTAAAAGTAAGAGATCCCGTAGTTATAATTGTTAAAGCACCTGTTGCCACTAATGCACCATTAATAGAAGCATTTCCGTTAACATATACTGACCCCAGTACATAAACAAGTCCATTCAAAATGACATTGTCCGTCATTTGTAAATCACCATTTATAATTATTAAAACAGGATTATTAGATGCACCTATCGTAGTACTTCCTGAGAAATTTACCGCCTGATCAATCCAAATTGACACACCCGTTTGTCCCGCAGCTAAAATATAATTTGTTGTATAAAAGTTGGTAACATATTTTTTCATCGCATTACTCGTGACTGAAAAATATTGGGCAAAGAGATCTGCATTAGTGATATTTGTTAGCATGCTTACATTTTGTTGTATATCGGAACGTATATTACCAACACTTGAACCACCATTCCAGGTGCTAGTTGTCGCATTTCCTGTTAATACAACTGATCCACCTGAAGATATGGTAGGTGCAGATGACACAGCTGTATAATTTGAGATATCTGCATAATCACTCAAGGTAACATTACCTTTGAGGGTTGAGGGCAATGATGGTGGTGTTGTTAAACCTTGTACTGCAACTCCTTGGCTGATAACTTTTGTTGA
>DHXK01000106.1:4084-4270 GCA_002413665.1 Legionellales bacterium UBA5158 | reverse complement strand
AATGCTAGCGATTTGATATCATTGTCCAACTTTGCTAAAGCGTGGTTAATGATGGCCTGCGCTGGGTGATTAGATGCAATAGCTGGGACTTGCGATCCAGTGCTCAATATTTCTTTGGCAATGAATGCTTTATCCATCACACGTTGAACCGAAATTTCTTGCGAGAGTTTATTGATAATAATTATT
>DHXK01000106.1:3450-3809 GCA_002413665.1 Legionellales bacterium UBA5158 | reverse complement strand
TTGATTGCTATACCATTCGCTGAAACCTTCAACAGATTATCTTTAGTTATTACATCATTATCTGTTGCAAGTTTGCTTAATTCATCGCGTATAGTATCTGAGCAATTATCTTTATCAATCTGACACGATGTCACCCATGGTAATAATCCATGCCCCACGATACTTGCTTGATCTTTTTTGCATGAATCATCATTGCACGTTGTAATAACTTGATCTCCAACAATGCTAGTGATCCACATACTTGCGGTTCGCGGATTATTAAAATAAAGCGCCAATTCACCACTAGTTATATTCTCATCACTTTGTAAATCTCGATTCAACATGGCGTTGAAACCAGCTTTAGTTGTATCAGCAATAAC
>DHXK01000106.1:0-3383 GCA_002413665.1 Legionellales bacterium UBA5158 | reverse complement strand
GTTGTATCAGCAATAACATGCACGGGAGGCTGGCCTTTCCCACCAGCATGAACTGAACCATCACGATCAGCATTACCTTGAACCCAAGTAACGCCTGTCTCTCCACTATGTGCATCAATTTCTTTTTTCGACTGATTGATATCAGCATCACCAGTTGCTGTAAGAGATAATTGTTTTTTCCATTGATCCCCTACAGCGATAGTCCCCCAATCTTGATAAGGATTTTTTCCATTTGAAATTTGATTCTTAATCATCTCGCAAGATTTAGTGGAAACAGAAATTTTATTATGTGCATTTAATAATGCATTATTTAACAAATTATACGCGGTAGGATTTGCTTGCGATAACAAGTACATTGGCAATTGAATCAAACTACCGGTTGCACTTGCAATCACGCTTTGCTCTAGGTTATCTGCACTATCTTTTAAATCATTAATAGTGTTAGTCACTGACAAGGCTGGATTAAAAGCTTGGCAGCTATTTCCTAATCCTAAGTCAGCTTTAGTATCTAGCCTTACTGTAGTGGTATCAGATACAGGTGGCATTGCAAAATCACTTCCCCCGCCCATTTTGTAATACAAGGTATTATTACTTCGCCCCATTGGAATAACTTGTTTTGCTTGCGCTATAGAACTCAAGGCAAAAGCAGCTACAGAAACTAAAATTAATAATTTCATTTACGTATGTCCTATATATTTACCGTCACCATCTGAGCAACCTTCGTAATGTCGCCATACAACCCACACATAGGAACCATCTCCGTTCAGCATATTAGATGCATATGAGTTGCCCTCACCTAAAATAGTGCAGTCAGTTTGAGCCACTGGATAAATCATTTGGAAATAAGTTTCTTTGCTGTTTTCTTGGATGGGCGCAGCCTTGCAATGTTGGCCACAAGCGGTCGCGACATTTTTATAAACATGTCCGTATTCATTGTTACTAGTGACCATATCAGCCGCACGCGCTGCAATAACTGCCGAAGCTTTTAGATCATTGTCATTAACTACCTTCCCTTCATGAGGGTAGATACCTCCCCAATTTACCAGACCAGTTCCGACGTGATGCATCAGGGCAAGTGATAAAGCCAATCCTTCCTCTGGAAGCGCATAAGGTGGCAATCCGCGCCATAACAAACTATCTGTCATAGATTGAAAATAAGATTGCCAAGGACTAGCTGTGCTTGTTAACAAAGCGATACCTGGAATCATTGCTAACGCTGGATTACCAATAACATCTGCTTCTTTAAAAAATACATTTTGTTCGCTTTCATTTTGAAAACTATGACTTCCACTACCGGCATCTAGCCCTGTAATGCCTTTTATAATTCCTTGTTGAATTGTCTTTCCTGCACTATCCAAAATTTTATTCACTTCAAACCATGGATTATCGTGTGGCTTATTAAATACACTGACAACTAAGTCAGGCAAATAATGACTGACGATAGGCGTCGTATTAATATCACCCCATTCATTTATCCAGAGACAAAAGTGTGTTGGAATTTGGTAGTGCAAGCATTTTGGTAGAGCTGCTAAAGTTGATTTGATAATTGATGCGGAATTAGGACTTTGAGTATTTGCCTGAGACGAAGTTGCCACTATTAATAAGAGACAACCTAGTCTACGTTTAATCATCAGGCTCTTTCCTTTCTTTAAGTATCATCATTTTGTTTGCAATAATTTTTACAGCTTCAATTTCACTGCAACTAAATTTCTTACATATACGAGCACGTAAGTTTTTCTCATCTTGATCAGTAGCAGCCATTGCAAGAAATAAGCGCGGAGGGATATTCCTAAATAAACCCTTTAACTTTGGACTTAATAAAACACCCTCTGTGTATTTCCCTTTTTCTTTTCGAGCAGATAAAAATAGGGCACGCTCTTCTTGTGACAGCGTTTTGAATCTTTCAATTTGATCAATCTCATCAGGTGGCAATGCTAAGCACATCCAGTGTTCTATTTGCGCTAGCATTCGTCTGGAATTATCTGCGAAGTCTTTTAAATTTTGTGTTGCAAGCCACAACCACAGACCTAGCTTGCGACCCATTTTTGCGACACGTGTTTCGATATCAGCAAGCAAAGGGATGCTAGTAAAAATATGGTTTTCATCTAACACTACTTTAATTGCTCGATTACTTTTTTGATTGAGCTCTGCTAAAGCCAAAATTTTTGTCATGCAGCCAGAAAACGCGATAGAACGTTGAGCCTCATAACCTTCGTTAGCAAACAAACCAAAATCGATAATGGTAATATCCGCTAATTCCCATGGCTTACCATAGCTATTGAAAAAAGAACTTGAAACAGGATCATTGGTAAAATAACGCATGCTATCTGCCATATCACGAGCACGACAAATTTTATGCGCATCACGCACAGTATCTAATCCTGTCGCTAAACGTTCGAATGCTTCGACGATATCACTCGCTATCATTTGTTCATTTTGGCTGTCACGCACAAAATAAGCTGCATTAACAATCGCATCAATTATTAACATACGATCACTGCGGCGAATTAAATCCTCCTCTTTTTTCTCGCCGCCCGTAATCATAATCAGCGCTGCTAAAACCATGTCACCCAGAATATCGCGGGGCTCATCATTCAAATCATGATACTTAACATTGTTAGCTTGCTCATCAATCAGTTTGTCGCATTCCCTTTCAAGGAATTGTTTCTGCCCCTCTTGACTAAGTGATTCAATTTGATCAATCACTCTTAATCCATACGCAAAAGGATTAAGAGAGACAGGATGACGCGGATCTATTTTAATTTTATTGACTTTTAAACCAAATGTTTTGCAATAATCTCCTAGCAAGTCAAATGATCCACCTGCATCGATAATGAAGAAACGCGAGTTATAAAGCGCCAGATCATGCATGATAAGAAAATTTAATAAATTTGATTTGCCCGTGCCAGTTTCACCTAATAATAAAAAATGTGCATTCTTAGTTTTATCTGCCATCAAATCATAAAACCACGGTTCCCCACCGCGATTAAACATCACCATGCCTGGATTTTTAGTGCCACGGCTTCTTCCATAAAATGGCAGAAGCTTCGCAATTTCACTTAATTGCATATATCGAGATCGATAAGAATTTCTCTTATCAAAATGATAGTCATAACACATAGGCAAATAGCGTATGTATGCATCAATAGGAAATAACTCGTCATTAGTAATAACTTTAAAGCCATTACTATTTAGCAATACCTCTGCCTGAGCCTCACGGGTGTGTAATTCATCTAAAGTAGATCCGCTTAAATAGAGATTCATCACTACGGGAAACAATGAATTTCCATCAGCGATAGATTTTTCTGCCTCGAGAACTTCACTTTTTACTTTTAGTGCTTGCGCATGATTTCCTACTGCTGGTAAGCGTTCAGGTACTTTTT
>DHXK01000207.1 GCA_002413665.1 Legionellales bacterium UBA5158 | reverse complement strand
AAATGAGGAATATCACTCATGTTATAGGCAACTACAAAAAGAATAGCGGCCAACGCACAAAGTGGAATGTCTTTCGCTAATGGCGATAATAGTATAATAACAAGGATTAAAAAAATTGAATGTACAATGGCTGCAATTGGGCTATTTCCACCATTTCGAATATTTGTTGCAGTTCGAGCAATTGCACCGGTTGCAGCAAATCCGCCAAAAAGCGGGCATAAGATATTAGCTAAGCCTTGCCCAATTAATTCTTGATTAGAATAGTGACGTGTCTTTGACATACCATCCGCAGCAGTAGCTGATAATAGCGATTCAATAGCCCCCAAGAGTGCAATGGTAAATGCAGGACCAATTAAATTTAAAGCATCCGCAAGTTGTATGGAAGGTAAGTGAAATTGAGGCAGCACTTGTGAGATACCACCGAAGGTGCTGCCAATGGTTGCCACCGTTTTAAATTGGAATATGCCCTGCAGTGTCGTGGCGACCGCCATAGCGACTAGGGGTCCCGGTATGCGTTTTAATAATTTTGAACTAAATACTACAAAAAACAAGCTTAAGCATGCCAAGCCTGTCGTCGCCAAATCAAGATTGGGTAGTGCTTTAATTAATGTTAATAGTTTTAGATAAAAATGTGCATTTAAAGGAAGGTGAGTTGGTAAGCCAAAAAAATCCTTCCATTCTCCCACAAAAATGATAACGCCTATGCCACTAGTAAATCCGACGACTACTGGATCTGGGATAAATTTAATCACGTTTCCCAGTTTGATAACACCCATAAACAGCAAAATAAAACCCGCAAAAAGGCTCGCTATTTGCAAACCATCAATCCCATATTGAGCTGTAATACTAGCAAGAATAACAATAAATGCGCCCGTAGGTCCTGCAATTTGAACGCGGCTACCGCCAAAAATCCCCACAACTAAAGCAGATATAATAGCAGTATATATACCCTGCTCAGGTTTTACTCCTGAAGCAATAGCAAAAGCCATTGCCAAAGGCAAAGCAACAATTCCGACAATTAAACCAGCAACTATATTAGGTAACCAATTTTTTGATTTAAGTAACCCCGCACGATACGCTTCAATAATAACTATCATTTTTTATCCTTCTTTTCTGGGACCTGTCTTTTTTCCTTTAACGTGGGCACTCGTATTATCACCCGATCAGCTTCCAGATTTTGTTTTAAATAAGTTTGCAAAAAAACATGCGGGATAGAAGATAGTATTGCATCTGATTGCATGGACGAATATGGGTCTTCTAATGAAAAGATGAGATCTGATTCTGGAGCACTTTTCATCAACTCCCATCGTGTTAATGAAGCAACTTTTCGAAGTACTATTTCCCCAGTATCAATTTATAACTTCCGTCAACATTTTTATAGCGTTTTATCTTAGATAAATCTGTTTTTCTCGCATATAATCCTTCTACCCATGCTTCTCTTTTAAGCTTCCCCAATAGATATTTAATTGGCCTGCGTTCAATTATTTTTGAATGACAAGAAATCTTATCACTAACTAGAAACATCGTAGGAGCAGCGCACAATGGAAGAAGAGAAATAAAACATTTAGACATTATTACTTTGCCTTTAGAAATGTTTTTTTTTGGCGGTTGCAATTCTTGTACATCTTCATTAAGTGCCACAACTCTTTGTAGAATTTCATCACGTACATCCCTAAATTGATCCCATATCGCCCTGAAGTTACCTATCGCTTCTTTAAGATTAGGCATTGGCCAATTCATTTTTCGTAAACCCGATGGTAACGCTAATGAGTTTTCATCAATCAGTGGAGAAAGGATAACTAGAAAATCAGCCCACTCTAGCATTTCATGAGTTAACTTCTTAGATATCTGTTTTGAGATATCAATGCCAATCTCGTTCATAGTAACAACCGCTTTTATCTTATTTAAAATGTGCGTTTAGAAAAATTTCTTACACTAAATCCGGACCAGCTGCTGTTATTTCAGGGGAAACCTTAAACCTTTTAAAATTAGCAATAAATGATTCTATCAACGGATTTGCATGTTTATTGTAATCTGCAGCATTCCACCAAGCATTTACGGGGTTAAGAATTTTTTCGTCAACTCCATTAATAGCCGTGGGAATTGCAAGTTTGAATTTTGGCATTACTTCGTAAGACGCACTATCCAATTCTCGATTCAAAACAGCATTTATAACTTTACGCGTAGTCGGTATGTCAAAGCGCTTACCACCTTCGCCATATGCACCACCTGTCCAACCGGTATTAACAAGATAGACTGGGCAATTTATTTTTTCGATGTGATGCATTAATAAGTTAGCATATACATCAGGAGAACGTGGAAAAAAAGGAGCCCCGAAACAAGTGCTGAATGTCGGCTTAATACCACTACCCTGACCTACCTCAGTACTTCCAACAAGTGCCGTATAACCACTTAAAAAATAATAAGCAGCCTGCTCTTTAGTGAGTTTTGCAACAGGTGGTAGAACACCATAGAGATCGCATGTTAGAAATATAATGGCTTTGGGTTGACCGCCACGATTTGGTTTAAATCGGGGTTCAATATGATCTAATGGATAAGCCGCACGACTATTTTGTGTAAGGCTATCATTTTCATAGCGAGGCGCTAACGTTGTTTCGTCTAATACTACATTTTCCATAATAGCGCCCTCTCTAATGGCTTGCCAAATAAGAGGTTCGCGCTCAGCAGAAAGATTAATGCATTTGGCATAACATCCACCTTCAAAATTGAATACGCCATTACTTCCCCAACCATGTTCATCATCACCAATCAAATAGCGCAGAGGATCAGCTGATAATGTTGTTTTTCCTGTTCCAGAAAGCCCAAAAAACAGCGCAACATCACCATCATGACCTACATTTGCCGCACCTGTCTCTTATACACATCTCCGAGCCCACGACAC
>DHXK01000155.1 GCA_002413665.1 Legionellales bacterium UBA5158 | reverse complement strand
GACAGATTTAAACCAATAACAGTAATGTAACGAGAAGTAAATATAATAAATATTGCTAATAGCACGAGCAAGGTGAAATTAATTTTGTTAAAAATCAGATCCAACTTTGTCATTGTGTTTTATTCCTTATGATCCGGTAATAACTTTCTAAATTTTAGCAAACCACTCTAGCCATAAAACTAAGCCTACCATGCTGCTAATATAGATAAGAAAAACCCAACGTTCATCGTAATTTTTTTTATTTATACAAAAAAATTGTAATATGCCTAAACAGAGTAAGAATGGCAGACAAGCCATAGTTTTTATAAAAAAATAAAAGCTTAGATACGTTAGAAAAAAAGCAACCCCAATGACCAAAGCCGCATTTCTAGTTCCTATTAGTACGGGAATTGTTTTAATGCCAGCTGCGCTATCACCATGGAAATCCTTCAGATCAATAAAGTTTATGGATAACGTAAATCCAATCAGAAAGAGTGGTACTAAAATTAATGGAAATTGCTGCAAGTTATGATGCTGTAGCAAATACCCAAGCAAAATAATAACAAGCGAATTACCAGAAATAACTAATTTTGACACTACAGGAATTCTCTTAAAACGCAGTGGTGGTAATGAATATAGCGAGTATGTCACCATTATGGTGGAAATAATCAGTAGCGCGTTTAGGTTAATGGCGATGGCGTATACTAAAGCAAGTAAAGCTGCTGCTATTCCGATTGTTAAGTAAGTATTAAATGAAATGTTGCCGGTGATTAATGGTCTTGATTGGTTTGATAAGCGATCAATATCTTGGTCAACAATGTTGTTAGTAATGATACAAAATAATGCGGCTAGTGTCATGCTGATAACAGCAAGGAGTATATTAACAATCAGTAGATTATTTGATAAAGACGGCGTTGTTGCAGAATATTTTTCGGCAATAACAATTCCTAAGATGAGCATTAAAAAATAATGTGTCAGCCGTAACCATCGCAAGTCTTTAATGATCTCGCGGAAAATGGTTTTGTTACTTAAATAGCTTACAGAAATTATTGCGAAAAATAACAAGATAAGCCATAGTTTTGACCTAAGACTAAAGCTCGCCAGATGAAAAAAAGCTGGCGTTGATATGGGTATGTTAAAATTAATAATCCCAAAAATGACAATACTGAGTAACAAGCTAATAACAAAAAATGAAGCTAATAATGATAATAACAGAAACCGTCTTAGTGCTTTCTTGTGTGACATGGCAACCTTTCGAGTTATGAAAAAATAACTTTTACAATTTAGAGGTTATTCTGGATGTATTACATATATCGACATTACAAAAAAATATTCAAGCAAAATCTTTACTTTTTTTACTTAACAAATCTTGATCAATCAAAATATCAACATATCCAACAGGTGTATCACTAACTATTTGAGCAGAAACCACCCTTCCCTTTTCTATAGATGGTTTTTCAACTAATCTATACAATATCTCCGTCGCTAAAACAGCTAGCAACAATACGAAAATAGAATAAGCTCGCAAAAAAATCTCGCTTGAATAATTAAAATAATCCCAACATTCCTTAGTAAGTAAAAATATTGGATAATGAATAAGATACCAGCTATAAACTCGTATCCCCACTGCGGTTAATCCTTGTTGTAAAAATAAAGGAAATACTAAAACGTTCCTGTTAAAAATAACAGGAATAACGATTATACATGCCAAAATATTTCCAATTGCAAACGCGGTACTTATTGAAAAGGACATTGACATAATTGATGTAAGCACCATTATTAAGAAAATCATGACTGAACTTCTTAACATTGCATTACCTGTGCTTGATATTTTCATTGCCTCAAACCAAGGCTGAGTTGTCAAATAATAGATTAAACAACCATAAATGACGCTATCGCAACGTGTCTGGGTGAAGAATAAGCCACTTACTGGAAAATAATACATCGTTAAGGGTCGAGCAATAAATGTAGAAAAAAACAATAAACCCAATAAGATAATGATGCGTTGACGACTATTTTTTGTAAAAAATATAAAAAATGGAAAGAGAATGTAGAACTGCACTTCAAATGTCAAAAACCAGCAGGGTGCTAGCGCAACACTGTGATAAGCCTCCATAAAATAATAATTGAATGTATACGTTAATAGATGCATACCCGCTTCTAATGTATTTGCGGGTGTTGAAAAATATTTGGTATTAGTCGAAACAACACTACAAATCAAAACAAATATAAACACTACGATTGCCACAGGATAAATGCGAAAAAATCTCCTGACAAAATAAGCCTTAATAAACAAGATTAATTTAAATTTTTCAGCTTTTAATTGATCAATTTTTTTCACTGTAATAGTAGATATAAGATAGCCAGAAATAATTCCAAACAAGTCCACAACTGCTGTTGGAAATGCTGGGGAAGTTGGTATTTTCGAAGGAAAATAGACTCGTAAAAAATGCGTCAACACAAGAATCAGTATTGCAATTCCACGTAAGCAATCAAGTTCATAATTTCGGTTGCTCATGGCTTTCCTTAGCATGCTGTAAATAATACGCTATTAATGCTTTAACTGACAAAGCAGTCGTTAGAACATGTTGATTATCATATGCCGACCATGAAATCCTAGGTTGTTCTTGATATAAATAAGTCCAGATAATGTTACCTGCACTCCAATCACCGGCTTTTTGTTGTTGCTTCATAAGATATTTAATGCCTTTTTTTACGGATTCGCTAGACTTAATCTCACAAGCTAGCAACGTATTCAATGCCAGTGCAGTCTCATACGCATTTCCTGGCGCTCCCCATGAACCGTTTTGATTCTGTGAAACGATAATAAAATGTAATCCGCGAGTGACGGAAGATGATTTTCGTTGTGTAGCGCAAAGCAGCTTCATCGTAATATAGGTTGAATAATATTTCCCGGAATAAAAATGACTACGCCAATACCCTTGCTGCGTTTGCAAATGATTTAATAATTCATAATTAATTAGCGAATCTTGCTGCAATATATGAAATACATTATCAATATTTGCATTCACTTCAGCAGCAATAGGCGTGTCTTGATTAGTAAGAAACGTCGCATACGCATGTATTTTAGGTTTATAAAATGCGGCTAACTTGTTACTTTCCTGCGGCTGATTTAACAATGTCAGTGTTTGTAAAGCGAAGCTACTATCATCTGAATCCAGAGGTGAGCTAGGCGAATATCCCCACAAGCCATTATTTTCTTCCGCATGAATCATTGTTATTATTTTATCGCGTGTTATGGTTGATATATCAGGACTTAAGACGTTCACTATAAAATGAGACAGCAGAATTTTCCCAGAATTAGAAACGGGACATACTGATTTTTTAATACTTGCCTTGCAACTTAAGCTATACTTTTCTTCTAAGAGTTTAGTTGTTAAAAAATTTTTTCCCAAATCTATCGCTTGTTTGAGTGCAGAAAGTTTTAAAGTCTCTGCCCTTGCTAGAGAGGATAATTGAATAATAAAGATAAAGATAAATATACACTTTTTAAAGTAGCTCATAGGTATTACACTTATCCGCCATTATTAAATATCTGTCTATTTAGTATTGACTCTAAATAATTGAGGATTGCTCAATTGGTTAGGATGGTAGCTATAACGAAAACAAGGCAACGTCTTAAATAAGCTTTTAAGGAAAAAAGATTTTATTCCACAGATACACTTTAAGCCCGCAAAAAAAGAAGCTTTATCAACGCGTAAAAATCCAAAATAGATTTTTATTCCATAATAACAATAGCACCCAAGGACAAGGGCTAACATAACCACTCTCCTTAAATACCCACCACCTAGGTGCAAGTATAAATCCATCAGTACCGATCTATGTTCAATTTCTTCGTGCATATGCCATTGCCAAAATTGCTGTATTTCCATCTCAGGTTGGGCGAGAATTTTTTCTTCAAGAACGCTATTACTGATAATCGTTGTGAAGCATTCAAATCCAACACCAACTGCTATAATTGATAGAGTTGACCATTTGGTTCTAATGTAATTTAATTTTTTTTTGAAATTACTAATGAAAGAAGGAAAGCGGTACCCATGTTCATTTAGTCTATTGTTACACTTGATGTGTTCTCGTGCATGAGACGTTTCTTGTTCGATAAATTTAAGACACGCTGCATATAATTGTTTGTCTTGAATCTTATCCAGTACATTTTTTACAGAAAAATTCACTAATCCTTCTATGTAGGGAATAGCAATGGAAGAAGTGTCAAACATATGAGAGATATAAAGATTGTTATTCAACCAATTCTTTGGAGTGTTGGAAAAATTGAATTGGCTATTGCGTAGTGATACATCTGGTTGTGTTTGGTTATCCATTAGTGGCAACTTCAGAATTTTTAATGGAAGCAACTTCTTTTGTTGAAGCGTAACGTTTAGTAAAGATCTTCTTAAATAAAAGATCATAATAAGGCACTACAGAAGAAAAGAACAAAGTGCTGAGCAATCCAAAGAAGAAACCTTGTGGAAATAACATCTGGTTTTTTAAGAAAAGGTGACCTAACAGGAAAAGTGCAAGCAATTTACTATTCGTGGAGAGCGCCCATAAAAATGGTACTCGACCCAATCGAAATGGTGGTACATAAAGTAGATAATCACAACTAACAAAAAACGAGATAATTATAAACGCTTTTGTTCCCGCTAAACACGCATATAATCCAGCAAGAGTGAGTGCAATATAACCGATCCATCTACGATAGTTATTATCTACATCTGTCTCATAATTAACTTGTATTTTTAGACAATATTCAAAGTTCGTCTCTTTAACAATAGCAACAAACGCTGTTGCAAATAATAGGCCTGTCTCTTATACACA
>DHXK01000026.1:2056-6280 GCA_002413665.1 Legionellales bacterium UBA5158 | reverse complement strand
AGCTCCTCATTCTCCAGAAGCATGGTACTCCATGGGTTACTTTCAAGAAGTAACGGGAAATTCTGTGCTGGCTAATGAAGACTATTTAAAAGCAATTCAACTCGCACCTATTAGTGGTGACGTACACAATAATTATGGGACTTTTTTATGTAGGCGAGGACAATACCGAAATGGTATTCAACATTTTTTATTAGCGATTAATGACCCTCGTTATCTCCAATCAGCTTCTGCCTATGAAAATGCAGGTTTGTGTGCTTTAAAAATTCCAGACACGCATGATGCTGCCAATTTTTTTGATCATGCATTGAAACAAGACCCTAATATGCCGGTTTCACTTTTTGAATTAGCAAAATTAAATTATCAATTTGGTAAATACAAAGATGCTAAATCTCAGCTAAATCAATTTTTATTAATTTCACGTGCAACACCTCAATCTGAATTTTTCAAAAATCAGCTTGAGAAAAAAGTTTAAATTATTTTTTAATAGGAATCTATCAATGGAAATGAAAGATCTATTAATGTTGTGTTTGAATGAAAAAGCTTCAGACCTTCATCTGTCGCCTAATCAACCACCTTTGTTACGTATCAATGGTGATTTGGTACCTGCAAAAGATATTCCTCCTTTAGATGGAGAAACCATAAGACAACTTCTTTATTCAACCATGGATGAAGAGCTTAAAAGTGACTTAGAGAAACTTTTAGAAGTAGATTATGCTACTGAACTTGGGGAGTTAGCTCGATTCCGTGTAAATGTTTTTCACCAACGTTTGGGTGTGGCTGCAGTATTCCGCTTGATTCCACAAGTCATTCCCACTCTAGAGGAGTTAGAATTACCCGAGATTTTTAAACAATTATTAGAGCTTCCTAATGGAATAATTTTGGTAACAGGACCTACAGGGTCAGGAAAATCAACCACATTAGCTGCAATGGTAGATTATATTAACATCACTCAAACCAATCATATTATTACAGTTGAAGATCCTATTGAATTTGTTCACCCCAGCAAAAAATGTTTGGTAAATCAACGTCAGGTTGGTCGCGACACGAATGATTTCACCAATGCATTGCGTTCAGCTTTGCGTGAAGATCCAGACGTTATATTAGTAGGTGAACTAAGAGATTTAGAAACTATTCGTTTAGCACTGACCGCTGCAGAAACAGGACACTTAGTCATGGCAACATTGCATACTAGTTCTGCTCCCCGAACCATCAGTCGTATTGTCGATGTATTTCCAGCCGCTGAGAAAAATATCATTCGTAATATGCTTTCAGAATCTTTACAAGCTGTTATATGTCAAACTCTACTAAAAAAAGCATCGGGTGGCCGAATCGCTGCCTTTGAAATTATGATAGGAACCCCAGCAATACGTAATCTTATTAGAGAAGATAAAGTTGCTCAAATGGTTACTTCCATTCAAACAAGCCATGCAGTAGGCATGTGTACATTAGATCAATATTTACAACAACTTGTCGATAAACAATTAATTACCCTGGCAGTTGCACATGATGCCGCTTTGAATAAACAACTTTTTCCACTTTAACTTTGATTAGATTCAACAGTCTAGTGGATGTACAAATATTGTTCATACTGCATATGCATTTTTTAAAAAAATGGTTTATAATAAGTGATATAAGGAAATATCGAAAGTGTTATTAATATTGATAAGATATTGATGTAAGAACAATTTTTTACCAATGGAGGTATCTCAATGCAGCGCGCTCTTAAGTCCGTCCAAGGCTTCACATTAATAGAGTTAATGATAACAGTAACGATCGTAGCCATATTGGCAGCTATCGCTATCCCTTCTTATTTAAACTACACCCGCCGTGCGTATTACAGTGAAATTGTACTGGCAACTGCTGCATCCAAATTAGGTATTACCGAATGTTTCCAAACAATCGGTACCTTAACAGGTTGCTCCAGTGGTACTAATCATGTTCCTCCGGCAATTACCACAAATACAGGTGCTGTCGCTTCGCTATCTGCTACGAACGGTGTTATCACCGTTACACCAGTTGCTGCCAATGGAATAACTTCTACCGACACTTATGTACTTACGCCTACTGTAGTAAATAATACACTTACATGGCTTTCTTCAGGTGGTGGTGTAACTAACGGTTATGCACAATAAGACAGAACGACTTATATAGTGCTTAACTAATTGAAGTCTATTGATGCAACGTAGCAAGTTTCACATTACGTTGCATTGATAGACTTTAAAATTTTTATTTATCGCGAACTGAGTTAGAGATAAATATGGATAATCCTCTGACTAATACAGCATTAAGTGGTTTTGCTTATTATCTTTCAGAAAACAATCTGATTGATAATCAGATTGCACTACATGCATTAGAACAAGCTAACTCTACGAACATATCTTATATCGAATATTTAGTTAAACAAAAAATATTAGATGAACTACAAGTAGCGCGCGCTGCAGCTGAATATTTTGGTTTACCTCTATGTGATATAACTGCATTTAATATTGAACAAGTGCCCTCTGAATATCTTAATATTCAATTAGTACGCAAACAACAAGGCTTACCTTTATTTAAAAAAAATAATTTATTGTATATTGCTATTACTGATCCAACTATTGAACACTTATCTGAAATAAGATTTATTACAGGTCTCGATGTACGATTACTGATAGTTGAATCTAGCAAGCTTATCCAAGTCATTAATGACATACTAAACACTTTAATTTTATCTGAGATGAGTAGCTTAAGTGTTGATCGAGTAGATAACGTCACTGTAGATGCTTATAAAGAAGATAATACCGACCTTGCCTCTTACGACGTTGAAAGTGCACCTGTAGTAAACTATGTTAATAAAATTTTACTTGATGCTATTGAAAAAGGGGCATCAGATATTCACTTTGAAGCATACGAAAATTTCTACCGAATTCGTTTTCGTCAGCAAGGTATTTTATACCCTGCAGCAACACCACCAGCTAAGCTTGCCAATTATTTATTAGCTAGAATAAAAGTTATTTCAAATATGGATATTACAGAACACAGAATTCCACAAGATGGTCGTTTTAAGTTAACACTTTCAAGAAAACGATCCGTGGATTTTCGTGTCAGTGTTTGTCCTACCGTATTTGGTGAAAAAATTGTTCTTCGAATTCTAGATCCTGCCAATATTGCTCAAGGTATAGATCATTTAGGAATGAATAATAAGCAAACCGAGAGTTTGTTAGAATCCCTCTCTCGATCCCAAGGATTGATCTTAGTGACAGGTCCTACAGGAAGCGGTAAAACAGTAACACTTTATTCAGCATTAAGTTTTTTAAATTCTACAGAAAAAAATATCTCCACTGTCGAAGATCCTGTAGAAATTCCTTTACAAGGCATTAATCAAGTTCATGTTAATGCAAAATTTGGTTTAACCTTCTCTGTAGCCCTGAGAGCATTCTTACGTCAAGATCCTGACATCATTATGGTCGGTGAAATTCGAGATTTAGAAACCGCTGAAATTGCTGTAAAAGCGGCTCAAACAGGACACTTAGTATTATCGACACTACATACTAATAGCGCTCCGGAAACGATTACACGTTTAATGAACATGGGTATAGCACCCTATAACTTAGCCAGCTCACTCAGCATAGTCATCGCACAACGGTTAGTACGCCGACTCTGTGAAATGTGTAAGCAAAAAGAAGACTTACCCATTGAAACTTTTACCAAAGAAGGTTTTAAACCAGAAGAATATGGTACATTTCAAATATATGCTCCTGGAACGTGTGATCACTGTATGCGTGGATATAAAGGGAGAATGGGTATATTCGAAGCGATGCCTATTTCAGATGAGATGTCACATTTAATTATGCACGGGGGAAATGCTTTAGATATCTCGGCTCAAGCTAAAAAAGAAGGCATCTCTAATCTTAGGGATTCGGGTCTGCAAAAAGTAAGAGAAGGTACACTGGGACTTGCAGAGTTAAATCGTGTATTTAAATAATAAAATTTTACTGATACTACATTTGCATTTGCTCAAAGGATAGTTCATATGGTAGATAAAATTCAAAATTTTGAATGGACAGGGATAAACAAACAAGGCAAGCGTGTCAAAGGAAAAATTCGTGCGCCTGAATTAAAAGATGCCCAGGCTGAATTAGTTAAGCAAGGTATTGCTGTTATTACTATCATTCCGAAAACAAGTATTTCTTTTTCCCCCTTTGGTCCAAAAAAAATAAAAACTAAAAGTATTCTTTTATTTAC
>DHXK01000026.1:1648-2007 GCA_002413665.1 Legionellales bacterium UBA5158 | reverse complement strand
ACTAAAAGTATTCTTTTATTTACGCGTTATCTTTCTACCATGATGTTTGCTGGCCTACCTATACTTCAAGCATTGGACATCATTGCACAAGACCAAGATAATCTATCAATGCAATCTTTTGTCATCGCACTTAGAAGTAATATTGCCAGCGGAAAAACATTGGCAGAATCATTTAGTGAATACCCACATATTTTTGGTGAATTATATTGTAGCTTAATTAAAGCAGGTGAAAAATCAGGATCCCTGGATATCATCCTTAAACGACTAGCTAATTATTTAGAAAGATCTGAAACTCTTAAAGGAAAAATTAAAAAAGCGCTTGTTTATCCAGCAGCGATTATTACGATTTCCTTACTTGT
>DHXK01000026.1:0-1551 GCA_002413665.1 Legionellales bacterium UBA5158 | reverse complement strand
CCATTATGCTTATATTTGTCGTTCCTAAATTCCAAGAAATGTTTAAGTCTTTTGGTGCAGAATTACCTTGGTTCACACGCATGGTAGTTCATTTATCTGATTTTATGGTGTCATATTGGTGGCTTGTATTAATTTTTATTGTTGGCGGTATTTGGGGATTGAAGGTCGCCATTCGAAAATCTGAAAAAGTAAGATATCTTATGGATTCTTGGTCCTTAAAAATATTTATTATTGGGCCCATATTGCGAAAAGGAATTATCGCTCGTTATACTCGTACCATGTCAACAACCATTGAAGCAGGTATGCCTATTAATGAAGCCATGGACTCCATGAAAAATGTCATGGGTAATATTATTTATGCAAATGCGGTAGAAAAAATTCGCGAAGATGTCGTAAGCGGACATCAATTTAGTACCTCTATGGCTGCAACCAATCTCTTCCCGAACATGGTAGTACAAATGATTTCTGTTGGGGAAGCATCAGGCTCTTTAGCAGAAATGTTAACTAAAGTAGCTGATTATTATGAAGAGGAAGTGAATAATATTGTAGATGGTTTAAGTGCCTTACTAGAACCATTAATTATGGTATTACTCGGTGTTATTATTGGTGGGCTAGTTATTGCTATGTACTTGCCTATTTTCAAAATGGGATCACTTTTTTGAGAAAATTTATGAAAAAGTTAACAAATGGATTTACCTTAATAGAACTTATGATCACGTGTGCCATCATTGGCATACTCATGTTAATTGCAATTACGTTATATACATCACAAGTACGTAAAGGCAGAAGGACAGATGCATTAAACACCTTGTTTTCTATATCTCTTGCTGAGGAGCGATACCGCTCTAACAACACGACCTATGGAACGCTTGCGCAGGTCTGGGGTGGCGTGACAACCTCCCCTGGTGGCTTCTATACGGTCAGCATTTCTAACATAAGCGCTACCGCTTACACCCTGACAGCTGTTGCTCAAGGAGACCAGACTAACGACACTGATAGTGGGACAAACTGCACTACCTTAACGTTAGGATTAAGTGCCGGAACTATTACTAAGACACCTGCTAATTGTTGGCCTTCATAAGTACCATTATACATAGGAATATCTATGGCAGAAACGACTGTTATCAACTATGTCATCACAGATCCTGTGGAGCTTAACTTATCATATATGCCATTTATTACGAATGGTGGATTGTTTATTCCTACTGATGATTTTTTTTCAATTGGTGACAAAATTGAAATTGATTTACAATTACTGATGAAAAAAGAAAATTTACTGATTGAAGGTAAGGTCGTTTGGATAACTTCTAAAAATGCACTCCATCATGTTTTAGCAGGCATTGGAATTCAATTCACAGGAAATAATAGTACGACTATTCGGAGCCAGATTGAAAGTCTCTTAGATAAATCCATAGAAGTTGGTGGGTATACTTATGGGATAACAGATACGGATCAAAAAAATAAATAACTATTTTATTTTTTAAATTTTGTGCTTATCTCTTCTTTTAGTTTCTCAAAAACTTTTTCAATAGACACATAGCATTCACCAAC
>DHXK01000166.1:7538-8862 GCA_002413665.1 Legionellales bacterium UBA5158 | reverse complement strand
CAGGAAGATATTGATTTAAATTAGGTAAGCCCATTAAATCATGAGAGCTAACTTTATTATTTATTGAAACGTAACCTTTTTTTAATTCATGAAAACAGTACTCACCATCAATCTTAATAATTCTTCCTGTTTTTGAAAAACCTAAATTTGCATTTTTCATATCATGTTCATTAAGAAATAAACATGTCGCCATGATTTCTGCAAAATCTTCACGCGCAGGATAAATCTCATTCCTAAAATCTTCGTTTCCATACAAGAACAATTCAGTATCAAAATCTTGGAAACCTTCAATTTCCTCTGACAAAACAAAAATATCTCCATCAGGGTCTAACCATCATCGTGTTTTTGGATGCCAAGGCATTAACAATCGTAAAAATTCTTGAGCAAGAACTTCGTCGACAGCTTTAAAACGATCATCTCTGTAAAATTTGGCGAACCATTTTTTCACATTACGTGAACTAAAAGAATTTGGACCTTTCTTTGGTTTTACAACTCGATGCAATTCATGATGAAAATTAGCCACTCCTATAGTGTCAATAACCTCACCTAATTCGATGTTACTATATTTTTTATGCTGAGATGGCTTGAGATCTTCGGGTGGGTTTTCTAAAATGTGCGCAGACAGCATGTTATTAACCAAACTTTTTTGCAAAGTCATGCATGAATTCAATTAACTTATCCACACCTGCTTCAGGCATCGCATTGTAAATACTAGCTCGCATACCGCCCACTAATCTATGTCCCCGTAAATTTGCCAGACCTGCTTGCTCTGCTAATTTTAAAAAAGTTGGCTCTAATGCTGGGTTCTTACATCTGAAAATGACATTCATACGTGAACGACAACTAGGGTCTATATTATTTTCATAAAATTCAGGGTATGTATCTATAAATTGATATAATTTTTCAGATTTACGCTGATTTAAACTTTCAAAATAACTGACTCCACCTTTTTGTTTCATCCACTCCAATACCAAACCTACGAGATACCAATTATAAGTAGGCGGCGTATTATAAAATGATTCATTTTCACTTTGAAGTTTATAACTATACAAAGACGGTGTACCAGGTAACGGTTCTTTTATTAAATCATCGCGAATGATGGCGATATTAATTCCTGCAGGACCCATATTTTTTTGTGCTCCCGCATAAATAATCCCATGCGCACTGACATTAATGTATTGCGATAGAATCATAGAAGACATATCGGCTACAACTGGAATGCTTTCTACTTGAGGAACCCATTTAAATTCTATGCCTTCGATAGTTTCATTAGGCGTATAATGCAAATAAGCTGCGTCAGGATTTATGTTCCATTCACTTTGGA
>DHXK01000166.1:0-7491 GCA_002413665.1 Legionellales bacterium UBA5158 | reverse complement strand
CTTTGAGGTGGAATAAAAATAAGACGTTCTTCTTTTACACCTGTTGCAATATTGATATTGCCATATCGTTTAGCTTCTTCAATCGCTTTCTTTGACCAAATGCCAGTATCGACATAATCTGCTGCTTTTTTCTCACCGAATAAATTTAATGGCACCATAGCAAAATGCGTAGAAGCACCACCGGCTAAAAACAAGACTTCGTAATTAGCAGGTATAGCCATTAATTCTCTTAAATCTGCCTCGGCTTTCTCAGCTACTGATTGAAATTCTGGCCCTCTGTGCCCCAGCTCCATAATAGACATACCAAGACCATGCCAATCCAACATTTCGGCTTGTGCTTGCTGCATGACATCCTCAGGCAGCATGCCCGGGCCAGCGCTGAAGTTATAAACTTTAGACATTATTTTAAGTTCTCATTTGAGGTAACAATTCAAATTGTACGGCAACTTTAGGTTAAATCCTAACGAACTTAATTAATGAATAACCCGTATGGTATTTTTTTAATAGGTCAGTTATGATGCACAACTTTCTTATCTCCCGGAGATAATACTTGTGACGACCAGTGAAGTTATTAAGTTTGTTGTGGCTATGACCATCATGATGAACCCGTTAGGATCTCTTTCGGTTTTTTTACAGCTGACACGCAAAATGACTCTATTAAAACAGCGTAAAATCGCATTATCTTGTGGGATTGCGATTGTTGTGATTATGCTAATTACCGTGTGGACAGGTCAACAATTACTAACACTACTCAGCATCACCATCCCTTCTTTTCGCTTTGCTGGCGGTATTATTTTATTGTTGATAGGGCTATCTATGCTCCAATCAAAAGAAAGCCCCGTTAGCTACACCTCCGAAGACGATGATGCGGCCCAAGATCGAGACTCTATTGCTGTTGTACCGCTAGCTCTTCCTTTGATCATGGGTCCTGGTGCCATCAGTACTTTGATTATTTCGGGGACCGATTTCCCTGAATTGGTGAACAAAATTTGGATGTCAGGGCTGTGCGCAATATTAGCATTGAGCATGGGCATCATCCTTTATTACGCTCACCCTCTGGCACGTTTAGTAGGGGTTTCTGTCATTAAGGTAGTGACTCGAATCATGGGCATGATCATTATGGCGATCGCTGTCGGAATGCTTGCTGATGGTTTAATCGGTTTGTTTCCCAAGCTGCAGTAACACTCTTTTAGCGCCCTTTCTCGGTAAATTTTCCGAAGGCTCTAATGATAAGGATTGCTTGTTAAACATTCCACGAGTGACTTGACTGAAAGAACTGGATTTTTTTGATCAATACAACCGAAGATTTCTGGGTGAAGCAAGGAACCATTTAATCCCATTTTTTTAGATTTTTTAATTAAAAAATTCAAAATAAAGTCTGTGTTATGGTCTTATGAGCACCTCTCTTGCCTTGAATCATTAGCCTTTTTAAAAACTAAGCATGTTAGGCAAGACGATAGCAAAGGTGGCCCCTAAGTTTACTCCATTACTTTTAAAAGATATGGTGCCACCCATTTCTTTAATAATTAGAGCACTGCCATGCAAACCAAATCCATGTCCATTTTCTTTGGTAGTAAAGCCAAAAGAAAATATTTTAGTTAAATTTTCTGGCGTAATTCCTAAACCATTATCTTCAACTTTAATTTCAAAATTGTTGTTATTTTTTTGGCGCACATAAAAGATTATTTTTTTGTTTGTATTATTTCTTTCAATTAAAGAATCGATACTATTCTTAATAAGATTGACTAATACTTGCTGCAATTTAACCTGATCTAATTCTATCTGCTTAACAATTTTATATTTGAAGATAATTATAATATTATTATTAGCAAAATGTATTTTGTGAACATCCAATGAATCCTGAATTATTTTTGAAACATCAACCATTTCTACACTATGATACTGCCCACTAAAAGATTGTTGTTGGTAAATTATTTTTTTAATATAATTTAGATTATCCTGTAATTCATTTATTTCATGTGCAAGGTACATTTGATCTTGCACACATATCTCTCCTAACTTTTGAATATATTCTAACAACAACTGGCCTTGTGTTGTTTTATGAATAAATGTATTCATATTATCTTTTTGTTGATCTATCAGATCAGCGATTGATCGTATATTTGATACTTTAGATTGATTAATTTTATCTCTAATCATAGTGGCGGATACATTAACACTATTCAAAACATTTCCTACATTATGGAGTACATTATTCGCTACTTCTGCTCTACCTGCACGTCGGGCTAGCAAGATTCTTTGTTTATACTGTTGACGTTCTTCAAATAATTTCAACTTTAATAAATCTTCAACTCGTTTATTTAAAATAATAGGCTGGATAAATTCTAATGACTGTATTTCATTAATAGTCCATGGTAGCGATTGATTTTTTATTTTTTCTTCAGTTATTCGCGAAGAATCACTTGACAGTTCATTCTCAATTGTTAGCTTAGTAGCATCACTCACCCATGATATTTTATGAGTGGTTTCTGGTCTGTAAAATAAAATATAATGATTTTGGAGATTCGTAATTGGAAGCACCATAAGTCCACAAGCTTTATCTTTATACTCTAAGCTAGCAGCAAATTGTTTTGGTAGAGATGATGTCTCGTACGGTTTAGATAATTGATTTGACTGTAACCAAGCAATTAAACCTAACAATTGATCTCTTGAAGGTGTACTACAAAAACTAATTAGATTACCAAAAGAATAGATTGACATGCCTGTTGCTGACACAAGTTGCATTAATTGTTTGTGATAAAGCTCTAATGCATGGTTGAGAGAATCAGCTTTTATAAATGCTTCGCTTAGCTCTGAACAAGATATTCTGCTTTGAATGTAACTACTCATTACCTTATCATATTCTATCTCTGTGATTTTTGAAGAAATTGTATTGATTGCATTCATGATCATGAATCTGAGTCTGATTGATAAAAATTTAACTGTTAGACTATTGCAGATTAACAGTCCCCACACTTTTTTATTATGAGTAATAGCAACTCTAAATGTTGATTTTATTCCTAGATCAGCAAGGTATTGCTGGATTAAAGGTGGAACTGCCAAAAGCGTTACTTTGCTTAAATCTATATCGTTATGCGATAGTTTATTATTTTTTGAAATTATTTCTACATTTTTTTTGTTTATATCAGGATTGTATTTGAATGGGAATTCTATCATTGTTTTAGATAAGTTCATGGGTGTCAAAAACCCAGGAAAACTCAGGCCGAAATATGAAGGAATGTTGGATTTAAGTACTTCATTGATAACTTTGCCAGATTGATTATGTTCATTTAAACGATAAACAAAAATACGATCAAAGTCTGTCGCTTTCTGAATTTTTTCACAAGTTTTTTGTAATAATTCGGGTAAGCTTCTTTGCACAAGTTGTAAATCAGTAATTGTATACTGTGCGAAAGCATATATTCTGTCAGTTTCATCATTTTCAATTTTATTTGGCTCAACTTCTAAAATTATTTTATTTGAGACTTGATGAGACAAAACCCAGATTGATATTTTTTCATTAGGCGATTGCCAAAACATCTGCCTATATTTATTCATTTCATTATTTAACCAATCTCTTGTATCTTCATAACCTACTTCTAGTTTAAGAAAATTTTGTATTGATTTATTTAGAACCTGACTGATTGGCGTCTTAAGTAATTCATCTATGTTATTGCTGCAGTATATAATATTTAAATCTTGGTTGAGAACAATCACACAACCATGAGGTTGTATTAGTTTATACAGCTTATCTTCAGAATTTTTAGTTAGATTATTATTCATAGTTTTTGAACTCAATTGACTCTAGCGTACGTTGATAGTTCTAGATAACACTGGGCGGCATGCTCTTTGGCTATTTTTTCTAAGCCACATTTCTTTGTTAATGCAGCAGCAAGTTGGTGACCTTCAATCACTTCAAATGGCTTTTTTAAATTAAAAAATTAATCGCGGCAATAATCAGGTTGCTTTACCTTATTCAACCCTCTTCACCAAGAAATACCTAAGTTAGATTGAGCCAAAAGCTGAGTATACTCCTCAGCTTTTGGCTCAATTCTAAATCTATTATTTAAACCTGAGGCTGCGTCATCTTCTCCGGTTTAACATATTCCTTAAACTCTTCTTCAGAAAGATATCCTAGCGCTAAGCACGCCGCTAATAATGTTGTGTTTTCGTGAAAAGCTTTATGTGCGATTTCTGCCGATTTGTCATATCCAATCTTAGGACCTAGCGCTGTGACTAGCATCAAAGAATTATCTACGAAAAATTTAATTCTACGTTCATCTGCTACCAAATCATCAATACAAAATAATCTAAACATACGTGACGAGTCAGTCAACAGCTGCACAGAATGCAAAAAGTTATGAATAATAACTGGCTTAAAAACATTTAATTCAAAATTTCCTTGCGAACCTGCAAAACCAATCGTGGCATCATTTCCCATGACTTGTACGCAGACCATAGTCATCGCCTCACATTGCGTAGGATTCACTTTACCTGGCATGATGGATGAACCTGGTTCATTCTCAGGCAAAATCAATTCTCCCAATCCACATCTAGGACCAGAACCCAACCAACGAACGTCATTCGCAATTTTCATCAATGCACAGGCTAACGTTTTAATTCCACCACTGGCAAATACGATAGCATCATGTGCTGCAAGTGCGGCAAATTTATTTCGCGCTGAAACAAAAGGAATGTCAGTTAATTCAGCGATTTTTTTTGCAGATAATTCCGCAAATTTAGGATGTGAATTAATACCCGTGCCCACTGCGGTTCCACCTAACGCTAATTCATATAATCCTGGCAGTGTTGCTAAAATATTCGAAACAGCTGAATCCAATTGTGCAACATAACCTGAAAATTCTTGGCCTAGCGTTAAAGGCACTGCATCTTGTAAATGTGTACGCCCTACTTTAACAATTTTATCAAATGCTTTTTGCTTTGCCGAAAGTGAGTTACGTAATTCAATAATAGAAGGAATTAAACGATGCACAATAGACTCAACAGCTGCAATATGCATTGCTGTTGGAAAAGTATCATTCGAAGATTGTGAGCGATTGACATCATCATTAGGATGAATGGGTTTTTTACTTCCCAAAATACCACCACACATTTCAATCGCACGATTTGAAATCACTTCATTCACATTCATGTTGGTTTGCGTACCACTTCCTGTCTGCCAAATGCGTAATGGAAATTGATCACGAAATTTATCCGCAATAATTTCATCAGCAGCTGCAATAATTAAATTTACTTTTTCTTCTGACAGCAATCCCAATTCATGATTAGCCAAAGCCGCTGCTTTTTTCAAAATTGCAAAAGCGCGAATTAATTCTGTTGGCATCACATCGCTGCCAATTTCAAAATGATGCAACGAACGCTGTGTTTGAGCACCCCAATACACATCCGCTGGCACCTCTACTTCTCCCATGCTATCAGATTCAATACGCATTTTAATTTTTTTGTCTATCATTTAGATCTCCTCTTATTATTTATTTATACTTTTGCTTACCAATTCATAAACATCATTCGATAAAGATTTATTCGCTAAAATATTTTTTAATTGCTGCAACATTAAGGGACTATGCTTATCATCAAAGCGTTGCCATTCTGTCAACGGACGTACCATACGCGCAGCAACCTGTGGATTTAATGCATCTAACTGTTGCACAACTGTCGCAAGAAATTCGTAACCTGAACCATCACTAGCATGAAGATGTAATAAATTTTGCTGGCCAAAAGCACCTATCAACGCATATACCTTGTTGGGGTTTTTTATATCAAATGCTGGATGAGATAATAATTTTTTAACTTCATTTAAAGTATTGGGTAATTTTGAGATAGCTTGCAATGAAAACCACTTATCCATCACGAGAGGATCATTTTTCCAAGCCTCATAAAATTGTGAAAACGCATCATCGCGCAACGAAGAATCAATATGAGTTAAACACCTCAACACACCCATGGTGTCACTCATATTCTGCGTTAACGATAAGGAAAGCTGACTTCTGCATAAATCAAAATGTTCAGAATTAGGAATGTGCATCAAGTACGAAAGACAAAGATTTTTTAATTGTCTTTTGCCCACTTCTTTAATCGAAAAAACTTTACTCGTTGAAGCTTCTTGGTTTTCCAAATAAGTCTCATGAAAAATTTTTTGATTATAGTTTGCAATTTCTATTAACAAAAATTCCCGTGCAGCATAAATAGCATCAACATCTACTACTTCCATTTGATCAGCAATATATTTTACGCTAGGCAACGTTAACATTTCTGTTAATAACCATTTGTCTTCTTGCTGGGTTTTGAGTACATGTGCAAATGCTTCAAGATATCCATCAGGCATCTGTAATTTAATACTCTTCTGAATATTATGAATTAACTTCAAAAGCACATTAACAGCATATTGCTGCCCTGCTTCCCATCGATTAAATCCATCGCTATCATGTTTGAAAAGTAATTGTAAAGATTCATCTGATAAATCAAATTTCACTTTCACAGGAGCAGAAAATTCGCGTAGCAACGAAGGAATTGGACGAGAAGAAATATCACAGAACTCAAATGCTTCTTCAGTTTTTTTAAGTTGCAAAATAGATTCAGATAATGGAAATTCTTTACCTTTTTCATCCATCAAACCTAACTTAATGGGAATATGAAAAGGTTTTTTAGTCGGTTGATTAGGTGTGGATGGACAGCTTTGCTTGATCGTTAAGCGGTATTTTTTTGTCGTCGCATCATACTCATCTTTTATTTCTAAAACAGGTGTTCCAGCTTGGCTATACCAAAGTTTAAACTGTGTTAAATCTTCACCGGAAGCATCTTCCATCGCTTGCGCAAAATCATTAATGGTAACGGCTTGTCCATCATGGCGCGTAAAATATAAATCCATGCCGGCTCGAAAAGACTTTTCACCGATGATTGTTTTCATCATGCGTATAACTTCTGCACCCTTATTATAAATGGTGGAAGTGTAAAAATTATTTATTTCTATGTAAGATTCCGGTCGCACAGCGTGCGCCAAAGGACCTCCATCTTCTGGGAATTGTTGGCCACGCAGAGCTAAGACATCATGAATACGTGCCACACTTGCAGAGGCAGTATCTGCTGTAAAAGATTGATCGCGAAAAATCGTCAACCCTTCTTTTAAACTCAACTGAAACCAATCACGACAGGTTATTCGATTCCCCGTCCAGTTATGAAAATATTCATGCGCGATGACTGACTCTACATTTACAAAATCTTCATCGGTTGCGGTGTCAGGTGTTGCTAAAATATATTTAGTATTAAAAATATTTAAACCTTTATTTTCCATTGCACCCATATTGAAGTCGCTTACCGCAACTATCATGTAAATATCTAAATCATATTCACGACCATAATTTTCTTCATCCCAGCGCATTGCTTTTTTAACAGCTTGCATAGCGTGATGACATTTATCTCGATTGCCCTTTTCAACATAAATTCTTAATATACAATTACGACCTGATTGTG
>DHXK01000226.1 GCA_002413665.1 Legionellales bacterium UBA5158 | reverse complement strand
AGGTACTAATGTTGGTGATAGACTGAATTTTTTACGTTTAGCGTACAACTTAATTCAAAAAATCCCTCAACTTGTCGTGCAACAAGTTTCTCCCATTTATCTATCTGATGCCTTACTTCTAGAAAATGCGCCTGCTTCTTGGGATATGCCTTATTTAAATTTAGCATTACGTTGCGAGACTCAGCTGTCTCCACACGAATTATTACATCATACTAAGCATATAGAAATTCAAATGGGTCGCACATTTGAAAATGAATGGGGACCTAGACCCATTGATATTGATATTCTTGTCTGGGATGATTTACTTTTATATGATGACAAATTACATGTACCTCACGAACATTTGCATGAAAGACCTTTCGCACTTTGGCCTCTAGCTGATATCGCTCCACGATGGATATATCCTATCCAAAATAATTTCTATGGAAAAACAGCGGCGGAAATATCAGCGCTTTGGGGCTCTAAATTTTCAGGAGCAGCACCACTACATACTAAACAAATTTTACAACGCATAGATACACCTCAGTTAGTGGGGATTTTAAATGTAACGCCAGATTCTTTTTCTGATGGTGGATGTTTTTCATCATTATCGTCAGCAATCTTACACGCGCAACAGTTAGTAGAATCTGGAGCCGACATTATTGATGTTGGCGCTGAAGCAACGGGCCCAGGCGCAATTTCTTTAACTCAAGAAACAGAATGGCAACGCTTAGAATGTGTCTTAACTGAGCTTTTACTTCAACGTAAAAATTTTTTAATTTCGCCTAAGATTAGTGTTGATACACGTCATGCAGAAACTGCCAAAAAAGCATTAGCATTAGGCGTTGACTGGATTAACGATCAATCCGCATTTGCTGATCCTAACATGCAAAACGTTATTCTCACTTCACAATGTGATGTCGTCATCATGCATCAACTAGGCATCCCTGTTAACAAAAAAAATGTTATTGAAGCTGTAAAGGATCCTACTCCTATCGTTCTAAAATGGGCTGAACAAAAAATATCTTCTTTAGAAAAATTAGGAATAGAACGTAACCGAATTATTTTTGATGTGGGTATAGGTTTTGGGAAAACCGCGGAACAATCATTGGAACTTATAAAAAATATTTCAGTTTTTAAAAAATTAAATTGTCGTTTATTAGTCGGTCATTCTCGAAAATCTTTTTTAAACTTGTTTACAGACCAGCCCGCTCACCTAAGAGATGTGGAAACAAACTCTATCTCTAGTTATTTAGCAACAAAATCAATAGATTACCTACGCCTACATAATGTAGATGCCTGTGCTCGTCATTTAAAAATCACAAAAGCCCTGTAACTAATAAAAATACAACCTGCTCTTTGTTTAAGCATTCTTTAAGCAATCCTAGCGTATAATTTATACATAACTAAAGAAAGAGTTTCAGAAACTCTTAAGCTTTAGTTAAGGTTTAACTGGCATGATCAAGGTGACATGTCAGAAAAAGTCGCGAAGAGGATTGTTTTATGCCACATCCAATAAGCTTGACGCTAGCCGAAGATATTGTAAATCATCGAAATGATTTACCCTTTGAAATTGAGGGTATCGTTCCTAGCTTTGAAGTTGCACTTGAAAGTGAATTGTTTGCATCTATTGATGCAGACAACATTGACTTTACTGTGCAAGGGTCAGCATTAAACTCTTTAAAAAATCTTGTTGATACTCTTTGCCGAACTCGATCCAAAATAACTTTAGCATTTGTACCACCAAATGTTTTAAGTGAGATCATAAATTTAATCAATATAAATGCGAACCCTATTTTAAAAAACAAACTACAATCTTACACCTTAACTATTCAGCAAGAAGATTCTATAACGAGTGTTAATATGTCTCCTCGTTACAATAAAATAAATGATGATTTAGACGATGATGGTTTTGATGAAGCTTTTGATGATTTAGTCACTGTTTGTGCTGAAGAAGAAAATTTCCTCGCTGTAGACAAAGAAACTGCGAACTTCTCAGACGAAGATGATGGCTTTAGTGGTGAAGAATTTGAAGAAGATGAATATGGTAATTTAAGTTTATCGAGCTTATTGCCAAAACCAACTGTAGTTTCATCGATTGATGCGGGCACCAAAGCGAGTGTTGAACTTAAAATTTCGTCCTTAGATAAACTTTATGCAGAAAGTGAACGTGAATGGGAAGAATCTCAATCAGCTTCTGTTTCAATAGCTTCTTCAGTAGGCTCAACTGTTGATGAACCTTTTTCACCTTCATCAGATAGAACATCTGCTAATTCACCGATGTCTTCGATCTCAAGTTCCGTTCTGCAATCTAGTTTTTCAATGTATTCCCCTAAAAAACTGACCGCTTCAAAGCGAGAGCTAGACCGGGAATTGAAAAAAGTAGAGCAGTTGCCGCCCTTAGTAAAGATTCTTCCGCTATCACAATATGGAATTGAACTAAACTTAAAAATAAACAATAAACTAAGAAGTGAAGCGCAAAGTACTAGGGCTACTATGAGCCGTGCAGCAGAATTGAATGCATTGATTACGGAAAGAAAAGAAAATCACATGGCAATGTCACATCCACATGGATTTTTCGCTGCAAAATCGAGAAAACCAGCACCAGTGAATCTAGCTCAGTCCGCTCTATTGCCTTCAAGAAGATTAGCTCCTGTGGGCTTTGATGATGATTAATTTGTTTCTTCTTAAGGGATAATGTGGGCAGTAAAAAGACGTTAAGAGTCAAACTCTCCACATAAAAATACGCTGTGAAATGACCCAAACACTATGACTCTGTCGCCTGGTTTAGCTAAATTGACGACAGAGTCATAAGCTTCTTTTAAATCTTGATAACTTTTCACTAAAATATTTTCCTTTTCAAAAGAAGTAAGTAAATTTGCAAGCGATGCACCGCGTTCAATGTTAAGTTCTGCAATATGCCATTCATCAATTATATTTTTTATGGCTTGAATCGTCCCTCTTATATCTTTATCTCCTAACATCGAAAACACTGCGAGAGTTTTTCCAACACAAGGCATCACCACTAATTTTTTTGCTAATAATTCTACAGAGGCAGGATTGTGCGAGACATCAAAAATTTTGGTGATAGGGCCTTCAATCACTTGAATGCGTCCGGCTAACTTAACTTCACTTAATCCTTTTTTAATACTTTCTTGAGTGACAGATAACTTGTTTTGCAAAATGTCGATTGCCATTAACACTGTAGACATATTCTGCAATGCAAGAACGGGCTTTGGTAATTTTTCATAATGCGTTTGATGCGATTGCCAAGACCATGTTTCATCCTGAGATTGATAACTAAACTCTTTTTCTTGGCAAAATAAGGGAGCTTGTAATTCTGCAGCGTAATCACGCAAAGATTGAGGAGGGAAAGGATCTCCGCATATTACAGGTGTATGCACTCGAAATATTCCTGCTTTTTCTCTAGCGATTAATTCTCGTGTAGAGCCTAACCACTCAATATGATCTATTGCAATACTGGTTACAATTGCACAATCTGTATCAATTGCATTAACAGCATCATAACGACCTCCTAAACCCACTTCTAATAAACAAATATCGAGATTAGCACGACTAAAAATATCTAAAGCCACTAAGGTATTAAATTCGAAAGGAGTTAAACTGACATTTTTTCGACCTATATCAATACGCTCAAAGGCTAGACTCAAGGTTTCATCGTCCAATTCGGACCCTTGAATTCTTATTTGTTCATTAAACCTAAATAGGAAAGGTGAAGTGAAAGCACCTACTCTATATCCTTGTTGCGAATAGATAGCTTCCAATCCTGCCACCGTAGAGCCCTTGCCATTCGTTCCAGCCACCGTAATGATGTAACGGCCTGGCTTTGATAGTTTTAAGTCCCTAGCAACCTGCGTAACGCGCTCCAAGCTCAGATTCATCTGGGTTGGATGTAATTTTTTTGTATATTCAATCCATTCTTTCAATATGAAATTAGGCATTATCTTCTCTTATAACCTGTTCATAACTTATGTAGGACATCCTAACCTAACTGTGGGTAAGTGCATCCTCTACCTACTCGTACAATTTTATCCCCTGTTTAGAGAACTATACACAGAGTTATACACAGATTTTTTACCGGCTATAAAGTGAATTAACTCACTGAATATAGTTAGCTTTTCAAGCTTTTCCACAGAAATGTCATTGCTTATATATAATCTCTACAAGCTTAAGAATATATATAATATATATGTTTCTAAGAGATGAAAGGGGTGTAATAATTTTTTTGCTGATTCCCAATCATAAGTTTACCTAAACTGTCCTAAACAAAATTAGGATTCAGATCCTTGATCCTAATTTGGATAAAGCGTTTAAAAAATGATATGCTACAATAATTATACACAACCTTATTCATTTTTTGGTTATGCCTCTAAGATCATCAAAAAAAGCTATCCTTTGAAAAAAAGTCATTAATCTATTTTTGCATAACAAATAAATAACCAGACATTTAAACAAATCTCAAACCAATATTTGATCACTTAATATTCAGGCCTCATTATTTTTTGGTTTAAGCTTAATTAATAACCCTCTAAACTCGGTTCCGCAGTTTTTATAG
>DHXK01000032.1 GCA_002413665.1 Legionellales bacterium UBA5158 | reverse complement strand
TTTAAACAGAAAAGGCGCAATTTCTTGCGCCTTTTGACTCTAAACAGTTAGAAGGCTTTGTCTTCCAGTGATCCCGCTGGGACTATTAACCTAAAACAAATAGGACTAATCGAAATTAAAATATGTGCTTTAAATAGCTAAAAATACAGTTTGTTACTAAAACAGACTAATTGAGATTAAAGGAAACAAAATAATTCCGCACAATTACCGCACTAATGATTATATTTGAATAAGTAAAAAAACATTATGGCTGGTTTTAAATTCACTGTTAAATTTGTCTTACAGCAAACAAAAGATAAATCAAAACCTACACCGCTTAGGTGCTTTGTGAGGTATAATAATACACGATCTGTTTTTAGTAGTGGTGTAAGTATTGAGCCTAAATACTGGAATGCTGAAAAGCAAGAGCCACGACTAACGGCCAGCCTACAAAATGCAGATGATTTATTAAAGGATATTAAAAATGTAAAAAAGTGGATAGGACTGGCGTTTGATGTTATTACAAAGGAAAAAAAGGAATATCCCGACCCTGATAAACTAAAGGAGTATTGTTTATTATTCATTAAAAATGATGGTATTGACCCGAATGCTGAAAAGCCAAAAACAAAATTCACATTATTTGAATACATTGAACTATTAATCAGTAATACTAAAAACGGCAAAAGAGTATTAGGTACTGGCGAAAGATTTAGCCCCGGTACTATAAAAGCCTATGGCAGTGCTTTTGGTATTTTGAAAAAATATCAGCAGTTTAAGTATAAAAGGCCATTGGAATTTGAAGATATTGATCTTGAATTTTATGAGGATTTTAAAGACTGGTCTTACAATATTGAAGGCTTATCTAATAACTATTTTGGTGCAGTTATTAAGTTTTTAAAATTATGTTTGAATGAAGCTAAGGAAAGCGAACTTCATAAAAATGAAAAATACAATAGTAAAAACTTCGTAAAGGTTAAGTCAGACGTTGAAAACATCTATTTAAATCAAACTCAATTAGAACTACTTGCAAACCATGATTTTTCTAAAAACCCAAAATTGGAGAGAGTGCGGGATTTGTTTTTGGTGGGGTGTTATACAGGGTTGCGTTTTTCTGATTTTATAAATATTCAGCCTAAAAACATTCAAGGTAACTTTATAGAAATTAAAACAATAAAAACAGGTCAAACGGTGGCAATCCCTATTCATTCAATCATTAGGGATATAATGAAACGGTATGAAGGTAAAACGCCAAACAGTTTACCCCCTGCAATATCAAATGTAAAATTAAATGCTTATATCAAGGATGTTGCCGAAGATGCAGGTTTAAAAGAAGTTATTACTTTAGAAAAGGCAATTGCAGGAAAAAAAGTAATTGTAAATAAACCGCTATTTGAATTAATTACCACTCATTGCGCCAGGCGGTCTTTTGCCTCAAACATGTTTCATCTGGGTGTACCTACTTCAATTATTATGGCTGTTACCGGCCACCGCACCGAAGCTGCATTTAATCTTTATATTAAGGTAACACCAAAAGAAAAGGCTGAAATGATGTTAGCCATATGGAACAGAAATAATATGCAGATTGCTAATTCAGGTATTGCCGTTACTGTTTAGCAATGAAGAAAATAACTAAGGACTTATTTAAAACCAATTCTAACATTTCCGTTCCTATAATGGCTTATCTTCAAACTATAACCATGTAACTATCAAACATACAGATAGCAATTACATTACAGTAGGTGACGACCATACCAATACTATCGAGGGCTTTTGGAAAGGCTTAAAATTGGGCATACAAGGTATCTACAACGCCGTTAGCCCTAAACATTTACACAGTTATTGCAATGAGTTTGAATATCGTTATAACAGCCGCCAGGTTAAAGATGTTGTTAGATTTGAGGATGCTATCAAACAAGTTAACAACGTGCGTTTGACTTATAAAGAATTAATTGCTTAAATTTGATGGATAAGGAAAAAAAGAAAAAAGATAAAAAACGCATGAGGCAGGTGGATAATGTAGAAATACCGCAGAGCGCGTTTATGGCGGTGTTGAAACTGGATTAGATTTGAGACGTGAGATTTGAGATATAATTATTTATATTGCTTAATGAAAAGCCAGTTATATGCTTAATGAAAAATCCGATATAATCACGCATTATAATCAGTTAAAAAACCAATTAGGACATCGACCCTCAAGCACTGAGTTTTATAAAAGCTTAACAAATGCCAAACGTCTATTGGCAAATTCTTTTGGATCAGAAGCTTGGAATAAACTCGTTATAGAATGTGGAGACTTACCAAAAGAATTTTCTAAGGATAAATCCGACCTTGAAGAAATATTGATTAAATACGGCAATTTATTCAGGGAATTAAAAAAACATCCTGTAGAAGCTGAATGGGCATATCGTAAATATACTCCAACTGTAAGTGGAATAATACAAAGCCATAAGATTAAATGGTCTGAAATGCCTCAAAAGTTTAAGGACTTTGCATATGGTCAAATTGAATGGCAAGATGTTATCGATTTAATTCCCAATAAAAATATCAATACTGCAGCCGAATCAAGTACTTATAACGAAAAACTTAGTGTTCAAATAAAAAACTTCATACCTCCTATTATTCAGGATTTAATAGACTTATCATATAATGATAACAAGTCTCTTGAATTTGAAAGAAAGGTTAATACTTCTTTTGAAATGCTTGGCTTTGAAGTAAAACACTTAGGACAAGGAACAGGTAGAAAGCCAGACGGTATTGCCTTGAGTAAAGCTAATCCTCGATATGCAATATTAATAGATTCTAAATCACGTAGCGAGGGGTATAAATTTGGTACTGACGATAGGGCTTTTGTAGAATATATAAGAACTTATGTAAATCGATTGAAAAATGACGGGTACGATAAATTGTATTTTTTAGTCGTGTCAAGTAAATTTACGTCTATTCCTGAATCATCAGTAAAAAGATTGGCGCTTGAAACACACGTTCCTATTACATTTTTAACTTCCCGCTTATTACTTAAAATCCTCGCAAACAAAATTGAAAAACCAAGGCTTTTTGACTTAGATAAATTCAGGAATCTACTAATCGAAAGCGGAGAAATTTCCGAAAAAATAATTGATAAATTTTTTACTGATATGGCTAAAAACAATAATTATAATACTCCCCTAAATTAG
>DHXK01000045.1:39677-46107 GCA_002413665.1 Legionellales bacterium UBA5158 | reverse complement strand
ATGCTAGGTGATGTTATTATTGCTGAACCAAAAGCATTGATAGGATTTGCAGGGCCGCGAGTGATTGAACAAACAGTCCGCGAGACTTTGCCAGAAGGTTTTCAGCGTAGTGAGTTTTTGTTAGAGCATGGCGCTATTGATATGATAGTCCATCGTGGTGAGATGCGAGAGTGCATTGCTAGATTACTTGCAAAATTAACTCAGCAGAGTATAGTTTTTGAGGAAAAAAATCGTATTGCAAAATAATTAATTTTCATCAACTTATATAATTAATTCAGGAAGATTCTTATGGAAAGGAAAATATCACGTAGAATAGTCGGCAGTTTGATCGTTGTTGCTTTAGTTATTATTCTGCTCCCTTTATTTAACAGTAACGATAACCAGCCTCTTATACAATCTGCAACAAGTAATAAACCGGATTTTCCCGTTTCAACTGATAGCACAATTGCTTTAGGTGATAATGTTGCTTCTAATATTCCAGAAACCCAGACACATAAACTGATTAAAAATATTATAGCTAAAGATAGCAATCTTGCTAACATTGCTGAACCAGTGAATGTAAAACAAAATGTAGTAGTGAACACAACTCAGCAGCAAATGCCTGTAGAATCCACTGGCGCTGATCCTCAAAATGTAACCACTGTAAAAGTGATTCCATCCATACAAGATGCGAAACCAGAAGTACAATCTGTTGTTGCAGAAAATAATAAAAGTTCTGATGCAAAAAAATATAGTTCTGCTGTGAAAAATAAAATTGATTTAGCTTCTTTAAAAAATCCAGCATGGGTAGTTCAAATGGGCAGCTTTAGAAATAAAAATAATGCGGCACGTTTGATAAATTCTTTACGCTCAAAAGGGTATAAAGCTTTTACTTATGAAACTAAAAGTAATAATCAAGTTCGCGTTTATGTTGGACCTGAATTTAAGCGAGTTGCTGCAGCTAGTCTTGCTAATAAAATTACAAAAGATATGCAGTTGCAAGGCGTTGTACTAACTTACATACCATTAGAAATTTAATTTTGTCATTAGGTGTGTTGTTAATATGGTAATCCAACAATCGTTTAGAGTTCAAACTCCAGGCAGGGGGCTAATTGATGTTACGCCTCAGATTACTTATATTGTTATGATGTCAGCAATCACTACCGGTATTTGCAATATTTTTCTTCATCATACTAGTGCTTCTATTATCATTTGCGAAAATGATGATATTACTGTGCAACATGACCTTGAGCGTTTCATGGAGCATCTGGTTCCTGATGGAGATAGATTGTTCGAGCATGTTGCAGAAGGCCCTGATGATATGCCTGCGCATGTACGGACTATTTTAACGCAAAGCTCTTTAAGTATTCCGGTGGCTCAAAAAAATATAGCTCTTGGTCAATGGCAAGGTATTTTTTTATGGGAGCATCGTTTGCAGGCTCATGACAGAAAGATTACCGTGACTCTTCAAGGCGAATAGTAGCTAAATCTCGAAGGTTGAATCACTGCAAAGCAGATTGCATTCACTTTAAAACAATCACTTTTTGATTACCTTTGTCACCACAGACCAAAGCACTTCCATGGTCGTGCCATGGACCTAATACAGTCCGACTTGCAGGTTTTCCATTTAATAGAAATTGATGTTTAGCAGGTCTATGCGTATGTCCATGTATGAGATGCTGAACACCATGTTTTTTCATAACTCGTTCGACTTCTGCCTGCGTCACATCCATTACATGCCCTGGTGTTGTGCTCGTATAAGCTTGGCTTGCTGCTCGCATTTTTGTAGCAATAGCGCGTCTTTTTTCTAATGATTTCAATAAAAATAATTTTTGATATACCCATATTCGGGATTTTTTACGAAATTTGAGATAGGCAATATCAGCTGTACAAAGTGTATCTCCATGCATCAAGAGGGTAGGTATTCCATACAAGTTGATGAGGTGTTCATCAGCAAGCAAAGTGCAAGCAGAAGCCTGCATAAATTTTTTACCCAGTAAAAAATCCCTATTTCCTTGCATGATGTAAATGGGTAATCCTGATTTGACTGCATTATTCAAAGCATTAATCACGCTCAAATGAAAGTCTGATAAATCATCGTCACCTATCCAGGTTTCAAAGAAATCTCCTAAAATATATAACGCTTCAGCAAGTTTTGCTTCGTGGGTTAGAAATTTAAAAAAAACTTGGTTGATGTCTGGACGGTTTTCCTCAAGATGTAGATCAGATATGAATAAAATGGTCATATAATGTACGCTAATAAGTAAATAATTAATAATTAATTGAAGTAATGATCTATACTAAATGTGAGAAACATGATTATTTTCCTAACATTAGAGGGGAAGAGTGTCATGAAACTATTAGTCAGTGCAACACCTGTTAGTTTATGGCAAGAAATTATTCATGAAGCTGAAGAAACCTGTGATGTGATTTTGCAGGAAGAGTTAGAGGCTTATTTAGTCTTCCTTTTAGTCCGCTATACCACCAAGCCTGATATTGCAAAAAACCTAATGGCCGCACAATTCTTGCAAGGCATTGAATTTAATAAAAAAGAACGTGAGCTTGCGTTGCAAAATGTGGGTGACAATTGTTTGTTATTCTCAGGCCTATTCCCTGGCATTGCAGAAAAAAGATTAGTAAAAATCAGCTATTTTACCAATATGGGCCGTACGGCTTATGCGACTATTTCTGAAAAAAGTAATGATATTTATAGTTCATTGTCACAGCAATTTGTTTCTTTAATGGATGTGCTGCAATCTGTACGTTTATATTCCGATCAATATCCCGATTTATTGCCTATACAGGCCTATGATTTATGGAATGAAACCGGAAGTCAGCGCGCTTTGAAGGTTTTAAGGCAATATTCTAGTGCAACTCCTTTAAATGTGACCTTATTTAATCGTGATACCTGCTCGATTAGACGTCGTTAAGTACTTTAATTCAGCTTTATCGTGCAGAAGTTGCTTGAGTGTTAACTATTACTGGTCTTTCCCCTACCTTATCTACTAAAATAAATCCGTATTGATAGATGGGGAAAGTTTTATGCGTTTAGTTTTACTGGGATGTCCCGGCGCTGGTAAAGGTACTCAAGCAGCATTCATTAAAGAAAAATTTCATATTCCTCAGGTTTCTACGGGCGACATGTTGCGTGCAGCTATAAAAGCTGAGACCCCACTAGGAAAGGAAGTCAAAAAAATTGTCGATGAAGGGAGATTAGTGTCTGACGATATTATGATTCGTTTAGTCAAGGATCGTATCCAAGATCCAGATTGTGCCGGTGGGTTCTTGCTAGATGGTTTTCCGAGAACTATCCCACAAGCTGAAGCATTACGTCAAAATGACATCCATTTGGATTATGTGATTGAAATTGGTGTCCCAGATGCAGAGCTGATTAAACGCTTAAGTGGACGGAGAATTCATCCAGCTTCTGGCCGTATTTATCATAATCTTTATAGTCCTCCTCGCAAGATAGACCATGACGATGTCACAGGTGAGCCACTCATACAACGGCCTGATGATTATGAAGATACTATACGGAATCGTTTAGAGGTTTATCATAAACAAACTGAACCGTTGATTAATTATTACCAAAATAATGAAAGTGAAGGGCCTGTTTACCTGCACATTGATGGATTAGGAACTCCAGAAGAAATACGTGAAAAAATCACTTCAGCACTAGCGGCGACTCGTAAAAATTAATTATACAAGGATGTAACTATGCGTTTTATTCTTTTATTGCAGTTTTTGTTAGTGAGTTTGAGTGTTGGTGTTAGTTTAGCTCAAGCCAGTCAGGTCAATTTGAATTCTCCCGTTGGCTATTGGAAAACCATAGATGATGTGACTGGAGAGCAGAAAAGTATTCTTAAAATCACAGAAAACTCAGATCATGTTTTAACAGGACAAGTCTTTAAAGCGTTCCCGAGTCCTGGAGAAGAGCCCCATAAGATCTGTAGCGAATGTAAGGATGAAAAGCATAACCAACCTATAGTAGGTATGGTTATTTTAACAGGATTGAAACAAGACAATGAGCAATGGGATGGTGGTAAAATTTTAGATCCACTCAATGGAAAATATTACAGTTGTTCTGCGCGAGTAATGGATGGCGGGAAAAAATTAAAAGTTCGTGGTTATATCGGTTTTTCATTGCTGGGTCGCTCACAAGATTGGATACGCGCACCTGACATTAATTAAAAACTATTTGGAGTATTTAGCATGGAAACACGTAATGACATTCCCAGTGATGGTTATGATAGTGAACCGAAAGTGACGAGTGAGGCGGGTAGCTCTAGGGTTGAAAGTATTCATTCTGTTTCTCCTGATTATCAAGCGCAAATGGAAGAGACAATTGCAGAGTTATATCTCAGCGAACAAGGTCTCGAAGAAAAATTAAATTCTTCAGAAGAAAAAAACAAAAAAAATATGGCTGAGCTAGATGCATTACATTTTGTAAATAAGAAAATCACAGAAGAAAATGGCGCTTTGAAGAAAGAAAATGACGTTTTGAAGAAAAAAGTTCACAGCTTACAGGCGCTCATAAACAGCGCAGCGAATGATGTTAAGTTAATCGAAAATAAAATGGATCAGGGAATAGGATTAAAAACAGAAGGACTTTGTTCTCATGCAAGATTATTTTTTCAAAGCATTTTTTGCTGTATAGATTCTCCTTTTAAAAAAACAGTGCCTAACGCCGCAGTTGATAATGCTCCTGCATCTTCCATTAAACCTCATAATCCTTAACAAACATTTGCTTTACTAAAGCCTCTCCCTACGGAGAGGCGTACAGTGAGACGTTGAGTGAGACTAGAAATTGATATGTTTTGTCGAGGTTGGTTTTTAGGTGATAGGAATGCAAATGTGAAAGATAATAATAATGAACCTGCAAGTTCAGCTTTAACCGTCACGTCTAATGATGACAATATCATAGACGTAGACGTTTCGTCGTTATCACCTGCTCACGAAAAAGAATTAAGCTCTCAAGAATTTATTACCTTGCTAGAGGGGCACGCAAAAACTTATTTGCAAAAAATAAAATTAACCGTGACAGCCACCAATAGTTTATTGTTGCCCATTTTATTTGTTAATGCGATTCCTATATTTTTTCACGCGAAAAATGAAGTAGAAGAAGATTTAAATTTAAATCCATATTATTTATTTTCCCCGAAAATCAAACAAGCTTTGTCTTACGACTTAGCAACAGCGAATGCAGAAGCTTCTGCTATTACAACAACGTTGGTCTTGTCAGCACTTACCCTGATATCTTTTTCAATTCCATACCATATCAAGAAATATTATTCCATTCGTGATCAATTGCATATTTTAATGCACTCGCTAGATATTAAAAGTTTTACTGATTCTATGCGCATTAAGATGTTGTCAATTCCTCGAGAACATTTGATTCAATTAAATGAAGCTATTTCACGACACGGAAAAAAAGCAAGCTGCATGAGCACGTTAGAAAAACCGCTTTCATTTTATGAAAAATTAGATTGGTTTAATGAAGAGGTGAGTCGATATATTGATCCGGCAACCATGTTAGCGTTTATCCCTGGCTTTATCTTTATGTACATGGCGACAAATGATTTCAAAGACGGCTGGGAATGTGAAGTGTCACCTTTTCTTTCTTTTTTTTCTGACTCGTGCAAAGTGATCGAGCAATATACCGCAATGTCTGCGATTACTTATTTATGGGATACGGTTTCGGTTGTTTGGTTGTCGTTACATTCGTTGGCTACAGTTGCAAGAGTTGCGAGTATTCCATTCGAAAGATTTCGTGAATTAATTTATAAGTTCCATGCTCCTTTTGAAAAATTTTGCAAAGATAATGAAAGATGGTTGTATAAAGATCTTATCGGCGAAATAATGTCTCGATTTTTGTTGATTGCAGCAGCTTATTCGGTTTATCGAGCTGTCAATCTTATCAATAGATTTTCATTAGACACTAACTGTGAAAAATTTCCTGATTTTTTTGGTTCTTTGAATGATAGCAATAGTAATCCTGATTGTATGACAGCTGAAAAAAGTATGACAGTATCAGGCGTGATTGTTATTTTAGAATTTTTAACTTTTTATCCTTTGTTTATATCGTCTAAATCATTAAGTTTTGTAACTTGGATGGTAGCAGAAAAATGTTTTAGCGTTCCTCTTTTGAGTCGCGAGACCGCCAGAAAAATGTTAGATAAGTTTCGGAAAATTAATTCTAATAATGCTGCATTGGCTCTCCTTGTGTGTTTGTTAGTGGGTATACCTGCGTTTGTGATGTCAAATACATTTGCAAATAATTTTTTGAAAGAGGGTTTAGTAAAAACTATTCATATGGATGGGGATTCAATGACTGTAACAGTTCACGAACCTTGTCCTTCTTATGGATTCATTAGTTTATTTTTTGATAACTTATTTCATCGAACAGTTCAGTGTGATCCAGCTTTTTGGCGTAGAGTCATAACATCATTTG
>DHXK01000045.1:31931-39508 GCA_002413665.1 Legionellales bacterium UBA5158 | reverse complement strand
GTCATAACATCATTTGTTTCGCCCTTTTGGCTAGAGACGAGTGTTGCTACGGCGAGCACATGGATTGCGAGTGAGTTAGTGTTCATGACAAAGTGGATGCTTGAAGTGATTATCGATTATTGCAGACAGGATAAGTATTCCAAAAGTATTTTGATAAAAGAGGATACTCAAAACACGAATAGATTTTTTTCTGCTAGGATTATTTCTCAAGATGCACTAAAAATAAATATAAATGAAGTTGATAATGATAAGAGCACTCCACTTCTTGATACTAATGATAGACCTAATCATAAACATTCTTCTTATGGGTGTTTTGGTAGAATAATAAATCGTTTTTTTAAAACTCCGAAACTGCCCACAGAAAATTCTACTTTGTCACCGGTTGTCTATCAGCCTTCTAGCATTTGAAACTATGGAAAAGTTTATATTACACAAACCTAGTAAAATAGGCTCTGGTTTACGTTTTGTGACATTTCATGCTTGTATGTTCGAATTTATTTTTTCTGTCTACGTAAAGTTAACTGTACTGATTCTAGTTTAACTTCAGCAGAATCGGTTTCTTTTGTTTGCGAGGTTGAGGCTTTACGAGCTTGTTCGTCTTGAGGAGGAAAGAAGCGCTGTGGAGATTGTGCTTCATGTCTACCATAAAGCTTATGATCTTTTTCAAGCACACTCAGTGGTTCACTTATCAAATTTAAATTTATAGATAAGTTGTTTGGATTCTTAATTTTATGATCTGTCACTTTAGGAGGAGTTAAAATTGGATACTCCCTTTCTTCAACAGCGGGTAAGGCTTTTGCAGATGCTGGGCTAGGCTCAGGCTGAAAGTCAACTGGGGGCTGAGGAGAAGATGAGGCAGAAGAAGCGCTTAATGATGCCAGCTCAGGCTTAACAAAGGGCGTAGAAGCAGCCTGGGAGCTAGGAGAAGGCAGTAAAGACATGGGAGAAGATGCTGCCTGTGGAGTAGAGGAAGACTCATACACAGGTGAACCTGGAAAACTGAATTTTCGTGAGACGCTGGTGGGTGATAATGCGCTAATTGGAAAAGGGGAAAGCTGTAATTCACCCATCATTTCCCTAACTTTTTCCAATGATTCATGTGAAAGATATTGACCAATAGCAGTATGATTTGCGCGGGTTTTAGAATTTAACCTATCCGCATTGTATTTTTCACTAATTTCATCGCAAGTGAGCGGTTCTGGACAAACAACAGGAGAACTTCCTGTGCCTAAGGTGTAACATATCAAGGGGATTTTTCCCCCCTGATATACTTTAGCTATATTCTCGTCGGTTTTAGCAAACTTTAAATAGGTGCAGTTCTGCTGTAACCTCTCCAATAATTCTCCTATGATTGAATTGGCGTTACCCGTGCTTCCTCCATTACCTTCTACAATCAAGATAACTTCAAAAATGTTGGGTACCTTATTGTCCGTTTCAACGTCTTTTAAAAGATTGACAATACCCTGGTCTATTGTTGCGAGTATAAAATTGATAGTTGCTTCCCGACCACCTTGGGGGTTAAGTGCAGATGATATTATTATATTATTTTTATCTTTTTCAGCGGGTCTTCCAAACAGTTTTAAAGCCATAGGAAGATGTGGAAAAATACAAATTAATCTCTTTAGGGTTTTTGGATCCTGTAGTGCAGCAGCAGGAGTTGCTGATTCTTGGTTTGCGGCACTTGAATGCATCATGTAGGTCTCGCTTTTATAAAGTAGTAATATAGGTTAAATTTAGACCATAATGTCTAAAATTTCCACTCTCTACATCCAAGTGTTTGAATATTTGAGATAACTTTTAAAAAATTGTTTCTTTCAAATCAGTAAAAGTGTCCTATCGCCAGTTGTTTGCATATTTCATATTGACCTTATCCTCCGCTCAGGCTTTAATGCAGTCCTTTGTACTGAGATAGGTAAGATTTGTTGTGGATCAGAATAAAAATACACCATACGCGAATTTAGACCCTGCACTCATACTTGATGCGATAGAGAGCGTGGGTTATCAGTGTACTGGCAGTTTGTTTGCATTGAATAGTTTTGAAAATCGCGTTTATCAAATCGGTATTGAAGATAGTGCTCCACTTATCGTTAAATTTTATCGCCCACATCGTTGGTCAAATGAAACTATCCAAGAAGAACATACTTTTTCAGCTGAACTGGCTGAGCATGAAATTCCTGTGGTTGCTCCATTAGCGATTGCAAACGGTGAAACATTGCATCACTTTAAAGATTTTCGCTTTGCCGTTTTTGCGCGTCTTGGAGGCAGAGCACTTGAGTTGGATAATTTAGAAAATCTGGAATGGATGGGCCGATTTATTGGCCGGTTACATGCAGTAGGCGCTTGCAAATCATTCAAGCATCGTATGCAATTAAATTCACAAACGTATGGTCACGATTCATTTAAATTTTTAAATGATAATCTTTTTATTCCAGCTGCGTTAAAAATCAGCTTTGAAGAAGTTGTGACGAGTGCATTAATAAAAGTAGAAGAAATTTTTCATCATGTCGGAAAAATTAATCTGATCCGTCTGCATGGTGATTGTCATTCCGGAAATGTACTATGGAATGATGCAGGGCCTCGTATAGTAGATTTAGATGATTGTTTAACAGGACCCGCAATACAAGATATTTGGATGTTGTTATCAGGCGATACCGATGAGCAAGTCACTTTAAAATTAAATCGAATTTTAGAAGGCTATGAAGAATTTTATGATTTTAATTATCGTGAAATTTATTTAATAGAAGCACTTAGAACTTTGCGTTTGTTGCATTATTCAGCTTGGTTAGCAAAGCGTTGGGAAGACCCAGCTTTTCCTTTAAATTTTCCTTGGTTTAATACTTCTGCGTACTGGCAGGAGCTATTGGAAGATTTGCGAGAACAGGATATGTTGTTAGATAAAGTGCTTTTAAAAATCACTTTATTATAAAAGCTGAAAAATAAGCTATCCTTTTTATTATTAATCCATTGATTAAATAATAAAAATTTTCTTTTTTAAGACGCTTAAGCAACTAATCATTGATTTTTATTTAAACAATCTGTATCATTCTGCATACATTTGTGGAGATAAAAATATGAGCTGGTCACGTATCACTAAAACTTTATCCACTGCTGAATCAATGATAGTCAGCGGACTATTCCTCATGGCGCATGTATGGGCCTACATTGATAGAGAAAAAGAATATGATGAAAATTTACGTGATGATTATTTTAACTTTACGTTTTTATCCCAAATGTTAGCTACGGGCCATACATTAGCGACTATGGTTAAGATTTTGGATAACTATAAGCGCGCAGGTTATGAAAAAGTGCAAGGGAACTTCAAATGTGTGACAGGCACTATGGTGTTAGGTTCTGTAGGGACCCTCGCTGCTGCTTGGGCGTCTAGCCACTCAGAAGCGAGTTTAGTTTGTAGTATAGCCAATGCCGGTTGTAATTTCTTTGGCAAGCTATCCTCAGCAGTTCATCGCAATGCCACTCTGCATGCGTCCACCATTGATTTTGACAGTGTAAAAAATGATTTTCTTGATCCTGAAGAACCTAGTCCAAGCTACCATGCTTTTCCAGATAACACACAGATTCCAAGGGCTACACTATAGTTGGGTTAAGGTTCTCTTAATCTTACCCTTATAAAATGACGCACAAAATAAATTTGATTCGGTCAAATAGCGAATGCCAAAAACTAAGCTACATACTCCTGATTCCACAGTTGCTGTTATTAGCTCTGATGTAGTGATTGATGTCAATGAAGAAAGCAAAAGGGAAGATAACTGTGATGTTGGCAAGACTACCTGCAAATCTACATTAGTTTCTTGGTTTAAGCCGTCAAATTATTCTATACGTTTAAGTGGCGCTGCAAAATTTTCACTTCTTTATGATACATTAATATCTATACTTTCTGTTTCGAAAGAAATAAATACTCTTTTATCATCTGGTATTCCAGCAATGCTGATTGGAGGATTAACGATAGTTCCTTCACTTATTCCATTTTCCCCAAATTTAATAAATATTTTTTATAAAATAAATGAACCTGAAATAAGTGTTCAGAGTGAATCCGATAAGCTCGATAATATTTTTGAAAAATTATCTTCAGAGCTAAGTCATTCTCTTGCAGAAAGTAAAGTTGAAGCTGGGGAACAATTAAAATTAAAACTGATTGAAATGAATAATTTTACCAAAAAGCTGTTGGTTAATCTGCGAGCATATAAAGAAGGTAATAAGTCCCATTCATACGACAACTTTATTGACGGCACTTATCTTCTCATCCGGGCAGTTGGTGGGGCTTTAGTTATTTTAAAAGCTTGCAACGAGGAAAGTGATAGTGATAATGCTAAAATAGATGAAGTAAATAAATGGCTAAGTGTAGTTTCTAATACAGCGTATCTTGCTTATATGTTTGCTCATTATATTCCTAAAACAAATATTTTTTGTTTTTTTAGAAAGAGTAAGGCTAGCAAAGAAATAAAAGAAGATGAAAAAGTGATTGTTAAAACTTCAAATGAAGTTTTAAATCATCACCCCATCTCAAGTTCGACGCTAACTCTTTTCCCCCCTAAAAATCCTGCAGTGCAACCTTCAAAAGTTGCTGATGAATTACGTGAACCGTTATTAGAAGGTCAAGTCTCAGAAACTTCTTTGTTTTTAAATTCTTGAGTTTTTAACATTATAAAAAATAAAAAGAGAAAATTAATATGAATATTTCAAAAATATTATTTGTATTTATGTGGAGTTACCTATTTTTAATTCCGATTAATTGTGAAGCTGCTGAACGGCAATGCGTTATATAGTCTTGTTCCTTTTGGAAATTTACTATTCCATGAGCCCAATGATGGAAAGGTATCCGTCTCTAGTGCTAAAACAAAAAATATAAAAGATTTTATTCTTCTTCCCTTTAGTCATACTTTTATGATGAATAACTCTTTAGTGGAGGAGCAAGTTTTGTCTTTCCTGAGCGATGGAAAATTTAGGCATATATAAAATCTCTAGGCAGCTTGTTAGCTAAAAATATCCAGATTGTTCATTTAGGATCTGAAAAGCTACAGTTCTGTTTAAAGTTTCTAGTATTTCCCCATATGATATTGATCTGATGGTAAAATAATTAGATGGAAGTCTTAGGGGATATCTTATGGGTAGTAAGTTTCTCTCATTCTTAGCAGCAACAACCCTGGTTATTTTTTCTTTCTTTGCTCCTAATGCAAGTGCAGAATATTATATGGTTTTCTCCCCACCTGATTCTTGTCAATGGTGTGGCTATCAAAGACCTCATTATCCACGTGTAACGCATAAAATAAAACACGGCAAGAAGCATTGCCATCATCAACGCCATGTAACACGCAGGCATAGCTCCTACACTCTCTCTGTGACTTATTTAGGCGGTAATGTCTACCCCGCAAGCCCTTGCGGAAGAGTTTGGGTTCCAGACCGCAGTAATTGCTGTGAACGCAGCTCGGGTCATTGGGGCGGGCGAAATACTCAAGTTTATTACACCGTCACTCCTGAATACAGTCGTACCTACATGCCTGGTTATGATGAATGGAGCGATGAGCCTAATAAAGATATGACAACGGAAGATGATGCATTTCGCTCTTATTAGTCATAGATTTTTTTGCATTACATTCTGATGGTGGTTATATTTAATTTTTATTTTGAAAAAAATATCATTAAAAAAGTTATGTAATACAGCATTTAATTAACGCTAAAAATTTCATAAGGAAGTGATAATGCTGCCGCACAAAGCCCATAAATTACTGTCGATGAAAAGTTTTTTGACGCATTTGACACGTAATATAATATTTGGATTACTCTTAATTGTTTTTGCTTTGTTTATTGGTATGTGGGGCTATCACCACTTTGAACATATGTCATGGGTAGATGCATACGTAAATGCATCCATGATTTTATCAGGCATGGGGCCTGTGTCACCTTTGGTAACGACAGGTGGGAAAATATTTGCAGGAACTTATGCTTTGTTTAGTGGGCTAGCATTCATTGCGATTATTGCTTTAGTGTTTGCACCCATCGTTCATCGTTTTTTTCATAGAATTCATTTATCAATGAATTAAGATTTTCTGGGTGGGCTACGTTTTTTTGAAACATCGCATGCAGCTAGATACCAAATGCGAGGTGGTTTTTTCCCCTGATGAAAAGCTGAAGCACGTTCTTGTATTTTGAAATCTGAAACAGACACATGTTGATTTAATCGCAAATGTTCAACCCAAGATTCTGACATAAAACATTCTATGTAACGTCCGGATGTCTCCGCGTCTTTAAATAATTTCCAAAAAAATGCTCCTTCACGTAAACGTATACGACGCATTTTTCGCATAATTCTGATAAATCCTGCTAGTTCATCCATAGAAATTTTATATTCTACATTGACCATGATAGGACCTTGGCCATCATTTAATTCTTCTTGAGATACGGGCGCATGGAAATAGGTATAAGGAGTGTGATCAATATCTTTAATTTTTGCTAGCGTAAATACCTGTGTCAAGAAGGTGCTTATCATTAATCCTATGGATGCAATAAAAAGAGCCCATGATAAAGAAAATTGATTTGCAAGTAATCCCCATACCGTACTACCAATAGCTATACTTCCATATTGTGCCATTAAATAAATAGATAAAGCTCTTCCTCGTATCCACGAGGGTATTGCTTGTTGTGCAGCTGCGATGAGAACGGATGAAACTGTCATCCAGGAAAATCCACATAAAATCATAGAAGCACTGGCAATATAATATTGTGTTGTCAATGAGAGTGTCAAAGTGCCAATTGCATAACTGAGAAAACCAACTTGAATTAATTGATCTGAGTTAAGGGTTTGATTGAGGCGTTGAGAAAAAATAGTTCCTAAAACTGCACCGACACCAAATAAAGTAAACAGCGATCCGTAACCTGTTGCACCCAGATTTAATGATATGCGTGCAACTAAAGGCAATAATGCCAACACGATACTAGCAAAAAACATAAACGTCGCAATACGAATTAAAACATTATGAAGTGCGGGTGATGCATAGACATAGCGTAAACCTGTGCTAATCGCGCTGGTGAAACGCTCGGCAGGTAGGGTCGCTTCTTCATGCTCACGATGCCAAAACATGAAAGCAATAATGATCCCTAAAAAGGATAAAGTATTGAGGGCAAATACGGCAGCAGTGCCTGCATGAGAAATAATAATACCGGCAATGGCTGGTCCAATTGCACGTGAAATATTTGAGCTTGCGCTATTGAGTGTGACTGCATTGAGTAGTACTTTTGGAGGAACTAATTCAGGTATGGTGGCTTGCCAAGTTGGTGCGCTCAGTGCTGTCGTCGCACCTAGACAGAAAGTTAATATTAATAGTGTATCTGGTGTCACCCAATGAAAGTAAGTCACGAAGGTTAACAAACCCGCAACAAACATAGTAATGGCTTGTACTACTATGAGATACCTTCGCCTATCTACAATGTCAGCTAAAGCACCCGCCGGTAATGCTAATAAAAAAATGGAAAGAGAAGAAGTTACTTGGATTAATGCAACAATTAGCGGATCTTTTGTTAATGATGTCATCAGCCAGGCAGCTCCGACATCGTGCATACAC
>DHXK01000045.1:25085-31840 GCA_002413665.1 Legionellales bacterium UBA5158 | reverse complement strand
CTCCGACATCGTGCATACACGTACCAATATTAGATACGACAGATGCAAGCCAAAGCATTCTAAAAATTGGATATTGTAAAGGAACCCAGGGAGATAAATTAGCAATTCTGCTTTTCATTTATTTCCCTTCATTGTCTGCATGAAGAACGATAAATAAAGATAAATACAATTTTACAAATACTATTATAACTCAAAAACAGAAAGTTAACCTATTGATAACTCCCTCGTTGCGAGTTAGAGCAAAGCAATCCAGTCTTTAACGATCATTTTTAGTTCATGCCTCTCGTCAGTTCGTACGTTAAAACCTGTTACACTAAGGGCGGACTTTGTCGCTTACAATAGATCCGTTAGCGCACGGGCTCAGTAGAGTGTAAAATATTTGTCATCAGCAAAGATTTTGCGTATTATATTAGCAATATTGGCATGCGATATCCAATAAAAGGTTGAGTAAATATGCAAAGCGGAAAGAATTCAGCAGCATCTTCCTCCTCTTTTCTTGAAGAAGTCATTACCGAATCTCAAAAAATATTTATTACGGGCACTCAAAAGAATAATGAATTTATTCGCTACGCTATCAAAACAGATATAAAAAAAATATTACGCGATGATTTTCCATCCAATTTAAATAGTTCCTCTTGTTTTCAAAAACTAGATGAGCTCTTAAGTGAGCGGATTTATGATACTCAGAGGATAGAGAATGCAGATAATTCAGTCTGTGATTTAGATATTTCACGATTGCATTTATTTTATATACGCCAAAGAGAAGAAAAAAAATATATAGATTTAATGGCGGAAAAACTGACATCCTCAGTTGCAAAAAAAATCACTGAGTATTTGTCTGCAAAGATTGTAACACCAGAAATAGACGCTAACACTTTCTTTAATAAATTACATAATGGATTAATTAAAGATATTCGAACAAAAAAAATCTCTATAGAGGATGCTATTAAAAAATATTTTAAAGCAATGAATGCATATAAAGTCAAGCTTGAAATTGTAGAAGAAGTTATAAAAGAAATTCTTTCAAATACTAGTCTACCCTCCGAAGGTTCAATTTATACAGATATCATGGAGCGCCACTTAGCTTATTTCAAAGAGAAATTTATTAATGAGACAAAAGAAGAAATCAAATCAGAGTTAATACAAGAAAAAAATATAAAAATAAAATCAGTTTGTAAGCTGCGCTCTTGTAAATTATCTTTGCAATATACGGATGAATGTTTTCCAAAATATAACGCGAATTGGATTAAAGATTCAAATTTCATTGCAGCAGCAGGGCCACAGTATCCGGACGAAACTGCTAAGTTCATGCACAGTATTTTATTTTCTAAAAAGATCAGACACAGGCCCTCTGTCACGCAAATTATTGCGTTAGGAAATTGTTTGCTGAATGAAAGCCTAGAGTTGTATGGTTATAACAGAAATTTAGATTTTGTGAATTTCTACATTGACACCCGTGAATTAACAGAAAGAACGGATGTGGATCCCAAGTTGTCATTAATCGTTTTAGATGAAGCTAAAAATTTAAAACAGAAAATTCAAATTGAGAATAAATATGTTAGTACACAGTATGCAGTGAGTGATAGTAATGATTTCCCAAAAGGAGTCGTAGAGTCGGAATTAACAATCTTTAAAGATGCTGAAGAAAATTCAACGACAAATGCAAAGAGAGTCGATGTATTGCTTATAGGTGTTTCTAGTAATGAATCGATTAATTTATCTCAAGATGATGACGAAACATTAAGATTAAAAGCAAAACTTTGCCAAATAGCCAATAGATCTAAAAATGAAGCGATAGTAGTTCACTCTGCAGGTGGAGTAGGGCGTGTTGGTCATGTGATTTTAATGTTAGAGATTTTAAAAAATTATGATGAAGTTTTCGATTCTAATAATCCTAGCACTGTTGCAAGAAATATTGAAAGTATTCTCCAGCGTATTCGAAAAAATCGTCCGGCTGCAATAACAATAGTCGAGCAATATATATCAGCAATTCGCAATGCAGATATTTTATATCGTTATGCTTATGAGAAAAAATATATTTCAGAGCCTGCTAAAGTGAGTACTATGAGTTTGCTTTCAGGAATAAAAAAATCGCCAAAATTCACTAAACCAGAATCTGAAATGGCGCGCGCTCGTTGGTGTGGCCTTTGTTAGATGGGTAAAGTTGAATAGAAAAATTTCAATTGTGAGTCAAGACCGAATCATCTTTTTGTAATCTTAGATTTATTTCAATTCTTTTTTGATCTGTGTAACTATTCCAATCTATCACCTCTTGAGCTGTTCTTTTGCAACCAATGCAAATATCATCGCCCACATTAGTTGTGCTACAAATGCCTACGCAGGGACTATCTGTCAGGTCTTTTTCTCCATTTATTTTCATATAAAAGCTCGCACTCAGTTAGTATTAAAAAAGATCATAACAATTATATATAATATGCACATTGCGATAATTGGAAAGACTATAAATCCTAATAAAAGAAAAATTTGAAGCCTGTTTTCTGGTGATGCCCTATAGAATTTTCTTATTTTCGCAAAAATAGACATAACTTTATTCCCCATGTTGCACAAAGTTAGAGTAGCAGCAATCGTCATGACGTGCACTTTATGCACACTCTCAGTGTCTTACAAGATACATAAAAGATTGGTTAGCTAAATCTAAATTGAAGTTTATTATTAATGTAACGCTAGTGGAAGCATAAAATTCTACGTGAGGGTAGAGCGAAGTGGTAAAATACAGTATTCAGGCTAGGAATCTATCGTTATGCATTTATGCTGACAGATCTTTTAAATAATTTACCCGGAAGAAGTTTTTGGTTTTCTCTGTTTTTTCATGCGATTGTTTTTTTTATTTTTGTATTTGCTTGGGTTCATCAATCGCCACCCAATATTAAACCTGATTCCTATGTTCCGTCTTATATTTATCACGATGAAGAAAAACCAACCCAAGCATCACCTCAATCTCAAGAAGTGACAATGAAAAAAAATATTTCGGTTTCCTCGCAGGGAATTGAAAAGCCTGATATGACAAAAACTCAAATTAGTATACCTAGTTTAAAACAACTTAAAGCTGTTAATTTTTCAAAAAAAAGAGCAGCGGTTCAAGATGAAGTTAATTTGATTGGCGATAAAAAGATTGACGCACCATTATTGAAATTATTAGGCAAAGCACTGTCGGCTCATCTCTCTTATCCAAAACCTGCGATTGATTTTAATATAAGGGGCTTAGTGACTGTTGGATTTTTACTGTATCCTGATGGGCATGTTACAAATGTCCAGTTAGTGGGAACGAGTCATGCTGGTGTATTAGATGAGGCTTCGTTATTCGCAGTAACTGCTATGTCTCCCGTCTCTCAAGTATCAACTTTTTTAGACAAACCTAAATATCTAGTAGTGGGAATTATATTTGGCTAATGATTGGGAATAGCTCTTGATCCTAATGATTTACGAGACCAGCTCTTAGAAGAAAACAATAATCTAGTGGTGAGTGCGTATAAATTAAAGGATGAGCTGGAGATATTAGAGACACAAGAAATAACTCCTGAAATGACTACTAATATAGAGAGTTGCAATAAACAGCTATCTGAAATTAGTAAGCAATTAGAGGAAAGCAACGTATCTGAAAAAATAAAAGAAGTTCGAGAAAAAATCGAGATTCTTGAAACAGAAGTTCTAGGTCAACCTCTCAGTAATTCTCCTCATATCAGAAAAGGTCGACCACATTAGCTGAGCTGATTTAATAGTCTAAGTGCTGATGTTTGCAATGTTCATGGATGCTAACTAAAATCATGTTTAGGTAACAACAATTCTGTTTGATGGCAGTGTAAGGATGCGTCTGTGATGGCCAGGAAGCGTCGCTAAGTCCGTTTATGCAATATCTGCTATAATAAATTTATATATATTTCCAGGATGGAGCGATAAAGAACATGACCCTGCTCGTTGTCATTATATTTCTCGCTTTAGTGATGTCCTTTTTTAGTACAGCAGCAGCCACATTTCTTATTTGTCTTATTTTATTTTTTCTCATTCAACGAATTACTAACCTAGAGCAAGACATCAGAAAGCTGATACAACAACAAAAAGTTGTTCCTAAAAACAGTTCACCATTTATTCCAGAGAAAGATCATCAACTGCAAATCCGAACAACTCAAGACGCTGTATTAAGTGAGCAACCTGTACACGTTGCACCTAAAAATGATTCCTCCATTTTGCCAATTACAGAAGAAGAAAACCTTATTCACAAACACCCGATTAGTACAACTGACCCATGGTTAACCTCACCAAAAGTTTCCTCAGCACATCCACAGCCTAGCTTTCAAGAAGATGTAATACTCACTAAGATGAAAACCTATTTGTTATCAGGCAATCCTATTGCAAAAATTGGTATGTTAGTTTTATTTTTTGGTGTGGCTTTTTTATTAAAATATGTAACGGCACATGTATACATTTCTATTGAAATCAGACTGAGTTTTGTCGCCTTAGGCGCGATTTTTATGATATGCCTAGGACATTATTTTATGAAAAATAAACCACAATTCGGAACTATATTGCAAGGTGGTGGCTGCGGCATATTGTATATGACAATTTATGCTGCGTTTGAATATTATCAATTATTACCCCTACATTTAGCGTTCGCATTGTTGTTAGGAGTTATTGTTTTCACCGCTTTCATTTCTTTTTTGCAAGATTCAAAAATATTAGCTAGCCTTAGTATTTTAGGTGGCTTGCTTGCGCCATTGCTTATTCATGATAATTCCAATAACTATATTTTATTATTTTCTTATTACAGCATTCTTAATCTAGCTATTTTTGCTTTTGCATGGCTGAAAACATGGCGAGAATTAAATTTGATTGGTTTCATTTTTACATTTATATTCAGTGGGCTGTGGGGTTGGCAGTCATATCAAAAAGAATATTTATTTGTAACAGAAATATTTTTAAGTGGTTTTTTTCTGTTGTATGTATGTATTCCTATTTTATTTGCATTGCGGCACCCAACGTATCGTGCAAATTATATCGATAGGCTATTAGTGTTCGGAGCACCGTTTGTTACGTTTGTTTTACAAATTAGCTTGATGCAAAATGTCCATCATGGACTTGCTTGGACAGCCTTCATTCTTGGTGCATTTTATTCAATTTTAGCGGGTGTGTGTTTTTTAATAAAAAAAGAGTCACTCCAAAAACTTGTCATTATTTATTCTGCACTGGCTGTTTTTTTTGGTACGGTATCAGTGCCATTATTTTTCTCAGGACTGAATACGGCTGCAATATGGGCTTTAGAAAGCATCATCTTGTTATGGTATGAGCAACGTCAACCTCGTTTGCTGACACGCGTAGGAGCTGCAGTAATTTTATTGGGTAGTGATTTAGCGTTTGTCGGTCAGAGTGGTGATTACATTATATCTCAAGAAATTATCAATAGTTTTTATTTAAGTGGCATTATAATAGCACTGGCAAATATAGTATGCGCATATTTTTATTATTGCAAAGTGCAACTTAATGAATTTTTAAATATCCAATTTTCGGTAGTTTTCATGGTGCTTGGATGGCTATGTTGGTATGCAGTGAATTTACATGAAATCAACTTTTATGTTCTATATGATTATCAGATGGGAGCAGTATTGTTATTGGCTGCTGGCACCAGTCTTGTTTCTTGGAGCGTTGGTGAGTGGCTTGAATGGCAATGGTTACGGTTATCAGCGTTTGCTTTGTTACCTATTATGATTTTTTTAAGCATAATGGCTTACGGTACCTATATTCATGTTGTTTATACCACCCTGATAGCATGGCTAGGTTGTATACTCACGCTCTATTTTCTATTGTATCGTTGTGAAAAATTCAAGATAGCTGAATTAGATTTTCTCCATTGCTTCATTTATTTATTTGTAACATGGTTAGTTGCCAGCCAATTGAGTTTGTATTTATTTACGGAAAAATACTCTGATACTGCGATAATTATTTGTTGGGGTGCAATACCAGCAATAATGTTGCTTAAAGCAACTTATAGTTGTCTGTGGCCTTTCAGTACTTTTGAAATGGCTTACAAGCAATGGGCAGGAGCCATCTTAGCATTTTGTATATCTTTATGGTTTTTAACTTCGAATTTTTCCAGTGGCGATATGCAAACGCTAACTTATATACCTTTACTCAATCCATTAGATATAACAGTTGCATTGGTCTTAACAAGTTTACTGGGCTGGTTATTAACGTCAGAAAAGTTTCTTCGAAATCATATTGAAAATTATTCAATGAAATTTACTATTGCGTTTCTTGTTGCTCTGTTGTTCGTTTGGTTCAATGCTATCATTCTGCGTAGCGTGCATCATTGGTTAGGTATTTCTTATACCGCCATAGACTTATGGGATTCAACAGCAGTGCAAGGTTCCCTCTCTTTATATTGGACAATGTTTGCATTAGTAACAACCTTTGTAGCGACCCGTAAAAATCAACGTATGCTCTGGTTTATTGGCGCTGGATTGATAGTTATCATTATTGCTAAATTATTTTTAATTGATCTTAGTAGCACGAATACATTACAGCGGATTATTACATTTATAGGGGTGGGTATATTATTGTTGATTAATGGATATATCTCCCCGTTACCGCCTAAACAGAAATAATCTCCTCACCTTGATGGGATGCACAGTGCTTTGAGCAGAAAAAAACTCATGCCCATAATCTAAAAGTAAAATTGACTTTGATGGGTACAATTATTTTCTCAACATTAGATTTTACTCTGTACTGTTCGGTGTTAGCTG
>DHXK01000045.1:24214-24984 GCA_002413665.1 Legionellales bacterium UBA5158 | reverse complement strand
TCGGTGTTAGCTGGATATCATTACGCAAAAATCCATTGATCGGACAAGCCCATGCCATTAGAGTTAAATGATTCCGCATTTTTGCCTTTAGCCTTTGATCCTGCTCCTGAATTTGACGCCAATTTTAATTCAAGTCTCGAAAAGTTATATGATGAACCCTCTGATTATGGCGTTAACTTTTTACGTAACACGCTAAATGAAGAAGATCAATTTACCCTAGAAGAAACGGAAATATTAGATAAATTTAATAATCAATTAGATTTGTTGAGCACGGCATTCGCCGTTGTGTGTGTTAGCTTAGACATCTCAGAAGAATTAATTACCGATTTTTATGCTTTCATGGATAGACTTAAAAGCCGGAAATATTATGCTGGTCAGTCAGCAAAGTTTTATGGATCTTGCAAAAAATATGTGGAAGGTATTACATTACAGGCTCAAGAGGTTAATCAGGATAATAAAATACCTGTTAAGATACTTATTGAGAATGTATTAACGGAGATTTTACATTGCTCGAGTGGAGTAAGATATCAATTAGAAAAAACTAATAATTTACTGTCAGATGACCGTTCACTTAAAAGAGCGATCGCAGAATTTCGCACTTTGATAATCGAGCAGCTGGCGTCAGAACATCTTGTATCAAACTCGCTACATAAAGTTGATATTACCCATATTAATAATGTTTTTATTAAAGATGCAGTAGAGCAAGGCTGGAATCCGTTGGGTCATGATGCACAAGAAGATTTCAATGAAGTGCATGCTGCTTTAGCAGT
>DHXK01000045.1:15376-24139 GCA_002413665.1 Legionellales bacterium UBA5158 | reverse complement strand
TGATGTAAGTGATAATGATTTAGTAAAGTTTCATAAAGATTTTTTTGAGCGCTTTACACCAGAAGCACTTATTAATTATTTAGCGGATACTTTAAGAAGCCAATTAATTGAAAAAATAAAAAATATATCGGTGTTAAGAGAAGTAGAATTACCGTTGGCATTTGAAAAAATAGATGAATTACAGGAAATATTAAATAATTTCCCTGTTACAGATATCAATTGTTTTTTTCATGAAATAGAAATTCAAAAAGATTTGATTGTAAACATTCATACAAAATGGGGAACAACAGGGCTTGCCTTAAAAAGTATTCCCGACATTAAGTTAGCCTTGCTACAGTATTTTTCTGAAATGGATGCGCCTTTATTTAAAGGTATTACTAAGAAAAGCTCATACGGACTTGTTCATAATTCTAAGAGTTTAGGATATGTAATTGAAAACAATGAACTCTTGCCGCTAAGTGCTGCGCGTTTGCCTTTACAGCTGTCGTTGAACATTTTTCGAGATAATAAAACAACAATCTTTCCAGCTCAGTTTAGTTATTTTTTAGAAAAAAACGTGAAACACTTCGAGTATTATTTCTTTGAAGATATAGATTTTCGTAACTTAAATTCAAACGTACGAATAACAGGATCAACATTAACGAATTGCTGCATTACTGCTACACAATATTTAAATTGGGGCAGTGCTAATGCAATTATTAGTTTGAGACAAGACGAAAATGAAATAGCGGAATTACTCTTAACACTAACTTCATCTTATGTTAAATATGAAAAATTACTACATTACGCAGTTGCAATGAATCATCCACGACTGATTTCCAAGCTCATTGAGATAGGTGCTGATCAAGATTTACTGGATCTGTCTGGAAGAACAGCACTGAAAGTTGCATTTGAATTAAAATATTGGGATTGTTTTACTGCTCTCATGGAAAATGTCATCATAGCTGAAAATGATATTGTAACTTTTGTAATATATTTAATTGAAGCCGCATTAGAGAATCAAACGAAAGCTGCTCTTAAGTTATTGCAGCATCCAGAATTAGTCGTTTATTCACAGAACGGAAACACTGCTTTACATAACGCAGCATTGCATGGAGATCCCATACTGATAGAAGCGTTAATCACAGCAGGATATGATCCGCTACAGTTAAATAGTGATAGTTTGAATGCAATCCAAATAGCTGCAAATCACTCTCATTGGGATGCTATCAAGATAGTTATAGAAAAAAAATCAGGAAATGAATATTTTTATGGATTTGCATTAATTTTAGCTCTAGTAAATAATGTCGACGATATTGTTGAACTTTTAACGCAAGAAAATTGTCAGCTCGATTGGGAGGATGGTAGGGGTAATAGACCATTGTCAATTGCTTTAAGAAATAAAAATTTATTCAATACAAAAGCAATACTAAATATTATGACCCCAGAGGATATTCTGCAAAACAATACAGATGGCTCTACACCTATACAAATTTTGTTAGAGGATCCAGATATAAACTTTATTGCGTTGTTTGCGGAAAAAAGTTGTTTTACATTATTTACAATTGAAGAATTAAAGATCTTTTTTGCTGAAGCAGAAAAAACAAATCATAGAGAAATTTTTGTTGCGTTAAAGTTATTGCCTGACTTCACGCAATTATGTAGTCCCGCAGAGGCAAGTTTACGTTTAGAGAACACCTATCATGAAGGCCTAGATGCAGCGATCGAAGTTTATTTACATTTTGGTGCTGACGTTAAAAAAGAGTATATCGAAGAAGCGATGCTTAATAGTCATTGGAAAAGTTTAAATTATTTATTAAGGAGCATCGATACTAACGATAAAGATTTTTTAAATTTAATGTTTTTTGATCTTCTTGCGGTTAAGCAATTTGATTTAGCAAAAATACTTCTTCACAAGGGTGTAGATGTGAATCGTCCTATAACTAAAAATGGAAGTACCCCTCTACACTGGGCTGCATTACATGGCGAAATTAACTTTTTTATTGCTTTATTACAGCACGGTGCAGCTATCTCTTTAAAAAATTCTAATGATGAAACTGCTTTTGATTTAACTCAAGATAAAGCCCCTCATTTTTTGCAAGCTATTTTTTCAGATTATTTCAAGCTCCCTATTATTTGTAATGATAGAATTTATGATTATAAATATTTATTTGTTAATCAGTTATTAAATTATTTAATGCTTATTCATGCTGATACACAGCGATCGTTTAAGCGAAATTTAAAATTATTTTTTGAAAGAAAAGTAATTTTTACTACGGCAGACATAGTTCCAATGATTCGTATTCTTAATGAGTCTCAAACATCTGTTGAATTAGATTTAAAGCTTAGTCATTTTATGACTCAATCAGCAAAATTATTTCATAAAAAGTTTGAGGGGTTTCTTGCAGACAAGCGTGTCTCTAGAAAATTAAGCTTTTAAAATATTTTTTTAGAAAACCAACCTAAAAAATCATCAGCGTGATATGGTTAGTTATGGGTATCTGTTTGTTATGTATTAATGAAAGTAACACAAATCCGTATTAGGGTTTATACCAGCTTGAGTAAATGTAATTACTTTGGCTGGATAAAAAAAGATCTGATATATTGTTCAGTATATTAGAAAGAATTGAGGAATTAACGATGTCAGTTCTCAAGGATAGAGTTCGGATTTTACGTTTATGTCAACTCTTTATAATGGCTAGTAGCTTTTTTACCTGCTTGGCTCAGTCTGAGGTGTCCAATGATCTAGGAGAGAGTCAAGAATTTGCATTCGTAGGTGGTGATATGAATATGCCTCCTACTTTTATTGCTCCGCCATCTCATTTTCATAAAGCAGTAGCGCGACCCGATCAACAAAATCATGAATCTTCTGCTTCTATAAAATTGCCTTCGCATGTTGAGAAAAGAGTAGTGCCAATCCATGAACAACGTAGTGAAGATCATGCTTTGAGAGCATGGTTGCCACCCCGTGAACATGAACTTCCTACTGTGAAAGTGTGGCCTGCTAATTCTCATAATGTAGTATCGCGACCTTATGACCAACGAGTTAAACCTCCTGCTTTGAGAGTCTCACGCTCTAATTCCAATAAAATAGTAGCACGACGGCATGAGCGTCCTACTTTGAAAGCATCGCCATCTTACCCACATAAGATAGTAGCAAGATATTATAAACATACTGCTTTGAAAGCATGGCCTTCTTATTCACATAAAAGGGTAGTGCAATCTCATGAACAAAATTATCAACATTCCGCTTCAAATAAATGGCCTTCTCAGTATCATAAAATGGTAGAGCCACAACATAAACATTATTATGAACGTCCTAGTTTGAAGGCATGGCTTTCTCATTTTCATAAAATGCAAGGTAGCACGACTTAATCAACGTCGTGCTTTAAAAACATGAAAGTAGGGGGCAGAGATAGCGCTTGTCCCAATAACGTTGCAACTTCTTACCATATGGACATGCATCTGTAGATAACATTATTTTTCACCTCGTGGAAATATTTTAGGTAAAATTTGTTTTCCTAGTATAGATGCAAATTGAAAACCACTATTTTTGTAATCATGATTCAGCCATACAATTTGGTCTATTTCATTAGAGGGTTGTGGAGGATTGCAAAGTGAAACCAAATAGGTTCGCATGATTAACCATGTATCTTCATAAATCGCTTTATCTTCAAATTGGCCATAAAACTTAAAAAATTTAACGGTTGCATTTAATTCTTCATATAGTTCTCTATGTAATGTTTGCTCGTCATCTTCTCCCTTTTCCATTTTCCCGCCAGGCACAATTAACTCAAGCGCAGGTTTCCCTTTTTTATGGACAGCCATCAGTTGACCTAATTCATCAAAAATTATTGCGCCAATTTTTATAATTGTGTTTTCAATCATGTGTATGCCCCTGTTTAAATTTGTTAAGAATGCTGATAACAGGATTACTAATTTTTGATTCATGGGAAAAAGAAAAAGCACATTGTTGACACTTTCTGTATGTTTGTGGAATGACAGCATAAATACCTTTATCAAATTGAGCCGCATCACAACACGGACAGAATACAGCAGAAACGTTGGACATTAATTCCGGAATCATTTTCTGAATCTGCCATAGTCTTATCATTTCTATATCTAAATATTCTCCATCAATGCAAACTTCGCTATAGGTGTTATCAATAACTCGCCTTTCACTATCAGCATAAGCACGCACATGAATAGCACTTTCTTCATCACGACTCGCAGTCCAAATTATAGATGGATTTGATCCCCAGATTTGCACACCACCTAGATACTGATCCGTATCAATATTGATACGTCTATCTGGCAGAATAGATTTTCGTTTTATGCTGTTATCGCCAAGATTTTTTTTTAACTCAATAACAGGATTTGCAATACAAGCTTCATTTGTAAAATTGATATAGCCACAATGATGACAGATATGTTCATGATGAGGTATTAATGAAAATAATTGTGAAGATAGAATTGACTGACTGCATTGCTCGCAAGTCAGAGAAATTATTTTGTGGTTAAAGACCGAAGCCAGAGAGAAGTGAACCGCTGTTGCTTCATTGATTAAAAACGCTTTATTTTGACTAACAACGTTGACCGATTCATAGGTTGCATCTATGCATTTTTTACTGACGCGCGCTAAGCGAGCATGGACATGAACGCCACGATCAAACGCTTGTGTGGTGGTATCAAAAACTGCTGGCAAAGCGCCCCATATGGCTACACCGCCAGTATAGTTATCAATATTGAATGAAAGGGTAGAAGAGTTTGGGGTGCAAGCTGCTGATGTCGCTCTCATAGCGGATACTCCAATATAGTTTATTGTAAGTATCCTCGACAAAAATTACGCAAACATATCAGCACTGGAGGAATCGAGAATTGCTGATTACATAATTTCTTTATGGTGCAAATATTACTCTTTTTGAGTTGTATATTCAACATAAAAGCAGGTTCTGCGTAGGCGGCAGATGCGCTGAATAAATCTGAGTCGTTTGCTATAAAGCCAACTGCAATGAAATATTGCTTAATATCAATATATGTGTATAATCTGTTCAGCTAATTCTACAGCAGAGGTGTAATAAATGGCAGGTGTTCGCGTTGAACAAGACAGCAATTCACTCGCTCAAATCATTATAGAGACAGGATTTAACAGTTCTGACTATTAGGAAAATATATCAATGTCTAACCCTAGATCTGAACAAAAATTTTTTGAAAACTTAGGCAATGTTGTTCTTGGTACTCTTATTGTGGGATCCAGTGTCGTCTGCGATTATTTTCTGAATGAGATTGTAGTAGAAAACACACAAACGCGGCATCAAAGGTGTTTTCTTTCGCAAGTATAATCTCCAAGAAAGGTCTCTTTTAGAGTTTTCGGTAGGCTTGCAGGCTGCAGCAACTCAAATTGGCAAATGTTCTAATCAACCTGTGAACTTCGCACAAACAGTTAATAGTTTGTTGAAATGGATGAATACCCGAGAGATAGGTTTGAAGAAAGAGAGTTTGAAGCGGGAAGCAATAGGACCGAATAATGTGTGAATTGGTTTTAAATAAAACGTGAAAATTTTTGGATATAAGTTGAATCCTCGCGCTTCAGCCTGAGATACTTCCAGTAATTTCCCTTACTGGCAGCATGAAAAAACCGTTTACGCGGATCCCATATTCACAATTGTATAAAATAACAAGTAAGCAAGAAACATAGCTCTACGGACCAGTTACTTTCGTCACCAAAAGCTGGTCAATTTTATAATTATCAATATCAACCACTTCAAATTTATAGCCGCCATGAATGACAAAATCAGTGCGCTTGGGGATCTTGCGTAACACATACATCATGAAGCCTGCGATGGTTTCATATGATTCGATATCGGGAAATTCATCGATGTCAAGTACACGCATGACATCAATTAATGGCGTTGAGCCATCGATAAGCCAAGAGTTGGCATCACGTTGAATGATTTGATCTTCATTGGAGCTAACAAGCTCTCCCATCACAATACTCATGACATCTGTTAGTGTAATCACACCCATGACTAATGCGTACTCATTTAGAACTACTGCAAAATCTATACCGGCCGATTTAAATTGTGCTAACACTTCATAAAGTGTCAAAGTATCAGGGATCATTAATGCTTTTTTTACCAAGCCTTCTTTTGAAACTTCGACTTTTTCCCCATTTAAAAGCTGGATCAAAATATCGCGGCTGTCGACATAGCCAACGATATTATCCAAAACTTTATCGACAACTAAAAACTTTACATGTGGATGATCTATAACTTTTGTTTTAATATTATCGTGGGTTTCTTTTGTTGTGAAATAAACCAGACTTTCACGTGCAGTCATGGCTGAGCTCACTGTTCGAGATTCCAATTCAAAAACATTGCCCAGCAACTCATGTTCGTGAAGTTGCAACACGCCAGTTTGCGCCCCTTCGTCTACCATCGCCATGATATCTGCTGAGGTAATGTCATTGTCGCGCTTCATGGAAATATGAAAGAGTTTAAAAATGAAATTGCATATCCCATTAAAAAACCAGACAAATGGCTTGAGTAGGACTATCAAAAATAACATCGGCTTAACAATTACCAATGCAACTTCTTCTGGAGCTCTCATGGCGAGGCGCTTGGGTATAAGATCTGCAAAGATAATATATAATGAAGAAACGAAGAAGACGGATATGGCAAAACTGAGTGATTCTATCCATGCGCCTTCAAAGAACATCAATAAAAAATTCTGTATATGAGGTGTAAAAGCATATTCACCCACAATACCACCGAGAATCGTAACTGCATTAAATCCTATTTGGATGACTGTGAAGAAGCTTCCTGGGTGCGCACGCAAATCCAAAACTTTTTTTGCATTAGTATTGCCCTCGTTCGCGCGTAGTTGTAAGCGATTTTTTCTCGACGCCGCCAACGATATTTCAGACAATGCAAAAAAGAAACTGATGGATATTAGAAGAACGATGATGATTATATTATCAAGTGTACTCATTGATTGATTACCAATTTTATTGGGACTAGTTTAACATATAATCAGTTATATAGCTGTCTCTTAAATAATTATCATTTAAACTGATTTATCTGTATTTGCTACATTATATACGGTTATTGTAACTCCCAGTAAGGGGATTAAAAGTACCCTAATCATAAGCGTTCATAACGTTCTCAAGATCAATTATGATAATGCTATAATAACAGAAATTGGTACTTTTCAGCATCCGCAAACTTAAGCAGAAGAAAATTAAGAAAACGTCAGATGAATTATAATTTGTTTTCAGTTTACAACACTAAAGAAAAGAGATGATATTACATGTCAACACCTTCTACAGTAAAAACTGAGAAGCAACCCAAAGGTCTGTACCTTTTATTCTTTACAGAGCTTTGGGAGAGATTTGGTTTCTATACATTACAAACCATAATCATTCTTTATATGACAAAAGCTTTGCTAATGTCAGATCATAAGGCCAATGTTCTATACGCAGCATTTAGTTCCCTACTCTACCTTACGCCTATTATTGGCGGATACATCGCAGATCGTTATTTAGGTTTTCAACGCGCCATTATTTTAGGTGGCGTTATGTTATTTATTGCCTATTTAGTTATTGCTCTACCTGGTGAGCACAGTTTTTTCTTTGGCTTAAGTTTATTAGTTTGTGCAAATGGTTTCTTTAAGCCGAATGTTTCGAGCATTGTGGGTGAGCTCTATCACCGTAATGATCCCCGACGTGATGGAGGTTTTACCTTATTTTATATGGGCATTAATGTAGGCTCGCTCATCCCACCATTGATTGCTGGGGCTATTGTTGCGAGTTATGGTTGGCATGCTGGCTTCTTATTAGCGGCTATTGGTATGGGGATCGGACAAGTTACCTTTATGTTAGGTAAGAAGCAATTAGGCACAGCAGGTCTGCTTCCAAATGAATATCACGCTAAAAAATTACCCGGCCTTGGTTTTTATATTTTACTCACCATTGGAATAATTACCTGTGTTGCTTTATGTAATCTTGCTTTTTACTATCCTGAGGTTACAAATTATTTTATTGAAATTAGTGCAATTATTATTTTAGCATTAATGCTTTTTCTTTTATCGAAAGAACCCATGATTGCGCGAAAAAGAATGCTCGCAAGTATTATTCTTATTATTATCTCAATTGGATTCTGGGCTTTGTATAATCAGACATTCACTTCTTTAATGTTATTTGCCGATAGAAATATGCATAAAAGTTTTTTAGGACTCCCATTAGATGCTGAAGCTACCCAATTTTTTAATCCATTTTTTATTATTGTATTAAGCCCCATATTAAGCAAATTATGGATTAAGCTCGCAAATCATAATCTTAATCCGTCTATTCAAATTAAATTTTCTCTTGGCATTCTTTTTATGAGCGCAGGTTTTCTTTTACTAAGCGTTGGTGCTAAATATTTTGGCCAAATTGGATTAACGTCACCTTGGTGGTTAATCTTTAGTTACTTACTACAAACTATAGGTGAACTTTTAATTTCACCCATCGGGCTCGCCATGATTACAGTGTTGTGTCCAAAACATTTGGTTGGCATGATGATGGGAGTATGGTTTTTTTCGCAAGCAGCTGCATTTGCAATTGGTGGCACTCTTGCAAATATCGCAGCGGTGCCAAGCAATCTTTCTGACGTTGCATCGTTACTGATTTATAGCCATGCATTTATGCTGTATGGAATAATTTCTTTAATCATCGCGATGGTAAGCTTTGCCTTAGTGCCTTTTTTAAGTCGACTGATTAATATAGATCGACGATAATTTTAATCT
>DHXK01000045.1:12055-15172 GCA_002413665.1 Legionellales bacterium UBA5158 | reverse complement strand
AGTTTTTTTGAATTTCCATAACTTGCGGTAAGTTGGAACGGAAAGTTGTACCAAAACCAAAACAAGTTTCGTCATAACAAAATTTTTGCTAAGATAATGAATCTTGTCTAATTTTTTGGAGGTTGATCACGTGAGCTATGCCTTATCGACTCAGCCTGAATCTTATGGCCAAATTATTCTACGTAGTATTCAACTTTATAAAGCTGGATTTTATAAAATATTTTTTGAAGCCTTACTATTAGCTTTTATCTGTTTTTTACCGCGCATCTTGGCTCATTTTGGATATTTATCCAACCCTATGATCCACGAATGGTCTAGCTTTCAGTCATTATTCCTTATTTTAATTAATATAATTGCACTTGCATTTTTCACAGCATTATTATGGCGCATGCGTTGTGTCATACAACATGTTAATGAAACCGCTGTTAGCGATATCAAAATTACGATAAGAAAATTGCCTTTAATAATTGGTGGGTCGTTGATTCAAACTGCTATACAATTATTTATGTTTTTTACTTCTATTGGCGTTTTTAAGTTTTTTGTTGAGCAATATATACTGAATTCTCAACCTCCATTACAGTTGACACAACATCCTTTACATGCTTTTTTAATATCAACACCTGTCATTTTTCAAACACTTTTTAATATTTATATTTTCTTTTTATTCATTTTTTATCTGCCACTTATTTTAACTGAACATAAAGCGATAATTAATGCATTAATAAAAAGTGCGAAACTTGTCTGGAAAAATTGGTGGCGTACATTCACAGTGTTACTGACACCCTGGTTATGTTATTTAATCATATTATTACTTGTGCTACGTATAACTGGATGTAATACCCCTTTTTATTTTTTTCAACCTAGTGCCTTACCATTGCCTTTAATATTATTTCAGGTCTTGATGTTCACCCTTTTCATACCGTGGTTTGCTGCTACCCTGTTAGTGCAATTACGAGATTTAGAACTAAGACAAAAAATCAGTTTAGATGTTAAATAATGCATAATTCTTAAATAAAGACTTAGTTTCAGGTAGGGATGAATAGCATAAAAATGACTAATTCTTGCGTTTTATTTTAAGTCCCCTCTTCTTCTTTTTTCTTTAGCCTATAAATAATGAGTGACAAGTTTAAATTTGTCACTCATAGCTTTTTTTAATTTTCTCTAGAGCGCATGTTATACCTGCTAATTTCTGGTGCTGCAGCAGCCGCAACCACTTTTTCAGCTTTGTGTTTTTTGCCAAAAAATAATACGGATTTATCGAATGCTAATTTATCACTCTGATCAGCCTTATGTTGCACACGATTAATTAATTCTTGCACGACGCATGATAAATATTTTTCATAATTAAATAGCGGTCTATTTTCAGTTTGAGCATTAAACACTAAAGGCAATTTAAAATCTTTGGTTTGAATTTCATATTCAATGGTTGAAGCAATATGGGTGTCTTTCATCAGATTTGCTTTTACATTTAACGTAAAACCATCAGGATAAAATTTTGCAAGTTCATGCACGCTATTATTTAGCATTAACATAGTTGCTGCTTGTGCAGAGCCTGCGACTATGTTTTTTTCCGTTTCAGAATCATTACCCAATATCATAAAGCCAACTAACGGTAACCATTCCCAACGCAATTTATCAGAAAATAATTGTGTAGCATTAGCATAATTTTTTGCAGATGCAGCTTTGGGTTTTTTTTCTGCTGACATCAACAAACCTCTTGATGGTAAAACTTTTTTTACCATTTGTGCTTCATCTTGATAACGTTGTGCTTTTGCATTTGCGAGTAACTCAGGGGTAATATCAACTTGCATGGATTTTACTGTTTCTTTTATTTTTTTAATCTCACGAAATTGTTTTGATTGAAAAAAATCATTTGCTTCATCGATTTCGCTTAATGGTTTTGATTCAACTTTTTGAGCAGGATGATTTGAAAAAATTGCAAATGCATCATAATTTGCGACACGTTTTAAGGCAGTATTATTATTGGGTGTGCAGACTTCAATAGGCGAGCCAGCCTCAGAGGTAGCTGTAATTTTTTCTATTGGGCGATGCGTTACAATACTTGAAAGTGAACTTAAGAAGCGTTTAGTTTTAGTGAGTGGTAATGTATTTTGATTAATTAGCATTGCGGTTTTCAGAGGCTGAACAACTTTTTCTTCATCTAAAAATGTTGTTTCAGCAAAGCTACGATCTAATAAAGGATTCCTTAACCCTGGCGCGTAACGATGTTTTGATTGTGCAAGTTGTAAAAATAAAACTTGCTGATAAACCTTGGCCAGGAGCACGCAATTCTTTAACGCCGATTTATCATCGTGTTCTTTGCAATCAACTTTAAAATGGTGAGCTAAACTGGGTAAGGATTGATTTGCAACTTGAGGTGCTAATATTTTTGTGAGACTTGATATATTTGTGATAGATTTTACATGTTCTCTCAAGGGTTTTTTTTCTGCTGCGTGCAATTCACGATTGAAAATTTTAATATTTTTTTGCGTATTTAAGAAAAATATATCTGCATTTGCAATAAACGCCACTAGTTTTTCTGCAACGGCTTGAAAAGGTTGATCAGCTGTCATCGCGTGATAAAAAAAGTTATCAGTAATGACACCATCTTGCATTTCAAGACAAGCAATTTCTACTGGTAAGTCTTCAACTGCAGCAAGTAAATCGACGGTACGTAGTTCTATAAAAATTTGGCGCGGACGCATGATTAATTCCTTTTAATCAAATTAGAGGTATGATTACTATATGCACGCGCAAGGAATAGGTCAAGCGACGACAAACATTTTTTTTAATCGGTATTAGTGATAGCCTTGCACACGCGGGATTAATGTCGTCGCATTATGGTTGGTTTGTAGGTTTCATTGAAAATGGTGATCAACAATATATTTTTGTGAGCAATCTAACCGATATAGCACCTGCCTCAACAGATAAATTTTATGGCAAAGTTGCTTTGAAGCCTTACGGCAGCCAAATACTTAAACCAATAATACTTAAGCTATTGAATGAGTATTTTGTAAAGAATAAGGTAACTACTGGTGTAAAAGGCTCACTAGGTGAGTTCGTGACTCGGATTACTGCTGTCTCTTATACATTTTGGGTTTTTTTTTTTTTTTTTTT
>DHXK01000045.1:11562-11885 GCA_002413665.1 Legionellales bacterium UBA5158 | reverse complement strand
TGGTTTATATTTTATTTTTTGTAGGAATCTTCTTATAAAGAAAATCTAGAAACAACCTGGTTTTTTTCTGTAGAAATTTTTGTTGTTGATAATAGATATAAATAGATTGTTCTGGTTCACGATAAGGTTGGAGTATTTCAATTAATTTCCCTGTGTTGATCTCTTCTTCGATATGATAATTGAATATCTTTATGATACCCAGACCTTGAAGGGCGCATTCTAACATGATGCGCGCATCATTTAATCGAAGATGAAAATCTAAATAAACCTCTTTATTGTTGTTGAATACTAATAAATTATCGGTACTGCGAGAGGAATGAGGA
>DHXK01000045.1:9368-11398 GCA_002413665.1 Legionellales bacterium UBA5158 | reverse complement strand
GTTATGTATCGATGACGTTTTAAATGTTCTGGTTTTTTAGGAATGCCAAATTTTTCAAGATACTCAGGTGATGCACATAGAATATGGTATGCAGAAAAAATCTTCTTACGAACATAATGATCAGGGCCTTCATATTCAATTCCACATAAAACATCTATATTTTCTTTTTCCAAATCAGGAAATCTATCTGCCAATTCAAGATCAATCTTCAAGTCCGGATATAAAGAAATAAATTCTTTTAGGTTGTTAACAATATATTTTTCACCAAAATGACGATTGCTAGTGATTCTTAGCGTACCTATGGGTTGTTCGTATGATTCATTGACAATGGATTCAGCTTCAGCTAAAGCTGCAAAAACCTTCTTTAATGATTCATAAAACAAGCGTCCAGTATCAGTTAATTTATGTGTGCGAGTTGAGCGAGATAAAAGTTGTGTATTTAAACTGTTTTCTAAATCGATTAATTGTTTGCTCGCTGCTGCTTTCGTAATACCTAAAATATTGGCAGCTAGAACAATGCTCCCCTCTTCTACAATTAACATGAATGTTTTCATTCTTTTTAATTTGTTCATTTATCTGTCGCTCGTTAGTCAAATTATATTTGACTATAGTCAATGTTATGCTGGCTTGTCAAGTTGTAGCCACACGGCCTAGAATGGTTCATTAAATCAGGGAAGGGAATTATATGAATCCACGAACTCATACGGACAATAACAGCAAAGGTATCTTTGCTATTCATGGTGGAGGAAATATTGGACTAGGATTAATGGCAGATGTGGCCTCACAAAGCGAGTTTAATTATCAAATTGTTGCAACTTCTAATGATGTATTTCTAAAAAATATTGTTAACAGCGCTAATCAACTTTGGTTGCAACACAGCTCAGACACGAATCACGTAACGCATATTAAAAATATAACAATAGTTTCTCGAAATGATGAGGACGTTATAAAACTCTATAAAGAAGCCTCTATTTTAGCAATCTGTTTAACTCCCGGTGCAATGTTAAGTTCAGCAAATTTAATTGCTCAAGGCTTAATTGAGCGCCATAGAAATAATAGTAATGATTTAAAGGTTTTTGTTTTAATGAATTTACCTGATGGCGCAGAGGTTGTTAGAAAAAAAGTGACGCTAGCAATTTTTTCTTTACTTAATAATCCTAAAGAAGCAAGAAAAGTGTGTGAATCAGTTAAATTTATTCCTACCGTAGTCGACAGAATAGTCACTAAAATTTCAGAAAACAATATTAAAGAACAATTAAAACGACATTTGCTCGCCTCTTTCAGTATGGATTTTATTGATTTAGATTGTTTAAATCGACAAGTCAGTATTTTGCTGGATGAGCCAAGAAAACTGGCGGAAGCAGTAAAGAAATTTAATCTACAGTTTAGTCTTTTTAATGCAGAAAAAAATTATGCATTATATGCTCCAAGTCAAATACCTGAAGTATTGCATTTCCCTGCTATGAAACCAGTTGGAAATCTCATTCAGTTAGAAGCCATTAAGAATAAATATATCAATGGCCCGCATGCGATGATAGCTTGGCTGGGTGCATTAGTTGGTTGCAAAACAATAGCAAGCGCAATCAATTATCCTGGTATGAAGCAATTTATTGAAACGACGATGGATAGAGAGATTGCTCCTGCGTTGATGGTTGAATATCCCAATTTAACTAGCGAAGAATTGTTTTTTTTCAAACAATTATTTCTCCAACGTTGTGAAGCTAGCACAGATGATCCTGTTGAACGTGTGGGTCGAGATCCTTTACGCAAAATTAATGCGGGCGAGCGTGTGAAAGGAACGATTGAAATTCGTCAACATCATCATTTAAATATTCCAATGCATGGATTAGAATACGGGATTTCCGCTGCTATTTTATATGCTGTTAAAAAATTAGATCCTACTAATGTTGAATGTCAGAAAATTTGTGAAATTTATGATAAGAATAAATCATATAAAGAAGTTTTATATTATCATGGCGCTTACAGTAGTGGAAATTTTCAGGGTTTAGATCCCAGTCATGATGCTACTC
>DHXK01000045.1:0-9318 GCA_002413665.1 Legionellales bacterium UBA5158 | reverse complement strand
TACTCTAATGAAAAATATTTTGAATCAGATTGCAACGCTAGAGACTTTATATGAAACTGAGAAGGCAAATAGAAAGTCATTATCTCTGCCAAAGAAATCCGAATCTTCAACCTTACAATTTCTGCAGCAGTTATCAGCTAAGCAAACACCGATAAAAAGTATAAAAAAGACTTCTGTCGCTGTAGCAAAATCAATAAATTATGTAAAAGTTCCAAAGCCAGAAGTATTTCCTTTGGCTTCACAATGCCAGAACAGTTTGTTGACATCATTGTCATTTTTAACAAATCAGGATGTGTTAACAAAAGAAGTTACCTTAAAGATTGCTTCTACTTTAAATACTTATAGTAATAGAGGATGAGAAATCAAGGTCGTTGTGTTACAACCATTTTTAAAGAGTACTTATCAAGGGCGGATATGAATCACCATAAAAAACTACAAGCCTTGGGAATTATTCTCAACGTTAAAACCGGGCATCTTTTTTATAGTAAAAACTTTCAGCCTTTAAAGCTAAATTTTGAGCTTGTATTTGTTCGTCACGGTGAAACGTATGGAAATTGTGGGCAAAGCACGGCTAACGGTAAGGTTGATTTATCTTTAGTAAATTCAGCCATAAAAAATTCGGAAAAAAGAATTTTTCAGGGTGATGTTGATACTGAAATTAATCAATTAACGGCATTAGGAAAATCGCAAGCAGAGGAAGCTGCGATAAAATTAGAAAACGAATTATTAAACAATAATTGGGTGCCTAATATTGTATTACATAGCCCTTTATCACGCGCAAAAGAGACAGGATTGCCTTTTGTAAAAAGAAACGATTTGCATGAAATCTTCGTTTCCCATAATGGGATAAGAGAAATGTCATTTGGCTCGTGGGATAATCGTAGAGTGTGTGATTTGAAGCCTACAGATTCTTGTCACTCATTTTATCAAAATCAAAATGCTTTGGTGAAGGCAAGGGGAAATGTTTCAGGGACACCTTCAGAAAGTTTTTGTGACGTATTGCAAAGAGCTTATGTCACACTTCAGGAGTTAAATGAAAGACTTCCTCATTCTAAGATTATTATGTTCTCACATTCTATGTTTGGTGCTGCTTGTTGTATTTTATTAGGAAAAGGTCAGAGGATTGAAAATGGCGAGCATCTGGCTTTTGATGGTAAGCGCTCAAATGGTGAATATTATACTATGCCTCATGCTACCCCATTTCATTTAAATGTTGAATTGCCAGGGATGATAAAAATTTGTAGCGTTTAATGTATTGATATTTTTCGTTTTGTTTATTATTGAATGTAATCTAGTTTTATAGATGAGTTTTTCTGGGAAAATTTAAATATCAATACAAAAAAAACTAAAACAAATGTGACGGAATTTGCAATGAGTATGGGATACGAATGTGCAATGATTCCATAGACACTCCAAAGAAAACTACCTAATGACTGTAAAATTAGAAGGCCATACGATAAATCATGTGTTTGTTGATCGCGGACGGATTTAATCACTTGCGGTAAGAAAGCTATCATAGTAAAAAAAGCGGCAATATAACCTACAATTTCTTGTGGTTGCATCAATTATATCCCTATTCAGATAATATAAAAGCATTCTTTATCTATAGTAAGTTATCTGACATTTTATTGCTATTAATGCATCTTAAAAGAAGCCCATCGGCCAGTCCTGTCTCTCCAGGTTGCGTAAGAATTTCTAGCAATGCCAACGGGCAGGCAGGCTCAATTAAAATGGCAAGAGCAGCGTTTGAGGCAGTTATTTATGGTGGTCATTATAGATGTCACAAATGCCTGGAATATCTTGCGTAGAATCTGATTGTTCTTCCTGCATAGTCTTGCGAACAATTTTTTGTTGCCAAAAAAAGTTTTGTTCACTTAGCAAATGTTGGTTACCCGAATCTATTTGAACTTTTAGACTGATATCTTGAATGAGTATTTTGGGACAATCAATGTTTTCATTGGGCTCAAGAGGCTGTTGAATTAATGCTTTATTTGCTGAAAGCTCTGCCAAGACTTCCCGCTTTTGAATTTCATCCCAAAAAGATCTGACTCTTTCTCTTTTTTCAATCATTTCTTGTACGCTGCAATAAGAGCTGTGCCCTTGATTAGATTTCATATCACCTCCGAAGAATGTATGTGGTGAACTGTATTACTAAAACAGGCTTATAAAGTTTTATTTAAAAGATTTATGTTTCATTAATGGGTGTGTCAGACCTAATTATACGCAGACCATGAACCTAAGAGCAATAAGAGTCTACATGCTACGATGCAAATACAAATGATTTTACTGTATCTAGCTGATTTTATGAAAGTAACATTTTTGATAAAGACAATTGAGAATGGGTGCGTTTATCTTTACGCACCCACCTAACCTATGACGCTAACTTTTAATGTTATTAGTTGGTGTGCATGATTCTTTTGGCATGCATTTTCGTTTACAGCACATGGCCATGCCACAATGTCCGCCAAAACAACTTGCGAGTGCTCCAATAAAGAAAAGGAAAAATGTAATGAATGCAGCTTGTCCTAACGTATTCACTGCTTTTTCTGTATTGACTGTCATTTGAGTTGTTGTAGCATTTGTGGAAGGAGATGTTCTCGTTTGTGTAGTAACTAGAGGCGCATCTTCGTTGTTCGTCATCTTAACTGTGGTCGTATAAGGATTAACAACATTATTATATTGGGTAATAAAATGACTAACTGGTGAGGCTAGAATAATCGTAAAAATAAGTGCTAGACACCAGGCTGCGAAACCGTATAGCTCGCCTGATTTTCTTTTATTACAACAGTTACTAGCGCTCCCATTGTTAGTGCAACTGTTGCAAGAGCAACCGTTACTAGAACAACCCCTGCTACCAAGATGTCCTGCTACCCATCCACCCATAAACATAGAAACAAAGGCTGCAATAACAAGGCCAACAAAGCCACTCACTGCAAAAGCAGTAGTACCTTCTGGTGAGTTTGAAAATGCACTTAAGCCAATTGCAACACCAAATAAATTAAGTAAAAAACTTAATCCAATAGCTACTAATGCCCCTGCCATAATAGCTGACCAGGAAATACATTTAGTTGGGCAACAGCTAGATAAATTTGATTTTTCGCATGTTTCGTTCATGTGGTACTCCTAATATAAAGTAGTAAAAAATTCAGTTATCTTTTTGGGCTGTCAAAATGTTAATAGTTTTTTAAAAATCCCCTCAAATGAATTTACAAAAATAATGACATTACTACTTATATAAAAAAATCTTAATTTCAAATAAGCTAAATATGCCTTCTATCGATGATGAAATCCGGAAGGCAATATAGCTATTTATTAAAGCTATTACAGGTCACTATTTTTATCGATAAAATCATTTATTTCTTTTTCAGCTTGATCTTTTTGATAGCCATATTTTTTTTGAATCTTTCCAGACAATTCATCATAACTGCCTTGCATTTCAGTAATGTCATCATCCGTAAATTTACCCCATTGTTGCTTCACTTTTCCTTTCATTTCTTTCCATTTACCTTTGATGATATCTTCGTTCATAAACAGTCTCCTTTAATTTATGGAAAATTTTATCTTTTGTTGACTAATTGCATAATGAGAGAAACAATAAATAATACGATAAAAATGAAAAAAATGACTTTTGCAATTTCTGCAGAGGCCACAGCAATGCCTGTAAAACCTAATACACCTGCTATGATAGCAATAATCAAAAATGTTAGTACCCAACTTAACATGAAAATTCTCCACTGAATGAAATATTAGTATTACAATAACTCTTATTGTAAAGTGAAATTTCCTAGCAGAATATTAACGATCTTGATTGGGTTTTTGTTTTTGATTATCACGATCTTGATTAGGAGATTTGTTATCCCGGTTTTGATCTTTCTTAGGCATTTCATCGCCACCAGCCTGATTAGGATTTTTTTGGTCACGATCTTTGTTTTGCCACTGATTATTTTGATCTTTATTGTCGGTCATGATAAATCTCCTTTATAAAATAGTGAACTATGATTATCTCTTAATTTCTTTAATTTGCACAAGGTGGGTTTCCCCCTATGCAGGTTGGTAAAACCCGTTAATATTTTTTATTAGTAGTTGGTTTATAGAACGCTCCCTTTCGTTGCATGAATTATAGCTTTCAAATATACCTATTTATCAATTGAGTTAGTGCAGATGAAAAATTTAGAGTATATTTGTAAATTCAGAAGATTACATTTCGCTTAACTTTATTAATTTTGGAGATTAAAGTCATGAAATTACGAAATAGCTTAAATGCATTCCTGCTTGTATTTGTCGTGTTATTTACTGCTAATGCTTTTTCACAAGATGCACCTATTGCTGATAGTGTTATTACAGCAAAAGTTAAATCTAAAATAGCGATGGATAAATCTCTTTCAGTATTTAAAGTTGATGTGAGTACAACTGATGGGGTCGTTACATTATCAGGAAATGTGAATTCTGATGCTGAGGCCAGTGCTGCAATCGAACTAGTACAAGCAACGGATGGTGTGAAAGATGTTGATGCAGATAAGCTGAAAGTGAAGGAAAGTAAACACCCATTTTCTGATATGGCCATTACTTCAAAAATAAAAGGTATGTTTATTAAAGAAAAATTGTTTTCCGATAAAGATGTTGCTGCAATGAGTATTAGTGTAGAAACAACTGATGGTGTTGTCACTTTAAGTGGTGATGCAGATAGCCAAAAACAAGCGGATAATGCAAAGGCTATTGCAAAGTCAGTAAAAGGTGTTAAGCAAGTTGAATCTCGCATTAACGTTAAATAAATTTTTAGTAGATTGATCGGATTTAGGTTGCCATGTGTGAGTATCTACATGGCAACTTTTTTTATACTCAGTAGTCAATCATTCATCACTTAGCGACTATCCCCGCTCCCTCTCTTGAATCTATTTCAGAGATATCCTCTAAATTTGGGTAATGCTATTTTATTATTGTAAGAATTTAAAAGTTAAACTAAAAATTGCAAAACCTGCTTGCACTTAAAAACGTAAATTTCTTGATAAAAGTATTGCGTAGAAAATATTTAAAATGTCGAGATAGCTTATCTACGCCGACTTGCTAAATTGATTAAGGGTAGTTTCAATTTGTTTTCAGCTGCATTACCAGCAGAGCTAGCAGACGGTGGTTTTAATAGGTGAGGAGCTGAGCCTCTACGATTATAATGTTTTTCTACATTAAAGCTTTGTGTGAATTCTGTATATCCTTTTGCAACTGTTTCAGTGCTGCGAAAACTTTCTAGTAATTTAAATTCTTCTTGCTCGGATAGATTGTCTTTGCTTATCATATCAACTTTTCTTTCTAGCGCTTGTAAAGCATTTTGTGCTTGCGTGCAAGTTGAAATCATTTGATTTAAATGATTGTGATAATTTGATTTCGCTAGAAGAAATTTTGTTTGAAATGGATTATCACCTTGTTGTGGTTTCTCTATAACTTCGCTCTGTGCTTCATGTGACATGCTGACAGCTAATGTATCACCATGATCTATATGTTTAGGAGAAGGAGATTTTTTTGGAGACCCAAAATATGACGAGCAATCATCAGGTGCGAAAATGGTTAGCTTCTTTTTAATGGGAGCATGAGAAGATGCACGTCGAGATGAATCTAAAGACGAATCCGAGCTTGATGGATTAGAGGATGCGGGATAGCTAATATCATTCGTATCGAAGTCGTCATCAAGCTCATGAATAAGAGTAGATGATGGCACGCCCAACCTATTTGGGTTTAGCTTGCTAGCGCCTACGTGTATTGAGCCTCGTCGTGAAGCTTGTGGAGAAGAAAATTGCGAGACTAAATATGAGTAAATAGGTAATATCACTGTGGTTTTTGAACGTGCTTTGGCCTCAGGTTTTGGCTGTTGTATTCTTTTTATGTGAAGACATGATGCAATGGTTGGACCCTGTAAAAAAGCGGCTCGCTCTTCTGAGGTTTTGCGTTCAGTAAGACATTCTCTATGCTTTTTTGTTGACCCTTTTATGGCGCGTCGACTTGAGTGCATAGCTTTCTCCACAGTCAAAATAAGTAAAATAAGTGCATTTATTATATATATTGATTCTTAGGGATATATTAAGGTTTTTATTAAATGGTTAGCGAATAAAGATAATTATTTCGAAGAGTTGCGAGTTAACCTTGTGAAGTTTAGTAACGCAAAAGGTTGAACTTTACATGTTTTATCTTAATTTTGTTATATTTGAATTAGGAAAGCAATATGCAAGTTAGAAAAGAAGTTAAACGACCTTACAGTATCGTTTGCTCGCGACATAATTGAGATCTGCACTACAGCAGATGCATTTCTCACAAGCCATGACCCACCGACCTCAAGCTATAGAGAATACTAGAGCTCAACTTCGTCTTTAAAATTTAAGGCATTTTACTTTTTATAAGTATAGGTTACACTTTTAAATTTTAAGTTATTGTTATCAAGTATGGTTGATGAAGTAATATTAGCAGACGGTAACATCATTAAATTATCCTTAATGCTGCTTGGTGTGACAGCAATGGAATAACCTTTCACCATGATTTTTTTTACTCTGTCTGTATTTATTATATCACCTGCATTTTCGGCAAGATTCCTTGGTCCTTTTTTAGGTTCAAAAAAAGTTACATTTCGGTAGTTGAGAATCAGTTCTTTTAACTCTTGTTTATCTGCCGCTGTAAGGGCTTCTTGCTTTGGTTTGTTAAGTAATGCTTTGTTTGAAGATGATAAATATAAATTATAATAAACTTTATTTATTAAATAAAGTTGAGTTTTTTCATATATTATTTGATGAATTATTGAAATAATTCCATTAATATTTTTATCTTTAAGGTCGGATCCTTTCCATTTGTAAATAGAATTTACTTTTATATTATCATAACTTTTAACTAATTTTATTTGAGATTCTGAAAGTGGAAACTCTTTTAAATTATTCAATTTCATCTTTGATGGTGCCGTATGATCAGCGGCATATAAAACAGATTTTTTATTGTCTAAATCAAAAGATAATAAAAAAGTTGGACATTCTTTTTCATCTTTTATTTCTTCAAGTATCGGATGACCAGCGTTTGGGTAACCAAGGCCCAAATAAAGTTTTGCATCATGTACTGGAGGAGGTAAAGCAGTTGAGCATCCTAGAACTGTAAAGCGATCAAGTCTTGAAAATTTATTTTCATCTTTTATCTCTATTGCTAAATCTAAAACATTTTTCCTGCTCTCAGCAAAGAGATTTGACCCATTTGCAGCAGACCAGTGACAGATACTCGTAATACGAGTTGCTAGTTTCGCTACAAGCAGATTAACTTTTTCATCATTGAGAATAATTATACTTAGACCTTTAGTTAAGAATTTCTTTCGTTTGAGCAATGCAGTGTTATATGCCTCAAGATCTTCACGTAACTCGACATTCTTTTCCGGATCTATACTCTCTTCGTTGAGTGATTTTATTATCTCTTCCTTTCCATGCAAATTTGCTGAAATACATAATATATCAATCTTACTTGCAGTTATAAATTTAATTAACTTTTCTGTTATTTCATCTATATCAGATGAATGCTCAAAAGATTTTTTGAATAGAGAATGTTTGATAATAAAATTGTCTAAACTCAGATTGGCTTTGCTGAAATTCTTATCGGCTAAAGATAATTGTTCTTTGATTTCTTCAATGCACTGCTCCGCTAAATTAATTAGTTCAGTACTTAATTGTATACCTTCTTTTTGCCTAGCTATTTCTTGTATAGCTATTTCTTGTTTAGCTATTTCTTGTTTAGCTAAATCAGACTTCCCAGGCAATCTAATTATATTTTGTTCCTTAGAGATATTCTGGATTGCATTAACTACGACTGTATCTAAGCGGTGCAGTAGGGAAGGATAATCATTTATTACAACATTCAAGGGTATTTCATTAAAAATATCAATTAAGACTAAAAACTTATCTTTGCCTTCTATTTGAAGCGCTTCGAAAGCAATTAAAGATCTAATCAACTGGGTGAGATGTTCAGTCAATTCGATTTTTGCTGTTTTCACCAATGATAAAAAATCCTTGAAATTCAGTTTAGTTGGAATTGAAATATATGCTTCAAGATTGTTTAACCCGTCAAGATTTTGCTGGAATTCTTCCAATAAAGCACGTTCTTCATCCCCTTCGATGAATTGTTTTGTTAGGAAAGATTTATAGAGATTAAAAAATTCTATCTCAGAAATAGAAAATATATCTTTAATTTTTTTTTTGTATTCTTTAACACATTTAAAAATTAGATCTGCTTTCACAAGTCTTTGATAAAATTCATCTTGAGAAACGCGCGGGCTAGACATGTGATTCTCCACTTAGTATTTTTTAAGTATAGTTTAAATTTTTAAATTGTAGGTTAATTTCATGTTTTTTCTGTGCCGTAGCTGGAAGAAAATGTCTCCCCTGACTAAGCTTCCGCAAGATCCAATTCCCAATGAAAAACCTATGGAAGAGGAAATTCGAGTAAAAGAAGAAAATGAGCGTAGGCTTAATTGTATAAGATGTGGTGGAGATCATTCTGTTATGAACTGCATCCGTCCTAGATCCCCTAAAGAGCCTCCAGCACCTAAATAAAACTATATGTTGGCGCTCACCCTCAAAAATAAGATTAAATTAATTATGCTATAGTCACCCATTCCATCACACTAGTAAAAGGCATAATTAATAATATTAAAGCGCTGATCACAACTGTTATATTTGTCATGAAAATGGTGAAATGTAAGTATCTTTGCTCCCCATGATAATTCCAAAAAGGATGAAATATAAAGCTTGCTATAATGACGTAAGGAATTAACGACAGAGCAGCCAGTTTCGAAAATAATCCAAAAATTATCAGAAATCCTGCTACAGATTGCCAGCCGATGCCAATGGGGAGTAACAAATAAGGATGTGGTAAATTATCTTTGATCATGACTTCTATAATGCGATTCCAATGATAAATATTCCAAACTGCAAAAAAAACAAAATAAAAACCGATTAAAAAATGAGTTAACATGGTTAAATTGAAATATGAAGTTAGCATTTGATATCCTTGTCTGTTTTAGCCAAAAGGCGTATTGCACAGCTCAAAAAATAAAACTAATAACCGTGTAGTAAAGCGTTTGAAGCTTTGGGAAAGGCATGAATCATGCTTAGTCTGATTTAGCATATAGGCCTGCTAACTAGATGATATTGAATTAATTATATCATTTATTTAATCACATTACAGTTTGTCTACAAATGCAGACGAAAGATAGCCCTCTTGGTCTAAATTAAATTCATATACCCTCATTGTAGCAAAAAAATTATACTTAATGTCGTTCTTAAAGGGCGTGTAATTTAAACTGTG
>DHXK01000099.1:40804-41231 GCA_002413665.1 Legionellales bacterium UBA5158 | reverse complement strand
CGATAATGCTGCAAACCATCATCATTAATAATAATATTACAATTTGTTTTAGCGATTAATTCTGACACGGCAGCTGCGCGGTCTATGGCTATGACCATGGGGCACTGTGTTTGTTTTTTTAATAAGAGAGCCTCATCACCTACGTCTGTCGCCAGTGCAGCTTCATCTACCCATCGAGGTGCTTGCTGTTGTTTGCCACCCACACCACGCGAGACTATACCTGGTATAAAGCCCTGCTCTTTCAGATGGTTTGCTAGCCATATCACAAAAGGTGTTTTACCTGTTCCACCTACGGTAATATTTCCTACGATAATAACCGGAACAGAGAAGTGATAAACTTTTTTGAATCCATGCGAATAAAGAAAACGTCGAAGCATTACAATACATGAAAAAATCCATGACAGTGGCAACAATAAAAGTGTGAGAC
>DHXK01000099.1:33163-40731 GCA_002413665.1 Legionellales bacterium UBA5158 | reverse complement strand
AAATAAAAGTGTGAGACTGGTGAAAGAAGAACGATACCAATGTTTTTCAATGTTAAACATGTTTGTCCTTATTACGTGCCGGAATTTAGCTATAATCTTGATTTCTTACCATAGCCATAATTAATTCTCTATTCCAAACATTTCTCAATCGAACTTTCATCATTAAACTGCATTCTATAAAGCTTGGCGTAATAACCCTCTAGCGCTAATAATTCTGCATGGGTACCGACTTCCACAATGTGGGCATCGTCCAACACAATAATTTTATCAGCATGCTCAATTGTCGAAAGCCTATGCGCAATCACCAAAGTAGTATGATGACGAATTAATTCTTCCAGTGCCGATTGAATATATCGCTCAGATTCTGTATCCAATGCTGATGTGGCTTCATCTAAAATTAAAATCGGTGCATTCTTTAAAATAGCGCGAGCAATTGCGATCCGCTGTCTTTGTCCACCCGATAATAAAACGCCGTTTTCACCTATTCTAGTTTGCAAACCTAAAGGAAGTTGTTCGATAAATTCAAACGCATGCGCAGCTTTGGCAGCGAAAATAATATCTGCTTCTGGCACTTCATCCAAACGACCGTAGGCAATGTTATTGGCAATCGTATCATTAAACAAAGTGACGTTTTGTGAAACAAACGAAAACTGATTTCGTAAATCTGTTAATCCATATTCGCGAATAGAGACATCATCCAGTAAAATATTACCTGAAAAATCTGAATAAAATCGAGGCAACAAACTCACTATGGTTGATTTCCCACTTCCTGAACGGCCGACTAAGGCCACTACCTGACCAGGTTCGACTGTAAAATTAATATTCTTCAATACAGATTTATTATGATCGTAAGCAAAACTGACATTTGAAAATTCAATTTTTCCTTTAGCGCGCTGCAAGGTTAAAGTGCCGTTATCTTCTTCCGGTTTTTCATCTAGCAATTCAAATACTGTTTGTGCACCCGCAATACCACGATACAATTTATTTTGCATGCTGGTTAAATCTTTCATCGGTTTTAATAGCGCTAACATGGCTGCCACTAATGAAACAAAACCACCTGGGGATAACACAGAATCTGCAATATCTAAGGTTGCTACATACAGCGTCACTGACAAAGCAATCGCTGCAATTAACTGTACGCTAGACACACTCCATGAACGCGCAGCAACCACTTTCATTTCACGTTGTCGATTTATGCGAGTGGCTTTATTAAATTTTTCTGCTTCAAATGCTTGACCGCCAAATGCGCGCACGACTTTGTAACCTACTAAATTTTCTTCAGCTCTATTACTTAAGGCAGCCATGGACTCCTGTATGCTTAAACTTAAACGACGCACTCTTAAACTAGTGAAACGCATAACGACAGTAATTAATGGAATAATTAAAAAATAAAGAAGGCTGAGTTTCCAACTGATGTGAAACATCACAATTAATAAACCGATCACTAGAAATGATGATTGAACAGCGGTGGTGAGCACATCCGCACTCGCGTTAGCCACTTGTTCTACGCTATATAAAATAACTGAGAGAACTTGCCCAGAGGTAGAGTGATCATAAAATTTGGCGGGTAAGCATTGTAAATGTTTAAATAAATCTTTGCGCAAGGTCATAATGACGCTACGGGAAACAGAGGCAATATTATAATTTGATAAGAAACTGGCAAGACCTCGCATCACAAAGACGACTAATACCAACACGGGAGCATTACGAAGAAATTCATGATTTTTTGCGACCAAACCTTTATTCACTAACGCATCGAGAAAATGCACAAACCATGCATCAATCCCTGAGTAAACCATACTGGCAATAATTGCTATCACTAAAGCCGGCCAATAACGCCGCACATAAGTGAATAAACGTGAATAAACAACAAATGCATTTTCTAACGATTTAGGGGGAGAATGTGATTTTGGCATAAGCGCATTTACATACCGTAAAAATGCGATATCCTACCATAATTCAACCTTCAATACACGGACGCCCTTATGCCAGATTTAAAAAATATTATTGATATAGCCTTTGAAGACCGCAGCGCCCTCACCCACCAAAACGTAGACCCCAAGCTCAAATCCGCCATTGAGCAGACTATTGATCAATTAGATAGTGGCAAAATACGAGTGGCAGAGAAAATTGAGGGGGTCTGGCAAACCCACGAATGGATAAAAAAAGCTGTTTTATTATACTTTCGCACCCATGATAACCAAATTATGGATGCGGGATGCGCCCGTTATTTTGATAAAGTTCCTCTTAAATATCAAGATCTTAGCGAGGATGAGCTAAAAACAGCTGGCGTCAGGATCGTTCCTTCAGCCGTTGCGCGCAAGGGTGCTTTTATTGGCGCTAACACTATTTTAATGCCATCTTATGTCAACATCGGTGCCTATATCGATACCGGCACAATGGTGGATACCTGGGCCACCGTGGGATCCTGCGCTCAAATAGGCAAGAACGTACACTTATCCGGCGGTGTAGGCATAGGCGGTGTCCTAGAGCCGTTGCAAGCCAATCCTACCATTATTGAAGATGATTGCTTTATTGGAGCACGCTCTGAGATTGTAGAAGGGGTTATTGTTGAACAAGGCTCTGTTATTTCCATGGGGGTCTACATAGGCCAAAGTACGCGTATCTACAATCGTGCCACAGGTCAAATCAGTTATGGCCGTATTCCCTCTGGGTCTGTTGTCGTGTCGGGTAACTTACCCAGTCTAGATGGCAAATATAGCTTGTATTGCGCCGTGATAGTGAAACAAGTCGATGCGAAAACACGCAGCAAAGTCAGCTTAAATGAGCTATTGCGTGAAGCAGTAGAAGTACAATAGGAAACCAAATTTTCTTGCAGCTATATTTTAGATTGCTTAATGTCAGAGATAGCTGCAGGAGCTTCTAATTTTTGGGTTAATAGCAGTTGAATGTTGGCTTTCAGGGTAGGATAAAAATCTTTTCCAATGGCAAAAGACACTTCTGAACCTCCATGGCCATCAAAAACACTGACTGATCCTGGAATAGAGCCAACTTCCATCACCGCAACCGAGATATTATCACTAGAATCGCTAGCGATAGCTTTTGTCACTAAGTCTTGAGCTAACCGCTCAATGCTTCTCCCTTCGACAATTGCATCCCCAATTTTATGTTCAACCTCCTGTTGATCAACCATTCTTTCTGTTAGATCATCACAACCTAGAACAATATAAGCTTTCTGTTCGGGCAATAATTCATACTCATAAACTAAAGAAAAAGGTTTTTTTATTGAGTAAGGCGAATACTCACATTACTATTATAAAATTTCGATGTACCGTAGTTCACGGCACATCGATTGGTTTAAATAAATTAATTTTTTGCTTTGAGAAATTCATCTGTCATATCTTTCACATATTGTTTGCTTGCGATGGACATTCTCAGCCTAGGCGCTTTTTCAGAGAAATCAAGTTTAGACAGAGTAACAGCATGTAATGATAAATCTTCATAGGTATGGTAATAAATGACTTTATGCGTTAAATCTTTGAAGATAGTCCACTGCGTGGTTTCAGATGTATAATTACCGTTTGAGGGTTCGCGCGCTAAACCCATTGGTATATCAACATTATTAATAATATGTTCTGCTAAATTTTGTAGACTAGTTGCATCTGCTGCAGGTAATACTACATCCTTCAACACTGACATTTTAACAAAACGTGAAGGAGGACTGATGTCGCCTGGCAAGCCTACCATTCCACCACCTTGCCCGGTTGCTGCAAAAGTTACACCATCTGCAACCACCGGATTAGGATTCACAGGTTTTAGTTGAGTATAATTATTTAAGTTTGTCATGTGCCAATCATAGCTGGGGGAATTAGTCATCACGCCAAGTTTATTTTCATGAATAGCTAATTTACCTGCTATATATTCAATGACAATACCTTTACCACTAGCATCATAAATTGAATAATGCAGCGGAAGCATCAAATCTCCCATGCCAGGCGATAAAGCGGCTACTACGTAAATTTTAACGACTGCTTCACGGACTTCATCTACCGTTTTGAAATTGCTCAACACCCAATCCCCAAATGACATATATGGAATGACTTGACCATCTTGATCAGGTGTAACCGTTTGATATTTTGCATACCCAGGTAAATACAAAGCTTCAAATGATAACCCTACTTCATTCATTCCATCGCCAGCAGCATCCACGCCTAAAGAGCCCATAAAAACATAACCATATTTAGCTTTCCATGTAAGCCCTGGCTTTCCATCTGGTGCAAGCATTGAAAACACTCTGTCTCGATTAGATGTACGTAATTCTGTTTTCATATCTAGACCAAATTCCATAGTTCTAGCGACGAGCACGGTTCCATCTTTGGCGGTAAGGCGAATATCGGTACATGCTACAGCATTGTCAACAACGCATGTCAGCAGGGTTAGCGTTGTTAATGCACCTATCAAAATACTTTTCATCAATACAGTTCCTTATGTAAGCCCCATTAATAAAAAAAAATCTTGGTTTCAGAATTAATTTGCTTTCCACCAATACATTGGCATAAAAATTAGCTAAGTAGTAGTGGTAACTATAGGTACATCTTTAGGTTATGGTATAACGGTCTAAAAAAATTACAGCTATTGTTGAATCCTCCATTTATAACACGTTGATAGCCGGACAATCCGAATTTCATCATCTTCTGCAGCAGTGTTAATTGCCTTATCAAGAAGTAACAAGGTAAATAAAGTTGTAGAATTTCGTAAATTTTTTGGTTAACTAGACATAATAATGCATAATAATGTTAAAAACCTAAGACTGGGTCTTTATTCACCAGGATAACCATAGGAAGCACATGTCGCCCACATTAGATCTTGCCATACAGCTAATTAACCTAGCCTCTATCACACCTCAAGACGCAGGATGCCAACCTCTTATTAGTGCGCGTTTTAATGCATTAAATTTTCACATAGAATCTATGCGCTTTGGTGAAGTTGACAATCTTTGGGCAAGATTTGGAACACAAAGCCCTTTAGTTGTCTTTGCTGGACACACTGATGTTGTGCCTCCAGGCCCTATGACCGATTGGGTGTCTGATCCTTTTCAAGCTACCATACGTGATGGCTATTTATATGGGCGCGGGGCTGCAGACATGAAATCTGGATTAGCAGCAATGGTTGTTGCTGCTACAAATTTTATTCAAAAAAACCCTGCTTTTCCAGGCTCAATTGCTTTTCTTATTACTAGTGATGAAGAAGGCCCTAGTCTTGATGGCACTAAAAAAGTCATAGAAACACTAGTGAGTCGAAAAGAAAAAATTGATTACTGTATTATTGGTGAAGCCAGTAGTGAAAACAAATTAGGTGACCAAATTCGTGTGGGAAGACGTGGCTCATTGCACGGTAAATTAACTATAAATGGCAAACAAGGACATGTTGCATTTCCACATTTAGCCAAAAATCCTATTCATGATAGTGCTGCAGCATTGAGCGAGTTAGCGCATGAAACATGGGATAATGGCAATGAATACTTTCCACCCACCACTTTTCAAATATCGAATATTCATAGCGGAACAGGCGCTGCGAATGTCATTCCTGGTGTACTGACTGTGCAATTTAATTTTCGTTTTTCGACTGCTGTGACTGTTGATGAATTACAAACTCGCGTGAAGCAAATATTAGAAAAACATAAACTCGATTTTGATCTGCAATGGGACTTATCCGGTAATCCCTTTCTGACACAGCAAGGTAAATTAGTTCACGCAGCACAAAAAACTATTAAAGAATTACTCAACATTGAAACCACTTTGTCGACCGGTGGCGGCACCTCTGATGGACGCTTTATCGCCCCCACTGGCGCTGAAGTCATAGAGTTAGGCCCCTGCAATGCAACTGTGCATCAAGTGAATGAATGTGTACGCGTAGAAAACCTTGAAATGTTGACTGAAGTTTATGAAAAGTTATTGGAAAACCTTTTACTTTAGAAATGGAATGTTACTGCTGGTGCACATATTATGCCCTGCCTAATTTAAGTAAAGATTAAAAGTGTTTTATTCAGCATGCAAATTACGATCTTCAAATCAGGCTTGATGAGTTAAATAACTTATGAATTCATAAAGTTAATAAAACAGTCAAAAAACATAAGAATATACCGAATGCAGCATTGCACTCTCCTGCATTCTAGTTTAATCTTACGCACCAACGATCGTAGCGCAGGAGAGATGTCCGAGCGGTTTAAGGAGCACGCCTGGAAAGCGTGTGTACGTTTATAGCGTACCAAGGGTTCGAATCCCTTTCTCTCCGCCATGAAATATCGGCTTATGCGCTGTTTAGATCCACGAGTTATGGTAACCAGTATCGGTCGCTTTGCGGCGATAGGTTGTGAACCCCGTCAGGTCCGGAAGGAAGCAGCGGTAACAACTGATTCGGGCGCGAAGTTAGGCTGATACTGGGGGCCACCAGTTTTTTACCCCTGTTTTAGAGGGTATACCATCCATGAGTTACCAAGTCCTTGCACGTAAATGGCGTCCCCGCACTTTTCAAGAAATGGTAGGACAAGAACATGTCTTACGTATGTTAACCAATGCTCTTGATAACCAACGCTTACACCATGCATACCTTTTCACTGGCACTCGCGGCGTCGGCAAAACATCTCTCGCACGTCTCTTAGCCAAATGTTTGAATTGCGAATCCGGAATCACCTCTAACCCTTGCGGAACATGTTCTGCTTGTCAGTCTATCGATGCTGGCCGGTTCTTGGATTTATTAGAAATTGATGCAGCGTCCCGAACGAAAGTCGAAGATACCCGCGAGCTACTAGATAGCGTTCAATATGCACCGACTCAAGGACGTTTTAAGATTTATTTAATCGACGAAGTTCATATGTTATCGGGACATAGTTTTAATGCGCTGTTAAAAACATTAGAAGAACCACCCGCGCATGTTAAATTTATTTTAGCCACCACTGACCCTAAACGATTACCCGTTACTATTCTTTCACGGTGTTTACAGTTTAATTTAAAGCGTGTTCCTGTTGAGCAAATTTCAAAACAGTTACAACATATTTGCGATGCTGAAAAAATACATTTTGAAATACCTGCATTAGAACAACTTAGCGTAGCCGCCGATGGCAGCATGCGTGATGCATTAAGTTTATTAGACCAAGCTATTGCTTTTTGTCGTGAAAATATTACAGAAGATGACACACGAAGCATGCTGGGCAATGTAGGACAAGATTCTATTTATCGATTATTAACAGCGCTAGCCGAAAAAAATGGTAATAAATTATTAACCGAAATTGCTGCACTAGCAGAACATGCTCCAGACTTTCATCATATCAGTGAGAATATATTATCTGTTTTACAGCGCATTGCTGTACTGCAAGTGATTCCTGACGAGACAGAAAAAAATGCTGCGTTACTCCAACTGACTACAAGTATGTCTGCTGAAGATGTGCAACTTTATTATCAAATTGCTCTCATAGGGCGCCGAGACTTATCCCTCGCACCCAATCCAAAACAAGGCTTTGAAATGATAATGCTACGCATGCTAGCGTTTCAGCCATCAGAGAATAATGCACCACAAAAAATAGCATCGCAAAAAGCTCATACACCTAT
>DHXK01000099.1:32463-32978 GCA_002413665.1 Legionellales bacterium UBA5158 | reverse complement strand
CCTATCGCTGCACAAAAAAATAATGAGCCCACAAAGCTAGCTGTTGCACCAATTAACGTACCCGTCACAAATACCGTTATTGCAACAGATGAGTGGCATCAGATTGTACCGCAGTTAGGTTTAACAGGTATGGCACAAGCTTTAGCATCAAATTGTGCGCTAATAGAAATGTCTGAGACAACCATATCACTTGCCTTATCTCATAAGCATGAGCCCATGTTAAATGCAAAACTCATCGAACGCTTAGAAGAAGCTTTAAAAAAATGCTTAAATAAGCCTATGAAATTGCATATTTCCATCAGCTCGGATGAATTAAACACCTCCGCTAAAAAACAAGAACAAACCAAAAAAGAACGTCATGCTCACGCGGTTGAAGCCATAACGAGTGATCAGGATGTGAAAAAAATCATGGCTGTATTTGGCGCAACGTTGGATGTGGATTCGGTCAAAGCGATCGATTGATGTATTTTTAAAATTAATTTTTGTTCTTTAAAACCCCACCCCTCATCCGCCCT
>DHXK01000099.1:0-32387 GCA_002413665.1 Legionellales bacterium UBA5158 | reverse complement strand
CCTACGGGCACCTTCTCCCACAAAAGGAGAAGGAAAACTGTCATGGCTTTATAGAAAATTGCTATGACTTTAGAGCTTTGTTAGAATACTTCCCATCTGAACAAAACGAGGATTCACCATGAATAATAAAGCCGGCTTAGGCGATTTAATGAAAAAAGCACAAGAAATGCAGAAAAAAATGCAAGAAATCCAAAAACAGATTGCTGAAATGGAAGTAGCAGGCCAATCCGGTGGTGGTCTCGTAAAAATCGTGATGACAGGCCAACATTACGCAAAACGTGTCACTTTAGACCCCACCCTACTAACTGAAGAAAAAACCGTTATCGAAGATTTGATTGCGGCGGCTATTAACGATGCTAGTGACAAAATTGAAAAAGGCACACGCGATAGAATGTCAGGATTAGCTGGCTTTAAGCTTCCAGATGGTTTTGATTTACCAGGGAAATAAGACGGCATGTTATCCAGCCCTTTATTAGAACGACTTATTGAAGCACTGCGATACTTGCCAGGCGTAGGGCCTAAAACGGCCCAGCGTATGGCATTTCAATTATTGGAGCGAGGCCGCGACAATGGTAAGCGCTTAGCCAATATTTTGCTTGAAGCCATGGAGCACATTGGTCATTGCAAAAGCTGCCGCACATTTAGCGAAACTGAACTATGTAAGCTATGCACCTCTCCTAATCGTGACGCCAGCCTACTCTGTATAGTCGAAAGCCCAGTCGATATGGTAGCCGTCGAACAGATGGGTGGATTTCGCGGTTTATATTTTGTTTTGATGGGACATTTATCCCCTTTAGATGGAATAGGCCCTGATGAAATTGGAATAAAAGAATTAACTATGTTGCTGGCAAAGGGCATGATCAAAGAAGTTATCTTAGCGACTAATCCTACTGTTGAAGGGGAAGCAACGGCGCATTATATTTCTGAATTAGTAAAGCAATATGAAATAAAAGCCACACGCATCGCTCATGGTGTGCCTCTCGGTAGCGAACTGGAATTTATAGACAGCGGAACATTAGCTCACGCATTTGCAGGCAGAGAAACTGTTTAGCATGTTGCGTTGGTTTTCTATTTTATCTTTATCTTTTTTCACTTCCATCTGCTGGGCTCAAACAGAATTGATTATTGAACCTGATCGTGGCCCTACCCCCATTTTACAAGCTATTCATAATGCAAAATCTTCGATAGATTTAGTCATGTATGGCTTTACAGATTTACAATTTGCAGACATGTTGAATAATGCAAAAAAGAATGGCAGAAATGTCAGGGTATTACTACAACATTATCCTTACAAAGCAGATTCAGAAAATAAAACAGTGGCCGACAAATTACAAGCCTATCATATTTCTCTCATTTGGCCTGATGGCGACTTCCAACTCACTCATCAAAAAACATTATTAACAGATCATACAAATGCAATTGTAATGACATTCAATTTCACCCATTCCACTTTTAAAAATGAGCGCAATTTTGCTTTGAAAATTTCAGACCCCAATGAAATTCATGAAATTCAGCAGGTGTTCGATTCAGATTATCAGCATAAAAAAATTAGCGTACACCAACCTGATTTAATATGGAGCCCAGATAACAGCCGTCAAAAATTACTTAGCCTCATACAAAATGCAAAATACTCTATAAAAATATATGCAGAAACGCTAAGTGATTATCAAATTATTGGTGCTCTAGCGAAGGCTGCTAAAAATGGTGTAAATATTTCTGTTATCACCTCTACACATGATAAAAAACCTAATAAAAAATTTACATTTCTGACCCATGCTGGTGTCATTATTTATATTAGTAAAAACTATTATATACACGCTAAAGTTATTATTGTTGACGATAAAACTGCAGCACTAGGTTCAATCAATTTAACCCGCGCATCCATTGATAAAAATCGTGAGCTTGCTGTTATTACACACGATCATGACGTGATTGAACAACTAGAGAAAACTTTCAATAACGACAGTGGCGAAAAGAAAACTGCAGAAAATAAATCTTATAAAACATCTGACATTTCAGTAGCACTCATTCGTGAAATCAAACAGTTTGTGCGTGCGCACAAATATTTACAGAGATCTCCTAGGCATTACCCTACCCACAGAAAACATATTCATCATCGAAAGTACTTAGCGAAAAACATGTCTAATGCAATCTAGATCTCAACGCATGCGCATTGGAAGAGGGCGAGGTTAAAACAAATTTTGGAATCTCAACGATAAACTGCTTCTCATCCAATGTTTGCAGTTCATAATGTCCCTCCATTGCACCTTGAGTCGTGGATAGTTGACAAAAACTACTGTAAGCAAATTCTTTTCCCGGTTTGATTATAGGTTGCAAACCAATCACCCCTGGACCTTTGACTTCTTCAATTTTTCCTTTGCCATCCGTTATACGCCAATAACGATTTAATAATTGGACAATTTCATCACTATTATTCGTGATCGTAATATCATACGACCAAATATATCGATAACTTTCTGCAGAAGATTGATCAGCTAGATAATAGGTTTCTGTTTTAATTTGGATAGGGATCTTTTTAGCTTTCATTGTTTACCTTTAAACTACGAGTAAGACTATCAGTATGACGACTAAATAAGCGACTAGCCCTAATAAAGCACTACGCCACGTAAAAATTTGATCGTTATATTTTTTGGGATGTTGCATTGTTTTCTCCTAGCTAGCTTTTTGCTTCTCCAACAAGGGGAGTAGGGATATAGTCATGACTTTATAGCTTTTAACAACTTCTCATGTATTCCATCAAAACCAGAGTTACTCATAACCACAATATGATCATCTGATTTCGCCTGGCTAGCCAAGCCTTCCACCAACGAATTAACATCATTATATAACATTGCAGGCTGAGATAGCTGCTGCAAAGCCTTTTCTAGCCCCCAAGTATCCATTTCCGGACGCTTACAAACTACAAGATCTGCGTCTACAAGAGCCTCTTTAAGCCTATCCCTATGAACCCCAGTGCGCATAGTATAAGATCCAAACTCTAAAACCACTATAATTCTCTGTTTGCCCACTTTTGCACGCAAACCTGCCAATGTCGTGGCAATAGCGGTAGGATGATGAGCAAAATCATCATACAGGGTAACGCCTTTAAGTTGACCCTTTACCTCTAATCGTCGCTTGACGTTTTTAAATGAACTTAAGCTTTCAATCGCAAGCTCAATGGGTGCCTGAACATGATGTGCAGCAGCCAGCGCTGCTAGAGCATTCTGAACATTGTGCAATCCTAATAAGCTCCAGGTCACTTTTCCTACTAGTTGATCATCATAATAAACATCAAACTCAGAGCCATCTGGCTGTATTAATTTAGCTTGCCAATTACCTTCTGTCATACTAAACGTGACAGTCGGCGTCCAACACCCTTGCTCTAACACTGAAGAAATATTTTCATCTTGCGCTTGACGAATAATAAGTCCATTGCCCGGCACCGTTCTAACAAGGTATTGGAATTGTTTTTTAACGGCGGCAAGATCCGGGAAAATATCCGCATGATCATATTCGAGGTTATTTAAAATTAATGTCTGGGGATGATAATGAATGAACTTAGAACGTTTATCAAAAAAAGCACTGTCATATTCATCCGCTTCAATCACAAAATAAGGCTGATCGCCTAAGCGCGCAGATACACCAAAATTTTCTGGCACACCACCGACTAAAAACCCAGGGACAAAACCCACATAATCCAACATCCAAGCCAATATACTGGTAGTAGTCGTCTTTCCATGGGTACCTGCAACCGCTAAAACCCATCTATCCTTTAAAATAGTTTGCGCCAACCATTGGGGTCCAGAGAGATATGGGATTTTTTTTTCTAAAATAAATTCCATTAAAGGATTACCACGACTAATGACATTACCCACAATGACACAATCTACTGTATGATCTAAATGCGATGGATCAAAGCCGGAATTTAATTGGATACCTTGCGCTGCTAATTGCGTACTCATAGGAGGATAAACATTCATATCAGAACCTGATACTTCATGACCACTTTGTCTTGCTAATTGCGCAACACCGGCCATGAAAGTGCCACAAATTCCTAAAATATAAATTTTCATATTAACTCTCACAATTTTCAGCTACTATTTTGTTATGCTATTATACTCGTAGTGCGATATAAGTAACGTAAGTTCAAAGAAAGCAGTACACTATTTTCAAACATCGGACAGTTAAAGGTCGTGCTTAAGGATAAGCAAAGTATGAAAGAAGATTACGCTCACTCGCTTTTTGAGGCTATTACAGAAAGCGCAGTGCTACTTGATAAAGGAGGCCGCATCCTTGATTGGAATCAACATGCGACCGGACTTTTTGGATACTCTAAAAAAGAAGTGTTGGGTCGTTCTATCAATTTAATTTATGCACACAACCAACCTTTCCCAAAAATCATCCAAGATATACTTCCTCAACAAAAAAAATGGTTAGCTGAGACCGATTACTATCACAAGAGCGGTACTAAAGGTGTTTGCAAAAGCTCGGCTACCTTACTCGCTTCCCTTAATTCGGCCAAATCCGTTGCTTTGTTGATACATCATAATATTTCAGACATTAAGACTGAATTTGCTGACTTAAAAAATCTATCAGATAAGCTGCTATCGGAAAATAATGAGTATCGTGAAGCATTATTTTTAAGTCAATCTTTAATGCTCAAAAATCTTAACACATTAGAACAAAACGAAAGAACTCTGCGCGAAAGTGAGTTACGTTTTCATTTATTAGCAGAAAATTCTACTGATATCATTTCACGACATTCAACTGACGGAACCTACCTTTATTTATCTGTGTCTTGTAAAACATGGCTAGGTTATACAGCGGAAGAATTAGTTGGGTTTAATTTATTTAAGTTAATTCACCACGATGATGTCGCCAAAGTCAGAAAAGTATTTAATCGTCGCAAACGAACCCCTAATCATCAAACTGTCACCTATCGTATACGCAGAAAAGAAGGCGATTATCGTTGGTTTGAAAGCAATCTACGCTTAATTCGCGATGAAGAAAAACATTTCATTAAAGAAATACAGGCAGCCTCACGTGACGTAAATGAACGAGTACTCGATAAAAAAGCACGTGTACGAGGACAACAGCTAGCTCATGTCTTTCGTTTAAGCACAATGGAAGAAATGGCATCGGGTATGGCACATGAAATCAGTCAACCTTTAGCAGCTATCGTCAATTACACTAGAGGTTGCGTGCATCATTTACAAAAAGGTAATGATGATGCAACACAGTTAACAGAAATAATGCAAAAAGCGGTTGCTCAAGCAGAGCGTGCGGGTGAAGTCATTCATCGCTTAAAAAACTTTTTTTGTAAAGGTCAATTAGTTAAAACAACCTTCAAGGTAAATAGCATCATTCGTGAAACAGCGAGTTTTATACGTAGTGAACTAAACTTATCAAAAACAAAAATTGATTTTGAACTAGCAAAAGATTTACCCGTCATATCTGCAGATAAAATTCAACTCCAACAAGTTATGCTAAATATGATACAAAATGCGATTGAAGCGATGAAAGAAGATGAGCCACGCAATCGCAGAATACATATACAAACAAAACCTATAGAAGAATCATTCATTGAAATCACGGTCAGTGACACAGGCCCAGGGTTTTCTCGAGAAATAATTTCAAAAGTATTTAGACCATTTTTTACGACTAAAGCGCATGGAAGAGGCATGGGATTAGCAATTTGTCGCTCGATTATTGAAGCACACGGCGGTCAATTTACCATTAATCCCAATACAAACAAACAAAGCTGGATAAGATTTACTTTACCCGTTTTTTAGGAGAGACCTATGTCTATTGAACCGATTGTATATGTTGTAGATGATGATCAAGCGATGGTGGAATCGTTATCTTGGGTAATTGAATCTGTAGGGCTAAAAGCCAAAACCTATATCCGCGCGCAAGATTTCTTAGATGACTATGATCCACATCAGTCAGGTTGTTTATTATTGGATGTACGCATGCCTGGCATGAGCGGCCCAGAATTACAAACTAAGTTAAACGCTTTAGGCAGCACACCATTGCCTATTGTTTTTATCAGTGGTCATGGCGATGTTCCATTGGCAGTCCGTGTCATGAAAGCGGGTGCAATTGATTTTTTAACAAAACCTTTTAACGATCAAGTTTTGTTAGAAAGCATTAACAAAGCTTTACGCATTGATAAAGCAAATCGTGATAAGCAACAAGAGAATGCGCAAGCAGAAGCTAAATTTGCTTTACTCTCACACCGTGAAGTACAAGTGTTACAAGGAATAGTCGCAGGCAAACAAAATAAAGTGGTTGCTGCCGAATTAAATATTTCTTTGAAAACAGTTGAAGCACATCGCGCTAGTGTTATGAAAAAAATGGGGGTAAAATCGGTTCCAGAATTAGTTAAGCTCGTATTAACTAATGGCGTTCAAGAACCCGTAAGTGAAGAGTGAAAAAAAGCCATTCTGTATATTATCTGCACATAAGTGCTTGACTTGGGTAGACATTTTTCTTTTCCTTGATTTTCCTCCAGTATAAACCCTGAGCAATCTCAGGGTCTCTAATACAACGTCCTCGCGTTTCTTCTAATTTCTCTTAGCGTACTTTAGTGAGACTATAGGTATCCCCCCGTTGGAAAGTGAGTAGTTAATCTCTTCTAACAAAAGGACCTTAACAATAATGGAGATCCAGTAGATGAAACCTGCAAAGAGTGTCTTACTTGTAACCAATACCACCACCGAAGAAGAAATAGCGCTCATTAAGGCTGCCTTGAACACACAACAAGACATGCATATTAAACTGAATCTGGTACATGTGATTCCTAGTTTGCCTAGCTGCTATTTTAATATCCCATCAACAGTTCTTTTAGCAGAAAGATACTACCAAGAAGCAGAAAAATCGTTAACAACGATTGGCCATATATTGGGTGTTGATAAGAAAAATCAATGGCTTATTACAGGTCGCATTAAAAATGAAGTATTAAGATTAGCAACTAGCTTAAATGCACAATTCATACTGGCTAGCAGCACTAATATTCCTGAATTACACAAGTCTTCAGAATTATTAAAAAAAGAGCGTAACCTAACTTTAATTCAAAGTATCAATAACTTAGTTAGACTATAGTTCGGATGTATTTTATGAGATTATTAAATAATAGTTATTTGAATTTATACCTTGCTGTCTGGATACACCTCAATCTACTAACTGACTCATGTTGTATTTAAATCAAATTTAAATAGGATGTGAGTTAGCTAGAATACTCCTTGCTCTCCCTCAAAAAATCAGTAATTATTCATAAAGTTTTCACTTCTTCTTACGCTTCCGGAGTCACTTTGATCATGAAAAAATTTAATGCGTTGTATGCCCAATCAGGTGGGGTGACAGCTGTTATTAATGCATCAGCTTGCGGCGTCATCGAAAGTGCAAGACAACACGCGGACATCATAGGCAAGGTATTTGCAGCACGCAATGGAATTCGGGGTGTACTCACAGAAGATTTAATTGATACAAGCTATGAGACCGCAGAAGATATAGCTGCTCTTAGACATACGCCCTCAGGCGCATTCGGATCATGCCGACACAGACTGGGTTCTTATGAAAAAGATAAGCATCAATACGAACGCTTAATTGAAACATTCGCAGCTCACGATATTAAATATTTTTTCTACAATGGTGGTGGTGATTCACAAGATACAGCTTATAAAATTTCACAAATCAGTCAGCAATTAGGTTATCCCATTACCTGTATAGGTATACCAAAAACAATAGATAACGATTTACCTTTTACTGATAACTCTCCTGGCTTTGGTTCGGTTGCAAAATACGTCGCTATTTCCATCCGTGAAGCTGCAATGGATCTTGCAGCAATGTCACTGACATCAACCAAAATATTTATACTAGAAGTCATGGGACGCCACACCGGATGGATTGCAGCTGCTAGTGGATTAGCAGCAGAAGAAAAAAATGATGCACCCCATATTATTTTATTTCCAGAAATCCGATTTACTCCAGAATTATTTTTAGCACGTGTTGAAGCTTGTGTTTCAGAATATGGTTATTGTGCAATTGTCGTTTCTGAAGGCTTGCGTAATCAAGATGGCACTTTTCTTTCTGAAACAGGATTAATAGATGCTTTTGGTCATTCTCAATTAGGTGGAGTCGCACCTGTCATTGCGAAATTAATTAAACAACAATTGGGTTACAAATATCATTATGCTATTTCAGATTATCTGCAACGTTCAGCACGCCACATCGCTGCAAAAACAGATGTAGAACAAGCTTATGCATTAGGTAAAGCCGCGGTAGAATTTGCTTTAGCCGGTAAAAATGCCGTCATGCCTATCATAGTCCGTGAGCCTGGTGAACATTATTCTTGGACGATAGGCGAAGCACCACTCGATAAAGTCGCGAATGTTGAAGTCCATTTGCCACGCGACTACATTAGCCAAGATGGATTTTCTATTACTGATAAAGCCCGCGCATATTTAACCCCACTGATTTCTGGTGAGGACTATCCTCCGTATAAAAATGGTTTACCGCAATATGTAAAATTAAAAAATATTGCAGTAGAAAAAATACTAACGAAAGAATTTTCAATTGATTAATTTTCAAATTTATTCTGAGCGAAGCTACCGAACCGCGCCCGTCAGGAAGCGTCACCTCACCTGTGAGATCACTCCCTGACGGTCGCGGCTCGGTTGCATGACACAAGACAATTTGAACTTAGGACTCAACATGTTAGCCAGATCAGAATCATCAATAAATAACACAGACGTCGCGCTACAAGAAATAAAAATGGAAGATGAACCCAAGCCATCAGCTGAACCCACTACTCAATTAAAAGAATCCTCACATGAAGGACATAGCTTTCTTAAAACTACTTTGCCCAATGGTGATCAGGTTCACATGACCACCATTGATGGTTACAAAGGGCGAATTAAAATCCTAGAGGCCGGCACTCTAAAAATAAAAAATATGATAGACGATGCCGAATGGGATCTTGAATTTACGTCTTTAACAGATCAGTGCCTCATGACTTATGGCCAATATCGATATCCTGATATCAATCCTCATGCTGTTTTTTTAGGTGGCCCTCCACGCACTCATAAAATTAAAATATGGGATTTGAAAAGCTCAACCTGTATTAAAGAACTAGACACAGGTGAAGATAATGCGCCACGATTTTTAGGTTTATCGCGCGGTCGTTTGGCTTATGCTTCTAATCACGAATTGATTATTTTTAACGTGACAACCTTACCCATAGTAGAAGAACTAAAATGGTCTTGCGGCGACAATATGACGATCTATAAAATTCTAGGTGAGTCAAATGGCAATCTCATTTTAAGAACTTTTGATCAAACTATTTCTCTCAATATGAAAAGTAAAGAAGTTAAAGTGATTAACATTGATTCCAAAACACCAAGTATATTAGTACTAAAAAATGGATCTATTTTAGCAACGATAGATAAAGGCTCAAATGTTTTAACACAAGTTATCAATTACAACGCAGCTGATCATAAATATGATGTGGGTCCACGTTATTGCTTGGGTAAACCCGTGCTAGTTAGAAATAGCTACTCGGCTAATGAAAATTACATCTTTCCATTTCAAAATAATGTAGTGATATTTAGAACAAATAACACTCTTGAAGCGTGGGATACAAGCAATCCAAATCAAACACTACAAACCGTTTGGGAATTTCCAGAAGATTGGAGATCAGATTCTATTACACTTAACATTAACCCTGATGGAAAATTAAATATAAAAGGCGTTAATAAAGCTGACCAATATTGCGAAACTGTACTCGATGAAATAAAAATACATTCCACTAAACCTTTGCAAAATACATTCCTGCTTGAAGAAAATCCTTTAGATATACTCGAAGAAACTTCTTTACTGAAAATTCAGAAATATGAAAATCCTACTTTTTATGAGCATACCACTCTTGCCAATGGTGATTTTGTTTCAATTAGCTTAGTGAATGAATGCGAAAATAAAATAGTAATAACTGATAAAAAAAGTGGACAAGAAAAGTTTGTACTGCAAGATAATGGTAATAATTATCAATTTATTTTATGTGAAAATAATCAATTACTCAGTCTTGCTTACTATTCATATCCTGATAATGTGAAAATTCATAGAATAAAATATTGGGATCTCAATACACAGAGCTGCATTAACACCATTGAACATAGCATCAGAATTAATTCTCGTGCATTACCCAGAGAGCGCTTTGTTTATTTTAATGAAGACACATTCATTATTCGCAATACCTCCGATAAAACATTGCCTCGAGAGTTGCTTTGGAAATCTGATGCAGGTATAGAAGATATTGTAGGAGAAAGTCATAATCATCTGATCGTGTTAACTAAGAATCCACATAATCTTATTGCCATCAATTTGTTGACGCAAAAAACGACTTTATTAAAAGCTAACCCTAACCAGAAATATGCAGTACTTCCACAGAGTGGCACGCTAGCTGAATTAACACGATCTGACTCCTCACTTATTCGATTGATTCAATTTGATCGTACAGATCAACAATTTAAAACTGCTATTACTATTACTTTAGATTATTTTAAAATAGATAATATGCAGCCATTAGAAAATGATAGATTGCTCTTCCTTCAAGGAAACTCTATTTTTATTTGGGATCCAAAATATGTATTACAACATCCTCAAATTCTTTGGACTAACCCTCATCATGCTCATAGTTTAGAATTAATTAAACCTTTGGAAAATGGCCAACTATATATTCAAACCAAGTTACATAGTTGCTATGAACGCGAAAATGGTTTCTTCAATCATATTTATCAGTTAAAAGCATTAGGTTGCTTTCTTGAAGCGAAAACTGCAAAAAGTAATTCTTCAAACCAGCATACTTTTTGGAAAAAGCTATCTGTAGATAGCTCAACTCAGTATGATTTATCTGATTTAATAGAACCTGACAATATAAGAGAAATGAAACTTTAATAAGTTAATACAGTACTCAGGATTTACAAATCTTTGTGTCATCCAACCGAGCCGCGACCGTGAGGGAGTGTCAACCATTCACTGTTAACACTCCCTCACAGTCGCGGCTCGGTTGCTCTATAAATCATTTTTTTAAAACGTCCTTAAACACCCCGCGATTCATCATGACAGTGTTTGCCACATTCAAGCCAATCACCTGTCTGGCAACTAAGTCATGCAAGGATTGTTCCAACGTACACATCCCTTTATCACCGTTGGTCTGCATTGCTGACTCCATATGCGCCACCATATCTTGTCGAATGAAATGTCGCATAGCCGTCGTCACTAACATCACTTCAAACGCTGCGGCACGTCCTCCCGCCAACTTCTTGACTAAGGTTTGACAAACAACAGCTTGTAAAGTTTCCGACAATAAACTACGTACACGAGATTTTTCTTCCGTGGAAAAAACATCTATAAAACGACTAATCGCAAGCGCTGCAGAACTGGCATGCAAAGTAGCTAAAACTAAATGCCCTGTTTCTGCAGCCGTTAAAGCTAAACGCATCGTTTCTAAATCTCGCAATTCACCTATTAACACTACATTAATGTCCTGACGCAAAGATCCACGTAAAGCTGTTGCAAAACTCGGTGTATCACGCCCCACTTCAAGTTGGTGGAAAACACTATGTTTACATTTGTAAGTGAACTCAATGGGATCTTCAATAGTGACTATACTGCAAGCACGAAATGAATTAATAAAATCAATCATTGCAGCAAGCGTTGTACTCTTGCCTGAACCTGTAGACCCAGTCACTAAAATCAAACCATGAGACAGTGACAATAAAGATTTTAGAACAATAGGTAAATTTAATTCTTCAAAAGTAGGAATGGCTTCTGGAATCACACGAAATACACCCGCAACACCGTGCATTTGATGTAAGGCACTCACTCGAAAATTTCCAATACTCGGTACCACCAACGCCATTTCACAAATTAAATTCTTTTCAAACTCATCACGTTGATCTTTAGACATCACACTGTAAATAAGTGATTTAACTTCTTCGGGCGAGAGTATAGGCGCATCTTTAATGGGAGCTAACGAACCATGTATACGCAGCAAGGGAGCCAAGCCTGGCAGCAAATGTAAATCTGATGCATGGTGCTTTACACTTGTGATTAAAAGATCTTCCATCTTCATAATGGCTACTCCAGATTCGTTAACCCATGTTTTATATTATGACATAAGTGCAGGATGATAGATAAATATTGAGTGATAACAATACAATAGCTTAAAAACAAAAAATCTTAACCCCTCTTTTGATTGCTGATTAAGTAAAATAATGTTGCAATTATTTTCGAAATGATTATCATTCTCATTTAGAAAATAAAAAAAAACACTTTTTAGTGAGGAGTGCACAAATGCAAATCAGAAATAGCACTCAACTAATGAATGAACATTTACTCTCCGATAAATCTTTACCCACAAAGAAATCTGGCTCCTCAGCCTCGCTCTACTTTCAATTTATCTATATCGTGATAAATAGCTTTATCAATACTTACTATGACACTTCAAATGAAATCACGGATACCTTTGAGCTAGAAACCAATTTCCTCAATACAGCTAAGCAAGCTGCTATTGCAGGACTTATTTTGGGTCTCTATTTTAGCGTTTGTCAGGGCTTCTCGCAAAAAGCACAAAGTAAGAACTTTGATCAGAATCCGTTAGAAAACGACCGAGAAATAACATCCCCTCGTTTTCCGACTAAAATATTGGCTTACAGCCATTTCTTTGCAGAAATAAACAACGGTGCTCAACCTCTCATTGTTTTCAGTAAATTAGCCGGCATGAAAACCTTATCTCCTTGGAAAATTGCCCTTACTTACCTAGGCATTACCACATTAAGCGCTTTAGGAAATTTTCAGGAGTTATTAAACACTTTAGTAGCTTTTAGAGAAGAAGGGGTAGGAACTCAAGCACGCACACCTACTCATAAGTTTTGGAAAATAGCTCAGTTTGGATTAAATTTAATAAATACATTATTAAAAACATCTTTCACACTAGGCACATTAGTAACAGATCAATGGAATTTTGAAAAATCATTTTTATCAATTTCATGGCAAGGTTATGCTGTATCCCTACCCTTCGCTATTTTTTTTAGTCTCTGCGAGAGCATGGCCCACGCAGCGACAAGTGAACATTTTCGACGTGCTGAAATAAATGATATTGAAACTGCTCAACCACAACTCGTTACATCAAAAAAATTAAATGCTCTGCAAAATATATTGTCTATAGGACATTTTACATCAGATATCGTCGAAGGTTTCGAAGCGCCCTATGTCATCTGCAAACAATTAAATGTTGATAAACAACCCGGCATTGTCAAAGGATTCACTTATGGAGCAATGGGACTCTATAGCCTGTTTGGTAATATACAAGAGTTTAAAAATACGCGAACAGCTTTTTTAGAAGAGAATGATAAAAGCGCGACGTCGACTCCTCTTGCGATCTAATAAATAACAACTTTATTAAAAATGTTTGCAACTATTCAGCATAAGTAATTGTAATTCGTCATTGCGAGCGAGAGCGTGGCAACCCAGGCTTTAATGTCAACTGCCTGGTGCAAAAGCAATGTACATTAAAACCTGGGTTGCCACGCTCTCGCTCGCAATGACGACCTACAATGAGTTTGCTGAATAGTTAAAAAAGTTTAATGTTTATCTACCTATTATATTTTCTGATATATAAGTGTTCCTTAAGGTAGTTCTTATAGACTAATGATGAGTAAAGTTATCCTTTAAACGAAGGAGCCTAAATGATGAGATTTTTTGGTTATGCAATTAGAAATAAAAAAACTCAAAAAATCCGAAGCGAATTATTACAATTATTTATACCCAACGAAGATACCTACCACAAAGTTCATCAATTTTTATCTGTTCCTCCTCTCAAAATTCGAAAATCATCGCTTAGGTTTTCAAGCGCAAATTTCAATAACTTATTATTTAACCCCTTAAAGATAAAAGAAAAAAACATTGGATGGAACAAACATAGAATACGTACCGACTATAAAGATAATAACAGCGTCGCTATATCACTTCCTGCATCCCAAAAAGATTTAAACAAGAAAAAAAATGATGCTCCAGCATTATTAAAATTGTCAGAAAATAACATAATGGAACATGCAAGTCGTAGAGTCGATTTGTTTTTTTATACATTAGTCGCCTATTACAATACACATTATTTACCAGTACAAGGCCACACCAACATTCAACATGGAATTGGACGACACGATCCTGAAAAAAACACTATTACACAAGCCTGCCATAGTAGTTTTTTTCCTTCGTTAATTGATAAAACAATTAATCATGCACATCATACGGAATCAGATCCGACAAGCATATTAAGTGGAACACATTTCTTAGAGAACTTAAATTCGACTGTTGAATTACCTAGTTTCGTAAATGAGCTAGATGGTCTATTAGAAAATACTTATTCAGGGCGATTAAATAGCATTAAAATAATTCAAGACGTAGCACAAGGAAATATAAATCCCATTGAAGGATTAAATCAATTCTTAGTTATGATGAACGACATAATGTCCAAAGTTACAAAAAAAGCAACCACCTTTCCTTTTACATTTAAACCAAGCTTAGTACCTGCCTTAATTGATTTAGAAAAAAGAGGAACTTTAGATCAAGAATTTTGTGTTGAAACGCAGACGGTGAGAGATTCTTATTTACAGTCTTTGTTAAGATGTAAGCCTGAAGAAATATCCAATCTCAAAAATACTAAGAAAGCCCTTGAAAAATTTTATCTTACTAAAATAGAAAAATTGCAAAAAGAAATTTTAACGACAAAAGCTTCGAGTACTCCACCCGTGCATACCAATTTTCACTTCAGAAAAAGATAATAGACAAAAAAAACCCACCTGCCCGATATGGTGGGTTTTTACTTGCTGGTATTAACTAACTATCGGGCAAATACACTAACGCTATGTGACGGTATCAACATACATAATCAAATCCTCACTAAATATTTAATTATACATATTAAAAAATATACCTAACTTTGTAACTTTCTAACTTTCTAACTTTATGTTTCAGTTTTTAACATCCATTTCTTGACAAAAAAAGTGAGCATTCTCATTGTCCCTCCTAGAAATATAATTTATTGGTGAACATCTATAAATTTAGGAGTTAGCACAGCTATGTTTCTGTCATTAATTTCCATCTTATAAATGTTGTGTCACTCTCCATCATAATTTACCTCCATTATCAGGTTAACTAAGTGATGCAATCACTATTTTAATTGGCTTAACCTTTTTAGTTAACTATGTTTCCGTGTGTAACATCCAAAGAGCAGTTATCAAATGGCTTTCAACCATCATTACCTCCTATAAACAAGATATAACACTAATACAACTGAGAGATAAAAATTTTTTTTCAAGGTGGTAAATAAATTTATTTATTCATCAACCTTAAGAGCAGTGTAGACCTTCTGAATAATTATTTCAAGTTTTCATAAAATTTTTTTGTGTAAATAAAAAAATCAATAAATAAAAAAATATTATATTAAAAAAATAAATAATTTTTCTTTATAATTAAAAAATAATAGAAAAATGTAATTGTTTAATTGCAATGGTGACAACATAATCTATCTATTTTTAAGCAGAAGTAGCTTCTTTCACATCACCAATCATAATGCTAAAAATTTTTTTCACTATAGCTTCAGAACAAATAATAATTAATTTATTAACTTCTAATCACAATGAAACAAAATAATTAAATATTTTTTCTCTAATCCAAAATGTAGCTAGTACTATAATTTGGCGAACAAATCTCATTGGGTACTTAATAGCCTCCATTGCAAAAAAAATCTATCCTGCTAATCTATGATTGATGGAAACTCTGAGGCTATTCATCATGGCCAATAGACATATAAAAAGGGAATAACTGTATGCCAACATCTTATGAGATTTTAGAGATTGCTCCTAACGCTACTGCGGAAGAAATTCGAAAGGCATATAAAAAACTTGTTGTTAAATTTCATCCGGATAAAGGTGGAGATCGCGATCAATTTGAAAAAATTCAGCAGGCCTATGAAAAACTTACCAAGCCTGACGAGGTTGCCGCCTCAGCTTCATCATTTTTCACACGCTTCACAATGGATCATATCGATATTAACGCTTATATAGCCGCCATTCACCTCGAAGAAAAAAATAAACCACCGAAATCAGAAAGCTGGCGCGTTAAATTTTTAAGTAAGAATAAAATATTTGGTCGCTATGCAGGACGTATTTTAGAAATGCTTGAAAATGTAAATGCTGACCCTATCACTATACTCAACGGCTTATTTGATTTATATATAGCACCTGGTTCAATGTTCAGTCTCTGGGGCCATGGTCGCGGGCATATTCCGTTAGTGCTAGAACTCAAAGAGCTATTGAAAAAATCGGGTGCTGCTCAGCCAGTTATAGATGAGTTGCCAGTAGGACTAGTCGAAGTGTTTGCTCGCATCGATAAAGAGCCAACACCACTTAATCCGCAAGGCGAATTTATTGAACTGTTTAATGCTTTTTTTGCAATATATCCTCTCTATTTAGCGCTACTCGACAATACTCATAAACTTAAAAAGCAAATCTCTCTGACCGTTTTTGATGATATCCTGGCACAAACAATTTTTCGCACAAAAACTCGGGAATTAATCTATTCCACTCGAAATGTTAGAAACTTAACCTCTGCTGATGCCGAGGTACTATTCTTTACTGGTGAATTAACGGTAGCGGTCAATACTGTCATTCATGGAATTAAAACAGGCAGAAATAGGCTTGATCAATATTCTCATATGAATAACCTTGTAAAGCTTACCCAGCAAGCTCCTGCAAATTTGATAGAAAATGTCATTTTGCCATTTATTCTAGCAGTCATAAGTGACGCAAATAACGTAACAGAGTTTCATGCTAATCCTTATACAATTCTTTGCAAAACCATTCAAACCGTTGATCCACTGTGTGTTGAAAAACATATTTTACCAACACTGATTGCAAGCAAGCACATATATGAAGATTATCATTTTAGTGAAATGCTAACGGAAATAGCTTTGCGTCTCGGTAAAAATATTACCGAAAAATATATTTTTCCAATTGCAATTCAATCATTAGAAATCAATCAAGAAGTTATTCGAAGCAGAAATTTTAAAACGATAGAAAGTATTTTACATCTTATTGCGCCCCAGATTATTTTGGAAATTCTAGCTCCGAAATTAATTAAGTATCTAGAATTCAACTTCTTAGCATACCGTGAAGTATATCAAGTTTATGCACGCCTACTTGCACTTGAGCGCGCTGCTGTAGATGCTGACAAATTAAAGTGGGCTGAAATCCTGCTAGTGCTTGCACGAGGTTTCGAAGAAGATCTTGCCGAAAAAGGATATTTATTTACAAACAGCTATAAATTAGTTGTCATGTCATCAGCTGCAATCGATGCAACTATCATTCCATTCGTAATGAAAAAAATCTTCAGTCCTGGCATAAAACTAAGCGAAACGAAGTTAGATTATTTAAATAAACTCAGCGAATTACCCGAACATCAGTTACCTGCAACTATTAAAAATATTATTTTTAAAAATCTTTATGCACTATTTACGACAAATGTGACAACTGAATACCTCAAAACTTTACAAAACTATTTGCCATTGTGTGGCGATGCAAAAATCTTTGCAGATTTATTTGAGCAACTATTAGCAAAAGCAGATTTTACCTCAAGCCGCAGCTATGATTCAATGATAGAACCGTTACTAATCGATGTTACAAAATATGTTGAACCTATAATTTTGCAAACTAAACTGCTACCCTTTATTTTAAGTAACTCATCAATACAAAAGATAGAAAAAATCTCGCCTCTTTACCTGATTTTAAAAAATGCTTTGGCACGATTAGACGAACAGTATGTAATGCAAACTGTATTTCCAGTTTTTTTTACGAGAACCCTCAATACTCAAGAAGCAGAAGCTGAGTTAATCATTCCATTTGTTTCAAAACTTTCTTACTCCAACAGTGTGCAAATTTCTTTACAGCTTATAAAATCCATCGAAAAGCATGAGTGGTATTTCTGTGCGGCACAATTTAAACTTTTACATGAACTATGTAAACATCATCAAATACTAGCCACTGAGTGTAAACCTCATTTAGCTGCTGAACAAAACAGGCAACCTTTGTCTATGGCAACATCGCCTTCACATTAGTAAATACACTTGATCTTTGGTATAAATGGCTAAACACATACCAAGGATCCTGTCATACCAAATAGAAAAAGAGCGCTTCACTTTTCTATTTTGATTCATCACCTTCTGTAGTATATTTCTTGCTAACGACTGACCATGTAATTATCGTAAAATTTTTTGCTACTCATACCCATCAGGATGATAAAGCCATATGCCCAAATCTACACTTCAACAACTATCATTAGATCAGCTAGTACGAGGCAGATACCAGCCTAGGAAGCATTTTGACGGTGAGCAGTTACGAGAGCTAGCTGAGTCCATCAAAACGACTGGCGGACTTCTACAGCCTATAGTCGTAAGACCCTTAGACAACAATAAATTCGAAATTGTGGCCGGTGAACGCCGCTGGCGTGCGGCTCAACTAGCAGGGTTAAGTGAAGTCAGCTGTTTAGTCAGTTTTTACAGCGATGAACAAGCACTACAAGCTGCCATTATTGAAAATATTAATCGTGCAGATTTAAATCCCATTGAAGAAGCACAAGGCTATCAACGATTGATTGATGAGTTTCATTACTTACATGATGAAGTCGCGGCCACCGTCGGAAAATCTCGTACTAAAATTACTAATGCTTTACGTTTATTAAAATTAGATGCACGCGTACAAGAATTCTTAATTACAGGCCAGCTCACAGAAGGTCACGGAAAAATTCTTGCAGGTTTACCCGCCACTCAACAATTCGAACTCGCTGAACGTGCATTACTCAAAAAATGGAGCGTACGTAAAATTGAGATAGAAGCAAAAAAATATCAAACTCAAGATGGTACTGAAAGTCGATTTAGCGACCCTAACATTAAACATTTAGAAACTGCTTTAACAAATCATATAGGTAACAGAGTACAAATTGATTGTGAAGAACGTGGCGGTGGTTATGTGAAAATACGTTTCAATAATGTTGATGAATTAGAAGGACACTTTGAGAGAATAGGATTTAAATATGAGGATTAGCAATACTTACATGCTAATTTTTTCCAAGAAAATTCTCTAACAATGCATAACCCTCTTTTGTCAAGATTGACTCCGGATGAAACTGCACGCCAAACACAGGAAACTCTCTGTGCTGCAACGCCATAATTTCACCTTCTTCACTACGTGCAGTGATTTCTAAGTCATGGGGAAATTTTTCTTCCTGCACTATCAAAGAATGATACCGTGATGCCAACATTGGATTTTCTAGATTCACAAAAATATTTTTTTGATTGTGCTCAATGAAGGAAGCCTTGCCATGCATAGGCTTCTTTGCTCGCGCAACTATCCCACCGTACGCTTGGGCAATAGCTTGGTGACCTAAACACACGCCTAGTATTGGAATTTTTTTGCTAAAATAGTGAATAACATCCAAAGATATTCCTGCTTGATCTGGAGCACAAGGTCCCGGTGAAATGATAATATGACTGGGCTTCAATAAATCAATATCAGCTAGTGTAATCGCATCATTACGCACAACCTGCCTATCATACCCTAGCTCACCTACGTATCGAGCGAGGTTATAAACAAATGAATCATAATTATCAATTAATAAAATCATATCTCTGATGCCAACGCGTTAAACAATGCCTGCGCTTTCGTGAGTGTTTCTTCATATTCTGCTTTTGAATTAGAATCTGCGGTCACAGCACCACCTACTTGAAATGTGATGATATCTTTTTTGATAGCAAAAGTTCGTATCGTAATGGATAAATCCATATCTCCATTAAAACCTATATATCCCACACTTCCACAGTAAGGACCGCGACGAGCTGACTCAATCTCAGAAATAATTTCCATCGCTCTAATTTTTGGTGCACCTGTAATAGATCCCCCCGGGAAACTAGCGCGCAATAAATCAATTGAGTCTAATGAAGATTTTAATTCTCCCGTGACAACAGATACCAAATGATGAACCGTGGCATACGTTTCTAATTCACATAACTGTGGGACTTTAACACTATGATCAAGACAGACTCGGGATAAATCATTTCTTAAGAGATCTACTATCATAATATTTTCTGCAATGTCCTTACTGCTTTTCAATAATTGCAAGGATAACATTTTATCTTCTTCAGGAGACTTTCCACGGGCACACGTACCTTTGATCGGACGCGCCTCCACTGATTGCTCAGTTAACTTTAAAAATCTTTCTGGGGAAGCGGAAGCGATAATTTGCTCTGAAAAATTTAAATATGCTGCAAAAGGAGCTGGATTGAGTGTGCGCAATCGTTTATATAATGAAAATGATGAAGCACTTTTTTGCAATCTAGCCTTAAATTGTTGCGAAATACTCGCTTCAAAAACATCGCCAGCCAAAATATAATCTATCACTTTCCCCACAGCAACTTGATAAGTTTCACTTGTAAAATTTGACGTGATTTCTTCGCAAGAAAATTCTTCGAAAGAAACTTCTGTCTCTGCACTTATTATTTTTAAGAAGTTATTTAAACGTAATGTTGCACGTTGCTTGCGAAGATGAACATCTTGTTCTGGATACCCGCTTGAAAAAATCCAGGATTTCTTTAAGAGCTGATCAAATCCAATCACTACATCATAATATCCCAAGACTAAATCATCGAATTGAATTTCATCAGCGGGTAATTGAATCTTTTCTATCTGTTGGCATAAGTCATAACTAAAAAAACCCATCAACCCACCTTGAAAAGGCATACTGTCAGAATGTAATTTCAAAGGGTACAAATCTAATTGTTTTTTTAAAAAAGAAAATGGATTTTCAAAAATGGTTTCTTCACCTAATTGAATAAACCCATTTTTACTTTTCATAATCAGAAATGGATCTACACCAATAATACTATATCGACCACAGCCTTCTTTTAATTGAGCGCTATCCAAAAAAACGGATCCTGTTTTTCTTGCAAAACGTGCAAAAACATCAGCTGGGTTTTGATAGGGAATTCCTAAAGTGAGGGGATAAATCATTTAACACACAGATATAAAATGGAAGGTCTTTTTAACATGAGTCGTGATATTAGTCCATAAACTCTTCCCCGCCAATGATTAGCGAGGAAAGAGACACTCTATTTATCATGCGCTTAACATCCTTTCTCCTTTAGTTGGTGCGGTATCTATCATCGGTATAGGACGTCTCTTATCAGCTTTTCTTGACCCGTTGAGCACAAAGAAGGTTGCAGAATTTGCGCTCCCCGATTCGCGTGAATAGTAACTTTGCAACCTTGGTGCTAAATCTACAACTGTGCTTGGCATTTCATTAGCTTTTTCCTCACGTGGTGATTTGGCCGTGATTTCTTTTAACGTACGAGCAAGCTCCATTAATTCTTTATGATCCTGTTTGTAGTTCCTTCGTTCTTCTTGTAGTTCTATTTCTTGGAGCTCGTTTTGATTGATTCTCTTATTTGCTTGGTAAGCTCCGTAAACTGCGCAAGTAATTCCTATCGCTACAATAATAGGGATCGTGATAATTAATGGTGTAGCAACAAACAATGCTATAACACCTAACGCGACACTCATTACCCCTGCTGCCGGAAAATAATATTCTGCACCACCTTTTAAGATATCAATCACTTTTTTTATGTTCATCACACTCTCTCCTTAACGTATGAAAAATATTTATCGATTTAGATAAATGCTAGGTACTGTTTTAGATTACTCCTCCACACTTAAGATAGTCTTAAATTTGAACAATCGTATTGATTTATAAGGAAATATAAGCGAAAAAAGAGTAAAATATTAGCAATATGAAGCGTCAGATTGATTTAAAATAATACAGTTTTTCTATATGTGAATAATATTTATTCCAGCATGTTTCATATTTTTTTTTTATTTTTCACAGTATGATAGATGCACTTCAATAATCTGCAGAGAACTCAATGATTAACCTGACTTTAGCGGAATTAGCGGCACAATTAAACCTCCCCACTCCGCCTCTAAATGCTCACATTAAAGGTATTAGCATAGACACTCGCACACTCACCAAAGGCAATCTATATGTCGCTATTGCGGGTGAGCAATTTGATGGTCATGATTTTATCTTACAAGCAGAACAACAAGGCGCGAGTGCCGCATTAGTGGAACGAGTAGCAGCTGTTCCTCTTCCTCAAATGCAAGTGAATAACACGATTGAAACTTTAGGGAAAATTGCCGCCAATTGGCGCAACCAGTTTTCATTACCACTGATTGCAGTCACTGGTAGTAACGGAAAAACAACTTTAAAAAACATGATTGCCTCTATATTACTAGCACAAGCCCAAGGCAATGAAAGTCTAGTCTTTGCAACAAAAGGAAACTTTAATAATCATATTGGATTGCCACTAACATTAACACGTCTTGATAAAAAACATCGCTTTGGCGTCGTAGAAATGGGCATGAACCATTTAAATGAAATTGCTTATCTTACACAACTCACAAAGCCTGCCGTCGCTGTGATTAATAACGCAGCCGCCTCGCATCTTGAAGGAGTTGGCGGAGATGTGGCTGGAGTTGCTCGCGCGAAAGGCGAAATATTTTTAAGTCTACAACCCAATGGCGTAGCCGTACTCAATAAAGACGACGCATTTTATCAGTATTGGTGTAGCTTGGTCACAAATTACAAACGCATGACATTTGGTTTAGAGAGTAATGCGGATGTGACGGCGACTGTGATAAATCAAGATGTACATCAACAACATATTATTCTTCATACGCCCGCAGGCAAAATAGATGTCAACTTACCTTTTATAGGCAAACACAATGTGATGAATGCATTAGCAGCAACGACTGCAGCCCTGGCATTAGACATTGATTTAAACGCTATAAAAATAGGGTTAGAAACCGTTGAACCCGCACCGGGAAGAATGAACCAACATATTTTAGAAAATGGATTACGCATTATTGATGATACTTATAATGCCAATCCTTTTTCTTTAGATGCAGCACTCAGTGCGTTATCAGTTTTTTCAGGTAAAAAAATATTAGTACTAGGTGATATGAAAGAACTAGGACCTAATGAAGATGCATTGCATACTCATGCTGGAAAAAAAGCTCGCGAGGCTGGCATTGATTATTTATTCACATATGGAAAATTATCCGCCGCCGCCAGCTTAAGTTTTGGTGAAAACGCATATCATTTCACGGATCGTGAAAAATTATTAACGGCTTTAAAATCTCATCTACAAAATGAAAACACAATACTCATTAAAGGTTCTCGATCTATGCATATGGAAGAAGTGGTTGCTGGTTTAATTCCTGCCGATCAACTGCTTTCTGCGCATTAAGAACGCAAATGTCCAACCTTAGTTTTTGTTATACTATAATTCTCATTGATAGGAGTTAATCTATGCCAGTTAAAACGCCGATTACAGTTGCATACGGTGATGGAATTGGGCCAGAAATCATGGCAGCAACACTCAAAATCTTAACAGCAGCCCAAGCAGATATAGAACCTGAAGTGATTGAAATTGGCGAGAAAGTGTATCTAGAAGGATTCACTTCCGGCATTCCCGATTCAGCATGGGAATCATTACAGCGCACAAAAGTATTGTTAAAAGGTCCTATCACCACCCCTCAAGGTGGTGGCTACAAAAGCCTGAATGTTACCTTACGTAAAACCCTCAGCCTGTATGCCAATGTGCGTCCATGCAAAGCCTACTCACCTTTCATTCGAACGAATCATCCGCTAATGGATTTAGTGATTATTCGTGAAAACGAAGAAGGGACTTACGCTGGCATAGAACATAGACAAACAGATGAAATGTACCAATGTTTAAAACTAGTGACACGGCCTGGCTGCGAACGTATCGTGCATTATGCTTTTGAATATGCGCGTAAATTTAATCGCAAAAAAGTCACCTGCCTAACTAAAGACAACATCATGAAAATGACGGATGGAATTTTTCATCAAGTGTTTAATGAAATTTCAACCGAATATCCTGAAATCAAAACAGAGCATTTAATTATTGATATAGGCACAGCATTAGTTGCTGCAGAACCTGAGCGCTTTGATGTCATTGTCACCTCAAATTTATATGGTGATATTATTTCAGACGTAGCAGCACAAGTTGCAGGCTCTGTGGGTTTAGCAGGATCTGCAAATGTCGGAAACGAGATGGCAATGTTTGAGGCTATCCATGGATCCGCACCTGATATTGCTGGCAAAAAATTAGCAAATCCATCCGGCCTTTTAAACGGTGCCATTCAAATGTTAATACACATTAATCAACCTGAGACTGCTGCATTAATAGAGAATGCATGGCTAAAAACATTAGAAGATGGAACGCACACTGCTGATATTTATTCACCTGAACATAGCAAAAAAATGGTGAATACTGACGAATTTGCGGATGCAGTGGTGGCAAACTTAGGCAGCAAACCTAGTCACTTTAAAGCAGTAGAATATAAAAATGACATCCAACCTAAAATTGCTTGCTATGGTGAAGTGAAAAAACCAAAAGCAAAAAAGGAATTAGTGGGGATAGATATTTTTATCGATAATTTAACATTTACACCCGATGAATTAGGTGAAAAAATTTCAAAAATGACAGGCCCTATGGAATTAATTACTATCACCAGTCGTGGTTTAAAAATTTGGCCCAACTGCATGATACAAGCTCCCTATGCAAATCATTGCAGTTGCCGATTTCAATCCAATGCGGATATCACTAAAGTTAAATCGATTACGCATCAAGATATTATTAATTTGCTCGAACAATTTGATGCATTAGGTTTTGATGTGATTAAAACAGAAAATCTTTATACGTATGATGGGAAGATTGGTTTTTCTCTTGCTCAAGGACAGTAAATCGTCGGCGGCAAGTAGGTTGGGCACGCGTGCCCAACCTACTTGCTTAAAAGGTCGCCCGTTGCAATCTATCACGAATCGCATCCCAACTTAAATCTTCAGGAGGCGTTTCAATAACGATTTCACGATAATCTTTTTTATCTAATTCTCTCAACGTCTGATATAAATCATGAGCATACTGCTGAGGGTTATTTGGCATCATAATCCATTCCACATCTTCTTGTGGTAGAGGGCACATGCTGTATGTCAAAATCGCCACCGGCAAATCGTTATGACGCAAACTATTTAAAAAATGCGGAATAACCATGGATTTCATCAATCGTGTTTTTGTGTGAGGAGCATAATGTGAGGCTGGTGAACCAGATACTCTTGGTGATTTTTTTTGTGGAGTGATAATTTCTTCATTTAAAACAGATTCTATTTGTTGAGAGGTAATCATGCCAGGACGCAAAATAACAGGGTAACCAGCACTTACATCGATAATTGTGGATTCAACGCCTACTTCAGATTGGCCGCCATCCAAAATAAAATCAACCTCATCCCCTAATTCTTCACGTACAGCTGCCGCTGTAGTAGGGCTCAATCGGCCAAAACGATTAGCCGAAGGTGCAGCTATGCCGCCGCCAAATGCCCGTATCAACGCTTCTGCAAGCGGATGCGAAGGAATACGCAAAGCAACTGTAGATTGCTTTCCAGTAATCAGATCACTTACATGAGGTGCTTTTTTGAAAACAAGAGTCAAAGGCCCAGGCCACAAAGCTTGTCCAAGGGCTATCGCAAAGTCTGGAATATCGATTGCCCAGTCAGGCAATTGCTCCATATCCGCTAAGTGGACGATTAAAGGATGGTCAATAGGGCGCTGTTTAACAGTGAAAATCTTTAGTAATGCCGCAGGATTGCTAGCATCAGCCGCCAAACCATAGACCGTCTCAGTAGGCATAGCAATTAGCCCACCTCGTCGTAAAATATCAACTGCTTTGCCTATCTCAGATTGATTTATCATATTCACTACGTCATTGACTAAAGAAGTTATTTTCCACGAGTCTGCGATTAGATACAAGCAAAGCCTTTCGTATTTGATCGATTTTAGGTAATATATCGACCATGGAACCTACTAAGCTAGAACAGATCACTGAAGAACCCGCGCATCTTGCTCTCATTAGAGGACATGCCTTAACTGTCATGCCTAAAGATCTATATATTCCACCTGATGCAATGGAAGTTTTTTTAGAAGCGTTTGAAGGCCCACTGGATCTATTACTCTACCTCATCAAAAAGCAAAATCTTGATATTTTAGATATACCTATCGCGGAAGTGACTAGACAATACATGGATTATGTAGATCTAATGAAAGGAGTTTCATTAGAGCTTGCCGCTGAATACTTAGTCATGGCTGCCATATTAGCGGAAATTAAATCGCGCATGTTACTCCCTCGCTTGGAAAGTGCAGCGGTGGAAGAAGAAGATCCTCGTGCGGAATTGATACGTCGATTACAAGAATATGAACGCTTTAAAAAAGCTGCTGAAGATATAGATCATTTGCCGCGACTAGGTAGAGATACCTTTATTGCCGGCGCAGAAACCGATGACATGGTATTCGACAAACCCTTACCCAATATTCATTTAAAAGAACTATTATTAGCCCTTTCTGATGTCTTACGACGCACAGAGCTCAACGCAAGCCATACCATTCAGATGGAGACACTTTCCATACGTGAGCGCATGACGAATATCTTAGCGGCTCTTCAAGGCCAAGATTTCACGGTATTATCGTCATTGTTTAATCCTCAAGAAGGTCGCTTAGGTATCGTTGTGACTTTTCTAGCTATGCTGGAATTACTCAAACATAACATGATTGAATTTGTCCAAGCGGCGGCTTTTGGCCCTATTCATTTGAAAGCTGTGGCGTAAGACAACTTTTCTTAATGATCCCTACTCACTAGACCCTACAGTATTCTAAAAATTCATTATTATAGAAGATACTACAATAGCATCGGCAGGTTAAGTCACTTTAAGCATTTTAGGTTATAATTACAGTTATCATTTACCTCTTAAGGTCTGTGAAATATGGCAATTGCACCTCTTCCAGATAATGAAACAGCTCGTTTAGCCGCACTTTCAGATTATCAAATTTTAGATACAGCGGCTGAAAAAATTTTCGACTCCATAACAGCACTCGCCAGCAAAGTCTGTGAGGTGCCTATTTCTCTAATCACATTAATCGACAGAGATCGACAATGGTTCAAGTCCATTCATGGCGCCCCACAAGAAATACGTGAGACTTCAAGAGATATTGCTAACTGCGCACACGCTATTTTGAATAATGAACTCACCCAGATATCTGATATGAGACTAGACCCAAGATTTTCTGATAACCCACTTAATCATGAGTACAACTTACAATTTTATGCGGGGGTTCCCCTTACGGTCGGAGATGGTTTAAATATTGGTACTCTATGCGTGCTAGATACTAAGCCAAAACAACTAACGCAGGAGCAAAAAGATTTTTTAAAAAACCTTTCAGAAATTGTTGTTGCTTTATTAGATGCTAAAAAAAGATTATCTAAAATAACATTACTGGGACAAATACTAGAATCATCATTTAATGAAATATACATTTTTGATATTGAAACTTTAGAATGTACTTATGCAAATCAAGGTGCCTTACAAAGGCCTGCAATTCACTTTAGATGAAATACTGAGTACACAATTATTTTCTATTATCAGCGCTCACAATAAGAATGAAATAAATGCGCTTGTAAATTCATTAGTTAATTTAGAAAAAGATTACATCATTCTTGAAAGTACAAATACACGCAAAGATAAAACGCAATATCCAGTGGAACTACGATTGCAATTAACTTCGAAGCAATCTAGAAAAGGAATAATCATTATTGCAAACGACATTACCCTGCGCAAACAAGCTGAGAAAACTCTTATTGATCTTAATGAAATTCTAGAAACCAGAGTGAAAGATCGCACTTATGAAGTAGAAAAATCTTTAGCTTTAATCAAAGCAACATTGCAGTCTACCACTGATGCCATTTTAGTATTGGATAATGAAAATAAAGTTATAGATTACAATATTAAATATTTACAAATAAATTCAAAGGATAGAACAACTCCTAAAATTGGCCTCGATATGATCTTACCTCAACTTGCCGATTCTGAAAGTTTTCTTTTAAGGTTATCTGCATTAAAACTTGCACCACAACTGAATAGCTTTGATGAGCTAATCTTTACTGATGGCCTTATCTATGAAGCTTATTCTCAACCACAGATTGTTAATAAACAAATCACGGGACGTGTTTGGTGCTTTAGGGATATCACTAATCAAAAAAATATGCAGAGAGAACTTATTCGGCGTGCAACACACGACACTTTAACGGATATTCCTAACCGTCTTTTACTAGAAGATCGTCTAAAACAAGCAATTTCTCAAGCGAATACAACTAACACTAGTCTTGCACTCTTAATGATAGACATAGACAGATTCAAAATAATAAATGATACCCACGGTCACCAAGTAGGTGACTTATTATTAAAAGAAATCTCTATAAGAATTAAAAATACAATTCGTGCAACCGATACCGTCGCACGCTTGGGAGGAGATGAATTTATCGTCCTACTAACTTTAATAAGTGAAGAACAAGAAATATCAACTCTTGCTAATAATATAAAACGTGTTATTTCTGATACCTATTTCATAGATGATCTTCGTATTATTATCAGCTCAAGCATAGGTATTAGTGTCTATCCAAAAGATACCCGAGATGCGACTCATTTAATAAAAAATTCTGATATAGCAATGTACCGCTCTAAAGAATTTCGAAATAATGTTTTTCATTTTTTTGCCCCAGAAATGCATGAACGCGCACTTAAACGTTTAGAAATAGAAAGTAATTTAAAAATAGCCCTTGAAAAAAATGAGTTTATTTTAAATTACCAACCTTTTCTGAATTTGCATACCGGTAAAATCATTGGTGCAGAAGCGCTAATCCGTTGGCAGCATCCAAAATTAGGCTTAGTTCCTCCACTAGATTTTATCCCTATCGCTGAAGATTCAGGAACGATATTGCCCATTGGTGAATGGATTTTCCATGAAGCGTGTAGGGACGTTAAGAGCTGGCATAATAAAGGATATGAACATCTTGGGATTGCTATCAATATATCTGCCCAACAATTCAAACAAGAAAATTTTGTTGAAGTTCTCACTAACATAACCCAGCAATTAAACCTTAATCCTGCTTGCATTGAATTAGAATTGACGGAAAGCATTATGCTTTATGATATCAATGCCGCAATAAAAAAAATGAATATCTTATGTGAATCAGGCTTTAGTATTGCTATTGATGATTTTGGTACTGGCTATTCAAGCTTAAGTTATCTTAAAAATTTACCCATTAAAAAAATAAAAATTGATAAATCATTCGTGGATTCAATTGGATCTGATTCGAGAGATACAGCAATTATAATAGCCATCATTGCAATGGCTAAAAGTTTAAGCGTTACCGTGATTGCTGAAGGAGTTGAAAATCTAACTCAGTTTGAATTTCTGTATACAAACGGATGCGACGAAATTCAAGGTTACTTACTGAGCAAACCGTTAAATGCAGAGAGCTATAAGACATTTCTACATGAATCCCCTAATAATTACTGCACGACTATTCTTAGCAAAAAACCAACAAACTAAATTTGATCGATGCGCAAGTTGGCTTGCCCTCACAAATCCCATCTATTGTTCACTTTTCATGGTCTCTTGATAGCGAGGAATAGCTTCAATATCTCAAAAACACTTCCTCCCCAACCCCCTTTCTGCTAAAATTAAGCCAGTTTTTATCTGAGTTTTTATCCATGACTATGAACCCTGAACAACTTCAACGTATCCTAGAAGCGGCTATTATGGTTGCGGGTCGACCTCTCACCATAGCTGATTTACAGAAGCTGTTTGATGAAGAGGAACAACCTTCACCCCTAGAAATACGAGATCTGTTGCAAGCAATGCAAGAACAGTATGCAGATAGAGGCATAGAGTTGCGGGAAGTCGCTAGCGGTTATCAATTTCAGGCAAAAAAAGATCTAAGCCCTTGGCTGGGGAAACTGTGGGAAGAACGTGCTCCGCGCTATTCTCGGGCAGTTTTAGAAACTATTGCTTTAATTGCCTATCGTCAACCCATTACACGGGCTGAGATTGAAGAAATTCGCGGCGTAGCAGTTAGCACCCACATTACAAAAACCTTACTAGAACGCGAATGGATACGCATCATTGGCTACAAAGATGTTCCTGGCAAACCAGCACTTTATGGCACTACTAAAGCATTATTAGACCATTTAAATTTAAAAAGCTTAACAGAATTACCTACTCTTGCTGATCTGAGCAATATAGATACACAAGAAGAAAAATTACATGTCCAATTAGAATTAGCTAATTCGCATGCTGACACAGATAATAATGAGCTTATCGAAACATTAGCAGAGCAAGAAGAAGACATAACCGCAAACGAAGCAGAAGCAGTTACTCCTAGCGAAGATGAACCCTCTGAACTAATAGAATTAGCTAATGCCCATGCTGATGATACGGATAATGAGCCTACCGAAACAACAGTAGCACAAGAAGAAGACATAACCGCAAACGAAGCAGAAGCAGTTACTCCTAGCGAAGATGAACCATCTCAGCTGAATGAGCCAGCCAAAACCTCTCCCGAATTTAGCGAAACAGACTAGAATCATGACAAAACAAAGGTAAAGAAAATCCAATGAGTGAGAAAATACAAAAAGTACTAGCAGCCGCTGGATTAGGCTCACGTCGTCAAATTGAAGGATGGATACAAGAAGGCCGCATTAAAGTCGATGGTAAATTAGCAAAGCTCGGTGATCGCATCACTGAAGATGCTCGTGTTGCCGTTGATGGTCGCGAGATTCAACTCATCAAGAGTCAATCTCAAAAATGCCGCATATTGCTGTATCACAAACCCGAGGGCGAAATTTGCTCACATTCTGATCCAGAGAAACGCCCTACTGTTTTTGATCGCTTACCTTTGATTCGTAATGGTCGTTGGATATCCGTTGGACGATTAGATTTTAATACTTCAGGTGTTTTACTCCTCACAAATGATGGTGAATTGGCAAACCGGCTAATGCATCCTTCTGCAGAAATAGAACGTGAATATGCAGTGCGAGTACAAGGTGAGGTCACACCCACCATGCTCACTAAAATGAAAAAAGGCGTCATGCTGAATGATGGCTTGGCTCACTTTGAACAAATCAGTGATGAGGGCGGTGAAGGCACAAATCGCTGGTTTCACGTAGTGGTTAGAGAAGGCCGTAATCGCTTAGTTCGCCGCCTTTGGGAAGCTATGGATGTACGTGTAAGCCGTTTAATTCGTATACGCTTTGGATCCATCACCCTGCCCCGCAGCATTAAACGCGGCCGCTGGGAAGAAATAAACCGAGATGGCATTGATGAAATTAAACGGATGGCAGGATTGAGCCAACAAGATTAACAATTCTATTAACCGAGCCGTAGCGGCTCGGTTATAAGAGCCAGCCTTAAAGAGCCCGTTTTTTTGTGTAATACCATTTAACCATATCAGGCGAACTTTCCTCTTCAATATTCTCAGCATTAATAATTTGTTTAGGTCTAGTAGCCCTAGGCATTGCTTCCTTAAACTTCCATTCCTTATCTAACCTACCAAAGGTCCAGTACGCTTCGAATGGAGTGACATCATCGTCCTTTGTAACAATGTTGCCATGACTTAAGTGTATACGCTGCGCATGTGCACTTATTCGAGTAAAAAACTCATCTTTGGTATTATCGCTAAAGCTGCGTACTAATAAAAGTTCAACCTTTCTGACGCAAAAGTTACGATACTCCATAGACTCACCTTTAGATTTCCACTCTTTCAGCGTCTTGTTAATACTCTCAACAACGGCTGGGAAAAGTTGAGATTCCAACTCTGCATTTAATGCACCCACTTCAAGAGCCATATGCACATTCGTAAATATTTTACGTGCGCGCTCAAGCATGAGTTGACGAGTCCAAATCTTATCAGTTTGCGCCAAGTAATTTAGCATACGCTCAATTTCAACTGCTTTGATCAGAACTTTTTTCTCAAGACTAGGGCCTTCTTTGCCAAGTTGATCCACAGGAGCTTGGTAAACTTGCTCTATCTGCTGATCTGTAAATTGTTCGAAAAAATTTTCTTCTGTCAAAATGCGAGACTCGCGCGTTTGCTCGATCTCTCTTAATAACCATTCTGATTCAAGAAATTGAAATGTCCAAAACTCTTGGAATCTAGCAACAGTGCTATCGCCTCTAATAAATTCACCCGTGCGATCGTCAACATAATAATCTTGCGCATAGGCAGTTATAAGTGCTGTAAATTCACGTTGTTCTTTCTTCTCTGTATAACGAATATTCACGAGATCTATACGAGTAATCTTCACTGAAT
>DHXK01000213.1 GCA_002413665.1 Legionellales bacterium UBA5158 | reverse complement strand
TTTAAGCCATTCGTGGTTGTACTCGAAAGAAAACATTTCTTTGCCACGTGAAGGAGTTGCATGTAAAACGCCTACCAAGGTTGGTTGGGATAAACCTATCCAGTGTGCGTGGACTTCAATATGCTGCTGAGTTTTATTCATGAGACTTTTTCTTTATTGGTTTTAATTTTGGTGCGCGTGCTTTGATGGGCAAGTCAGCATCTTGAAGCTTCCGGCCTAGCTCATCATCACGAGCTATTAATCGTAAATCTTTTTCAAGTCCTAAGCAGAGTAAAACATTAACATAAGCACTGAATGTTACGCTTGCATCGCCTCGTTCAATTGCTCGCAGTGTATTGCGAGCAATTCCCGCGCGCTGCGCAACTATGACTGCAGAAAATTTACGTCGCAATCGTGCTAGACGAATATTTTCGCCCATTTCTGTTAATAAGCGTTGTGCTATCGGTAGCATTGGGGTTTTTTCTCTTCCCATAATGGTCAATACCTTGATCGTTTACTGTGCTTTTTGGTCATTCTATTGATCATTATAGCAGATATTTGAAATTAGAGAATAGAAAATATATGCATGGGGTTCTTACTGAGGAGCAATGAATTCTCGACGCGTTTTTGTGTCTTGGAGGTAAGGATTGGTTTCAACTAGATTGGTGGCCAAACTTGGAATTGAACCAAGGACACAAGGATTTTCAGTCCTTTGCTCTACCGACTGAGCTATTTGGCCATTACTAAAATCAATAAGATTGCAGGAACCGCGCTATTAAACCGATTGCAGAGCTTCACGTCAAGTAAAAATGTTATTTATCAGGGGGAATATATCCCGCTGGTTTCGAACTGCCGCTGCCGAATAAAAAACTGTTCATTTCTGTGCGCAAAAAATCACGTGCTTTTGGATCTATCATGCTCAATCGGTGTTCGTTGATGAGCATAGTTTGATGCTCAAGCCAAAGATGCCAGGCTTCTTCTGATATCTGTTCATATACTTTCTTGCCTAGTTCGCCAGGATAAGGCTGCGTGGGCAGACCCGGAGCTTCTTTCTTAAGTTTGCTGCAAGTAATCATGCGTGTCATTTTTCTAATTCCAATAATAATTTTTTGACAGGTGCTGGTAATCCGATTGCTGATGGTTCCTGGAGGTTATACCAAATTTGGCTTTCTGCTTCCATCAATTTGCGGGTGGTGACCCGTACAGAAATGAGGGCAGGGGCGATATCTAGATGAAAGTGGCTGAAGGTATGGCGAAAGATTTTGCCTGGCTGTATATCTTTGACCACATAATGGAAACGCTGATTGCATTCTTGTTTTACTTCTTCATAAGTCGGTGTGCCGCTGATTTCAGGCAAGCTCCACAATCCTCCCCAGATGCCAGTAGGAGGTCGTTTTTCCAATAAAATAGTGTGTGGGTTTTTCATGATCATCAAAAGAGTGGCTTGTCTTATTGGTATGATTTTTTTAGGTTTGCTCACTGGCAATTGCTTGGCAATGCCCAGCTGAAAGGCCGAACAATGGGGCTGTAAAGGGCATGAGCCGCATTTTGGAGTGCCTCTCGTGCAAAGAGTGGCCCCTATGTCCATCATGGCTTGAGTGTAATTGGCTATCCGTTTGTTGGGGGTTAAGTTTTCAGCGATAGTCCATAAACTAGCAGTTGTTTCTTTTTCTCCAGGCCAGGTTTGAATTGCGTGCAGCCTAGCCAATACGCGTCTAACATTCCCATCCAAAATAGTCGCTTTTTTCTCATAGGCTAGTGCCACAATAGCGCCTGCCGTAGAGCGTCCAATTCCGGGTAAAAGCTGCAGTTCTTCAACATCATCTGGGAAAATACTATTATATGACTCTAAAAGCATCTTTGCAGCTCGATGAAGATTTCTAGCTCTAGTGTAATATCCTAATCCAGTCCAGAGATGTAAAACTTCATTATCACTCGCAAGAGCCAACGTCATTAAATTAGGGAATCGTTCCATAAAGCGTTGATAATAAGGAATAACCGTTTGCACTTGAGTTTGTTGTAGCATGATTTCCGAGACCCAAACACGGTAAGCAGTCTTATCTTGTTGCCAAGGTAATGTTTTGCGGCCGTGTTGGTCGTACCATTTCAGAATAATGCTTTGTATCTGTTTTGTATTTGACATGGCGAGTATTTTTTGTGAGTTGGTGTGCTTTTGCAAGAGATTCGATTCATTTATTGGGAATTTGGGCCAATTTAAGGGTGGCTTAAGGTGTTATGGATACAATGTGCTCAAATAAGCGATTTACCATGATGCCTCCCTATGCCTGTTCTTCTCGAAAGCTATGGATCAAATAGTATAAAGCCTGAGTTTCGCAAAGCGTACTCTCTTCTGGTTCAAAATAAAGCCAAAGAGTCAGTTGCTGCAATCACTTCGGCCAAAATAAATACATGTATAGGCAGGTCAACATGGGAAGGTATGACGCTACTAGGGCTTGCGATTTATGCAGGGAAAATAAGTAGTATTAAACAAATATTAACAGTTGATGGTATTGATCTTGAATTGCGTTTCAGTGCTCTAGGGATGGCGATAGCTTATTATAATAGACAGGACAGTGAAAAAGAGGTTTACCAGCAAATTATATTAGAAATTCTGAAAAAAAATCCATCTTTCCTTCATCAATCTGTAATAATTTGTTTAGCGTCAGCACCTAAAAATGATCCTGTTATTGAATTAATACTAGAGTTAGCTGCTTACCAATGCGATGCAAATGATAGTGTTAAGAAAGGACGTTTAGCAGGCGAAATTGGAGCGAAGTATAAGAAATTAATGGATTTCGAGGAATCTCAAAAATGGTCTAAAATTAGTTTTGAGCTGGGTGATCCACTGGGGGGATTCAATTATTCCATTGGATTAAACAAACAAAAAAAATACGCAGAGCAAATAGCTGTTTTAGAAAAAACTTATTTGATGTGGAATGTTGAAAAATTAGAAAATCGCCAAGATGTTGTTAATCAATTGCTGGATCTACTTAAATTCAAGCATCATCAGTTTGATGATATGCAGGAATGTTTCAACGTCGTTCGTTTAGTGGAAGATGCTTTGCAGCGTTTATCACCTAACTCTCTAACAGAAGAAATAAAAAAATTCCTCTTTTTAGAAATATTACCCGATACAAATAAAGATGATAAAGCCAACTTAATAGACGGAATAAGCTTGCTCTCTGGCTTTCAAGGGCTCACTAAAAATATTATTAAAGCGATTCCTGTGCTGAAAAAAGTAAAGCACAGTGAGCTGTTGCCTTATGCAAATTTACATCTTTATTTTTCTTACTCTCATTTATTTTTGCAGAGTAAGAATATTCATGATGAAGAAGAATTATTTCAATATATTTTGGCTTTGTGCCCTAGTATTAGATCATCATATACGAGCTATACTTATTGGGATAAAGAAACTCTCTTGCAGCTATTAATATCAGTAATGGATAAAGCTCAAGATGAAAAAGATAAAATACAATTATTTAATTTTATGCTGCAACTTATTTCTCCAGAGAGAAAAGTAGAGCAAACTATTCTGGATAAGTTAGACAGTATTGATCACGAAAAATATCCTAAGTTTTCTGCTAGTGTAAAACAATTTATCCTAGAATGTTTAATCGCTTCAGGAGATCAGGCTTCTCTTAAAAAATTGTTAGGTTTGTATATCAATTCCCATAGGAAAAATGAATGCGCCACTATTTACCGACGTTTAGGGGATGTTTATGCACAACAACAGACTGAAACAGGAAATGCTAATGCATTTCGGTCTTATCAAGCCGCAGTGCTTCATGGAGACATAAGTTCAGCCATTCCAGCTGCAGGTCTTGCTCGAGATCTTGATCAAGCAATTGATTTATATCAAGAGGCATTGACATTTTATAGCAATATTAACGACACTGAAAAATTAAAAGTTATTATTTGTCAGTTAGAGTCTATGAAAGAAACACTGCATTTAAGTAGTCAACAAAAAAACAAGCTCGCTGACATTGAGAGAGTGACTCAATCTTATTCTGCGATTTTAGCAGGAAAAAAACGTCAAGATGAAGTAGATGCCCAAGTACAATTTTTAGAAGAATTATCTCAACAAGAAAAAGTAGATGATGTTGCAAAAGCTAAATTACTGATACTTGAAGAATCAGGAGTGCTGGCAATTGCTGACACTTCAAAAGTATTAAAGAAATATATTTCACAAAAAGAAAAAACAGAACAGCAGCAAAAGTTAATAGTTGAAGATAAAAAACTACAAGTGAAAAGCAGGCGTTCGTATCGTATTAGAAGCTGGGGTTATCAATATGCTCTTGTGAACGATGATTATTTGCCGGCTGTGGCCGAGTTAATGCATTATTATCTTAATCGTTCTTCGATATTCCAGGGTAGTGTACGACGTAAACTTTATTTGTGCACAAAAGTATTGTTGCTATCTACGAATATGGAAATGGTCAAGAAGCGTTTTAGTGGTATGACTGAAGAAAGTTTGCAAGCTTTTATCAAAGAAGCGACCGATTATTTGACGTTCAAGGCTGCAGAAGTAGGATTTAAATATCTAGATTTCGCGAAGTGGTGTTTAGCTATAGTCGATGAACAAAAAAACCAAAACAAGATACTATTAAATCCGGATGCTTTTTTATTGAAGCCAGCTATTCCAGAAAATTTTAAATCTCATATTAAACACGCGATGCACGAATTAAATATGTCAAGTTTTGCTACCCCTCTTTTGGCAAGTAATTTCTTGGGGTTAGTCGCTGGCAAAATAAAAGAAGAAGTCAATGTACTCTATATCGAAGAGCCGCTGGAAGATGTTGTTGGAATAATAAAGAAATTAAAAACTAGTGTGATGCAAAAAGCAAAACCAGTGATTGAATCCGCTCCACAAGCTGCAAAGATTTGGGTGAGTGCTAGTTGTATCCCAGCATCTGTTAAGCAAGCCCAGATTGGGCCTTCTGCCCCTTCTTTTTTAGGGGATGATACATCGGTAGATTTTTCTAATGCGTACGTAGTGCGAATGGATGAACCTTCTGCTGCCTGTTCGAGTATCATAGAAGATGAAGGATTAATGTCTTCTCTCTATTTGCAACTAGGGCGGCCGCAAGCGTCGGAAGTTTTACCTAAGGCCTCATTATCCTCTGCCTCCGTTAAGACTGAGCCATCAGATATATTGAATCTTGATTCACTTGATTCGATGAAAGTGAAGGACTTTTTTACCTCCCCCGTCTCTGCAGCGGCTATGGCACCTACATATGAATACACCACTCCGCCAGGGGGAATAGTGTTGGATGACGCCAGCTCGCAAGTGGTCGCTGCGCTGAATATCGCGCGACCTAGCAGTGATGTAAAGGAAGTGCATGGGATTTTGATTGCCAAATGTCACTTTGGTGAAGCTTTGCCATACTCATCATCTAGATTATTTAAACCTATAGAGCAACCGCTTATTGCACCAGAAGACAAAAAAGATAAGGTTAAAAAGAAAGGCCTTGCGGTGGTCCTAGCATTGTAAATAATTAACGCTAAAATCGGCTAGTTAATCTTTTCTTAATGCACCAACAGAGAGGACGACAAGTTAAATAATTGGACATTGATGGTGTAATTGTGTATACTTGCACCAGTTATTTTCTTTTGGGGTAGGCATAGATGTCATCAATTCGCAGCGAAAAGTTCTCACATGGTCTTGAAAGACACTTCCAGTTTTCCCCTGTTGACAGGATAAACATTCCGGGTAGCCATGGCCAGCCGCAATGGGTCTATAAAAAAGGCACTCAAGATGAAATAAAGATTTGTTTGAGTGAATGCCCTCAAACGTCAGCTGATTATTACGAATTAGCGATGGCCTTGTTATATCATTCCACTTACAAGAATAAACCCGTTTGGCTGAACTCACATGATCACTATGAGCTTCCGAAGGGTAGCAGTGAAGAAGATATCTATTATCACAAAACGATGCGCGCTCAGCGAGATGTGGCCGAACACCATTATCGTAATCGGGTACATCAAGCAGATAGGCAGTTTATGGCGGACTGTAAAAAAATTATTGATAGCCGAGAGTCAGCGGCTGATGTTAATGTGCTTGAGTTCGAGGTTCTTCAGGCAAGAGAAAAAGAAATGCTTGCTCTTCGTGAAGCAAAGCACATTAAAGAAGAGCATCTATTTCGGGTGATGAGCACAGAAAATCTTTTAACTAGATGTCATGTAGGTAACCATCCTTCAGGAATATTAAAAGAATACGCTAAGGTTAATTATAAAAATAGCAATTGGGATTTCTTAGAATTAACTGATCAGCAGGTAAAGGAGGCCATCTCGCAACGTACTAAGATTGCCGCTCATAAGCAGCTTCAATTTATTAATAGTTTATTAATTGAAGCAGCAATTGCGGGACATCCAAAAGCTTCAGAAGAATTAGACTTTATACTATTAAGCAATAAAGATAATTTCAAAATAAATATAGTCAGAAAGTTTACAACCGTTGATGAGCTAGAAAAATTAGCGACTGATTTAAAAAATAACGGTGGTTGTGGAACTTATTATTTAATGGAAAATATAGATGAAGCCTCTGCGCTCAGTCTTTGTTTATTTAAAGTTGTGGCTGATATGCGATCTGCAGAGAAGGCAGCATGCGATTTACACTCCGTAGAGCAGGGGCTTAGTAGTTTGAGTCTTTCCGTCCCTTCAACTCCAGTAGCAGCATCAGCCAGAGCCGTGCCCAACCATTTAAGTATATTCTTGCCTGTCACTCCCGCAGCATCATCTGCTGCGGCAACGAGTGCAGCTTCGTCACGTCCTATGAGTTTTGTGCAAGAACCTGAGCTACTATACGATCCGACCCCAGGCTCTTCAGCAGCTTCTGCTCCAGCAAGTAAAACTAGGGGTAGCCGTTAAATTTTCAAGCCAGTTATTTGTTTTAAGATTCCTGCTTCAATCACTTTTTTGATTGCAGAAATATCTGGCGCGAAAAATCTATCCTGACTGTAAAATTCTACATGCCGACGGATTTCCGCAAAGACCATTTCTAATATGGGCGATGTTTTTAAAGGACGACGAAAATCAATTCCTTGGCACGCAGCTAGCAATTCAATCGCAATAATTCCGTTTGTATTTTCTGTCATAGGTAATAGTCGGCGTGCAGCATAGGTTGCCATGCTGACATGATCTTCTTGGTTTGCAGAAGTCGGTATGCTATCCACGCTGGCGGGATGTGCGAGAGATTTATTTTCACTAGCAAGCGCTGCTGCTGTCACTTGCGCAATCATGAAACCTGAGTTAATGCCTGCATTATCCACTAAAAAAGGCGGTAAATTACTAAAACGCGGATCAGTCAACATAGCCAAACGCCTTTCAGATAATGCACCAATCTCGGCGATACTTAATGCAAGAGTATCCGCTGCCATTGCCACCGGTTCAGCATGAAAATTCCCACCTGAAATAATTTCATCTTGTTCTGCAAAAACCAAGGGATTATCTGACACGGCATTTGCTTCAATTAATAATGTTTTTTGCGCAAAGAAAAAATGGGCTAAGCATGCTCCCATGACTTGAGGCCTGTCTCTTATACA